>NZ_OY760905.1:3770470-4084676 GCF_963664135.1 uncultured Acetobacterium sp. | reverse complement strand
CGTCGCTGGCGCTTTGGTGATGCTGATTGAGCTTTCTACCGCCGGGCTGTCTGCATAGTTCGGATTGGTTACCTTCACTAATACAGGGTATACTCCCACATCGGTATAGCTTGGTGCTGTTTCAGTCCATGTTGTTCCGCCGTTTACGCTGTACATCGGAGTTGATCCTTCAATGCTGGCGCCCGGGGTCAGTACATGGCCTTTTCCGTCATAAACGGCTGTTACCGCTGGTGCTGTTGCTACATTGCCCGTTGCCGGGGTGATGCTTAAGCTGTTTTCTGTAACGGTAATGCTGTAATTCGGGTTTTCTTCCGCTTTCACTGCTGCTGTAATCGCATAGGTTCCTACGGTTTCGCCGTCAGCCCGGTCTAATGTGTATGCCAGGCTGTCGCCGTTGACAATTCCTCCCACCACTGCCGTTAATGCGGGATCTGTCGTGCCGAAGACTTTCGTCTTGCTATCGATCACAATCGTCGCTGGCGCTTTGGTGATGCTGATTGAGCTTTCTACCGCCGGGCTGTCTGCATAGTTCGGATTGGTTACCTTCACTAATACAGGATATACTCCCACATCGGTATAGCTTGGTGCTGTTTCAGTCCATGTTGTTCCGCCGTTTACGCTGTACATCGGAGTTGATCCTTCAATGCTGGCGCCCGGGGTCAGTACATGGCCTTTTCCGTCATAAACGGCTGTTACCGCTGGTGCTGTTGCTACATTGCCCGTTGCCGGGGTGATGCTTAAGCTGTTTTCTGTAACGGTAATGCTGTAATTCGGGTTTTCTTCCGCTTTCACTGCTGCTGTAATCGCATAGGTTCCTACGGTTTCGCCGTCAGCCCGGTCTAATGTGTATGCCAGACTGTCGCCGTTGACAATTCCTCCCACCACTGCCGTTAATGCGGGATCTGTCGTGCCGAAGACTTTCGTCTTGCTATCGATCACAATCGTCGCTGGCGCTTTGGTGATGCTGATTGAGCTTTCTACCGCCGGGCTGTCTGCATAGTTCGGATTGGTTACCTTCACTAATACAGGATATACTCCCACATCGGTATAGCTTGGTGCTGTTTCAGTCCATGTTGTTCCGCCGTTTACGCTGTACATCGGAGTTGATCCTTCAATGCTGGCGCCCGGGGTCAGTACATGGCCTTTTCCGTCATAAACGGCTGTTACCGCTGGTGCTGTTGCTACATTGCCCGTTGCCGGGGTGATGCTTAAGCTGTTTTCTGTAACGGTAATGCTGTAATTCGGGTTTTCTTCCGCTTTCACTGCTGCTGTAATCGCATAGGTTCCTACGGTTTCGCCGTCAGCCCGGTCTAATGTGTATGCCAGGCTGTCGCCGTTGACAATTCCTCCCACCACTGCCGTTAATGCGGGATCTGTCGTGCCGAAGACTTTCGTCTTGCTATCGATCACAATCGTCGCTGGCGCTTTGGTGATGCTGATTGAGCTTTCTACCGCCGGGCTGTCTGCATAGTTCGGATTGGTTACCTTCACTAATACAGGATATACTCCCACATCGGTATAGCTTGGTGCTGTTTCAGTCCATGTTGTTCCGCCGTTTACGCTGTACATCGGAGTTGATCCTTCAATGCTGGCGCCCGGGGTCAGTACATGGCCTTTTCCGTCATAAACGGCTGTTACCGCTGGTGCTGTTGCTACATTGCCCGTTGCCGGGGTGATGCTTAAGCTGTTTTCTGTAACGGTAATGCTGTAATTCGGGTTTTCTTCCGCTTTCACTGCTGCTGTAATCGCATAGGTTCCTACGGTTTCGCCGTCAGCCCGGTCTAATGTGTATGCCAGACTGTCGCCGTTGACAATTCCTCCCACCACTGCCGTTAATGCGGGATCTGTCGTGCCGAAGACTTTCGTCTTGCTATCGATCACAATCGTCGCTGGCGCTTTGGTGATGCTGATTGAGCTTTCTACCGCCGGGCTGTCTGCATAGTTCGGATTGGTTACCTTCACTAATACAGGATATACTCCCACATCGGTATAGCTTGGTGCTGTTTCAGTCCATGTTGTTCCGCCGTTTACGCTGTACATCGGAGTTGATCCTTCAATGCTGGCGCCCGGGGTCAGTACATGGCCTTTTCCGTCATAAACGGCTGTTACCGCTGGTGCTGTTGCTACATTGCCCGTTGCCGGGGTGATGCTTAAGCTGTTTTCTGTAACGGTAATGCTGTAATTCGGGTTTTCTTCCGCTTTCACTGCTGCTGTAATCGCATAGGTTCCTACGGTTTCGCCGTCAGCCCGGTCTAATGTGTATGCCAGACTGTCGCCGTTGACGGTTCCTCCCACCACTGCCGTTAATGCGGGATCTGTCGTGCCGAAGACTTTCGTCTTGCTATCGATCACAATCGTCGCTGGCGCTTTGGTGATGCTGATTGAGCTTTCTACCGCCGGGCTGTCTGCATAGTTCGGATTGGTTACCTTCACTAATACAGGATATACTCCCACATCGGTATAGCTTGGTGCTGTTTCAGTCCATGTTGTTCCGCCGTTTACGCTGTACATCGGAGTTGATCCTTCAATGCTGGCGCCCGGGGTCAGTACATGGCCTTTTCCGTCATAAACGGCTGTTACCGCTGGTGCTGTTGCTACATTGCCCGTTGCCGGGGTGATGCTTAAGCTGTTTTCTGTAACGGTAATGCTGTAATTCGGGTTTTCTTCCGCTTTCACTGCTGCTGTAATCGCATAGGTTCCTACGGTTTCGCCGTCAGCCCGGTCTAATGTGTATGCCAGACTGTCGCCGTTGACGGTTCCTCCCACCACTGCCGTTAATGCGGGATCTGTCGTGCCGAAGACTTTCGTCTTGCTATCGATCACAATCGTCGCTGGCGCTTTGGTGATGCTGATTGAGCTTTCTACCGCCGGGCTGTCTGCATAGTTCGGATTGGTTACCTTCACTAATACAGGGTATACTCCCACATCGGTATAGCTTGGTGCTGTTTCAGTCCATGTTGTTCCGCCGTTTACGCTGTACATCGGAGTTGATCCTTCAATGCTGGCGCCCGGGGTCAGTACATGGCCTTTTCCGTCATAAACGGCTGTTACCGCTGGTGCTGTTGCTACATTGCCCGTTGCCGGGGTGATGCTTAAGCTGTTTTCTGTAACGGTAATGCTGTAATTCGGGTTTTCTTCCGCTTTCACTGCTGCTGTAATCGCATAGGTTCCTACGGTTTCGCCGTCAGCCCGGTCTAATGTGTATGCCAGGCTGTCGCCGTTGACAATTCCTCCCACCACTGCCGTTAATGCGGGATCTGTCGTGCCGAAGACTTTCGTCTTGCTATCGATCACAATCGTCGCTGGCGCTTTGGTGATGCTGATTGAGCTTTCTACCGCCGGGCTGTCTGCATAGTTCGGATTGGTTACCTTCACTAATACAGGATATACTCCCACATCGGTATAGCTTGGTGCTGTTTCAGTCCATGTTGTTCCGCCGTTTACGCTGTACATCGGAGTTGATCCTTCAATGCTGGCGCCCGGGGTCAGTACATGGCCTTTTCCGTCATAAACGGCTGTTACCGCTGGTGCTGTTGCTACATTGCCCGTTGCCGGGGTGATGCTTAAGCTGTTTTCTGTAACGGTAATGCTGTAATTCGGGTTTTCTTCCGCTTTCACTGCTGCTGTAATCGCATAGGTTCCTACGGTTTCGCCGTCAGCCCGGTCTAATGTGTATGCCAGACTGTCGCCGTTGACAATTCCTCCCACCACTGCCGTTAATGCGGGATCTGTCGTGCCGAAGACTTTCGTCTTGCTATCGATCACAATCGTCGCTGGCGCTTTGGTGATGCTGATTGAGCTTTCTACCGCCGGGCTGTCTGCATAGTTCGGATTGGTTACCTTCACTAATACAGGATATACTCCCACATCGGTATAGCTTGGTGCTGTTTCAGTCCATGTTGTTCCGCCGTTTACGCTGTACATCGGAGTTGATCCTTCAATGCTGGCGCCCGGGGTCAGTACATGGCCTTTTCCGTCATAAACGGCTGTTACCGCTGGTGCTGTTGCTACATTGCCCGTTGCCGGGGTGATGCTTAAGCTGTTTTCTGTAACGGTAATGCTGTAATTCGGGTTTTCTTCCGCTTTCACTGCTGCTGTAATCGCATAGGTTCCTACGGTTTCGCCGTCAGCCCGGTCTAATGTGTATGCCAGACTGTCGCCGTTGACGGTTCCTCCCACCACTGCCGTTAATGCGGGATCTGTCGTGCCGAAGACTTTCGTCTTGCTATCGATCACAATCGTCGCTGGCGCTTTGGTGATGCTGATTGAGCTTTCTACCGCCGGGCTGTCTGCATAGTTCGGATTGGTTACCTTCACTAATACAGGGTATACTCCCACATCGGTATAGCTTGGTGCTGTTTCAGTCCATGTTGTTCCGCCGTTTACGCTGTACATCGGAGTTGATCCTTCAATGCTGGCGCCCGGGGTCAGTACATGGCCTTTTCCGTCATAAACGGCTGTTACCGCTGGTGCTGTTGCTACATTGCCCGTTGCCGGGGTGATGCTTAAGCTGTTTTCTGTAACGGTAATGCTGTAATTCGGGTTTTCTTCCGCTTTCACTGCTGCTGTAATCGCATAGGTTCCTACGGTTTCGCCGTCAGCCCGGTCTAATGTGTATGCCAGACTGTCGCCGTTGACGGTTCCTCCCACCACTGCCGTTAATGCGGGATCTGTCGTGCCGAAGACTTTCGTCTTGCTATCGATCACAATCGTCGCTGGCGCTTTGGTGATGCTGATTGAGCTTTCTACCGCCGGGCTGTCTGCATAGTTCGGATTGGTTACCTTCACTAATACAGGGTATACTCCCACATCGGTATAGCTTGGTGCTGTTTCAGTCCATGTTGTTCCGCCGTTTACGCTGTACATCGGAGTTGATCCTTCAATGCTGGCGCCCGGGGTCAGTACATGGCCTTTTCCGTCATAAACGGCTGTTACCGCTGGTGCTGTTGCTACATTGCCCGTTGCCGGGGTGATGCTTAAGCTGTTTTCTGTAACGGTAATGCTGTAATTCGGGTTTTCTTCCGCTTTCACTGCTGCTGTAATCGCATAGGTTCCTACGGTTTCGCCGTCAGCCCGGTCTAATGTGTATGCCAGACTGTCGCCGTTGACGGTTCCTCCCACCACTGCCGTTAATGCGGGATCTGTCGTGCCGAAGACTTTCGTCTTGCTATCGATCACAATCGTCGCTGGCGCTTTGGTGATGCTGATTGAGCTTTCTACCGCCGGGCTGTCTGCATAGTTCGGATTGGTTACCTTCACTAATACAGGGTATACTCCCACATCGGTATAGCTTGGTGCTGTTTCAGTCCATGTTGTTCCGCCGTTTACGCTGTACATCGGAGTTGATCCTTCAATGCTGGCGCCCGGGGTCAGTACATGGCCTTTTCCGTCATAAACGGCTGTTACCGCTGGTGCTGTTGCTACATTGCCCGTTGCCGGGGTGATGCTTAAGCTGTTTTCTGTAACGGTAATGCTGTAATTCGGGTTTTCTTCCGCTTTCACTGCTGCTGTAATCGCATAGGTTCCTACGGTTTCGCCGTCAGCCCGGTCTAATGTGTATGCCAGACTGTCGCCGTTGACAATTCCTCCCACCACTGCCGTTAATGCGGGATCTGTCGTGCCGAAGACTTTCGTCTTGCTATCGATCACAATCGTCGCTGGCGCTTTGGTGATGCTGATTTTCCCTTGAATCTTATTAATGTTAAATCTGTTTGTAACAATATTACCAAAACTGTCTTTGATTACAATAGAATTAAATTGAGTTAGATATTCACCTACATTAGTACCACTTGCACTAATGTTTGCTTCAACTTTGTAACCTTGTGGCAGTCCAGAACTTGTATAATCGGTAATTGTTTGAATATTCCCATTATACGGAACAGTTTTGGTACCTCCTGTTATAGTAATATCTTTCTTTTGCTCCCAGCTTGCAAATAGTGTAACATTATTCTTCACACCATATATTGTTGCACTTTCTGGGTACTTTGTCCCAGTTCCGTCAGATTTTGTATTCCACCCACTAAAATATGTATTAGTCGGTGCAGCAAATCCGTTACTCGCAAGTGTAATATTTGAGTTATAACGAATATGTGCTTGCTCTGAGGCACTCCCTGTTTCATTATTTGCATTATAGCTGACTTTGTAATAGTTCCAATCATAATATAGTTCTAGTACTAGTCCCCCATTTGCAACAACTGTGCCACTAAGCTTCCCTAAATTTGAATTTAGTGTTCGCCCATCATATGTTTTCGGAGTACCAGCATTTACAAATTGACCCAATGTAGCTTCGCAAGGAATATCCTCTGCTAACCCATAAGACATATCTTCAAGCTGAATATAATGCTTCACATGATAGACTGCATTTTTATTTTTTGTATAGGTAAATGTAATAACATTATTTACAACATTTCCACCTACCTCATACTCAAGGGTTTTTGTTTGTTGATAAACATCTGGAGTATAACCTTCAAAAACCATATACTTTTCAGTAACTGTAACTTGGTTTGAATTAGTCACCAATATTGGTTCACAAAGATTAATCGCAGTACCCTTGTCGTCCAAAGTAACATATCGAACTTGATATGAAAGCGGTTCAAATGATTTGTATGTAAATATTATCTCATTACCACTTGCATTTAATACACAACTTTGGCTTGTTTCATTTGGTACAAATTGATTTGTTGTATCAGGTTTTGCAATTTCAGTAACTGTTGCCCCGACAGTTTGGCTACTGACCAGTTTAGGTTCAAATAGTTTTGTTCCATCAGGTTTTAAATACTTAACCGTATAACTTGTCTGGGTTGCGTTCCATTTTGCATAAAGATTAACCGCTCCCGTTATTGGTCTACTGAAATCAAATCGACTGCCAGAACAGTCAGCTGATGAATACCAGCCACCGAAAAAATAACCTTCCCTTTCAGGAACTGGAACCAGTTCTGCCGCAATAGTAGTTTGGTTATCAACCGAAGCAGAGTTAATGTTCCCATTTTGATAATTTTCATCAAAGGTTATTCTGTATTGTATCGGTTTCCATTTTGCATAGAGATATACATTATGAGCTGGCATTGAACCAAATGAATAAACTGTCCCAACACACTTCTGATTGTCATACCATCCATCAAAGGTAAAACCTGTTTTTTCTGGTACTGTCGTTGGAGCTTTTACCACCCCTTCATATTTCGCAGTAATGGTAGTTGGAGTGTTACTCCCACCTGTACTATTGAAATCCATAATATATGAATTCCTTGTATAATATAGATACGCTTTACCGCCACCACTACTAAAATCAGTATAAGTTTTATATGTATAACCCGTTATTGGATATTTATCTTCATCTGTGATAACAACTCCACCACTTGAATAAGAGAACTTAAACGGATTTCCATTATACTTATATTTAGTTCCACCATAATCTTTATCGAAAGAGGTCGAACTTTGATCGAGGTTTTCTAAGCAATAATAGATTTCATAGTTATTATTGCCTCCGGATTCTCCATAATATGTCTGATCACTGCTAGGCATTTTTTCCAATGATACTATCCAAGCACCGCTTGGATAGTTTCCGTTTTTAGAAACATGCCAATTGTAACTTGCATAATTACCCGAAGGCCATTGATCCATTACTGGCTGTTCGTATTTTCGCTGAATAGTTTGTACTGTTTTCCATACATTCGCTTGAAAATCATAAACTTGAAAAGTTATTTTCACAAGCTTTCGGTCATAGTAAACATTAATAATACTTGTGCCGTCACCTGCCAATGTTATGGAATCTGCTTTTTTGAAAACGAAATTATCAAAAGATTTATCTGATGCAATCGCAGTAATTGTGGATCCGGCTGCTGCATTTTTTTGTACTGTAGAATCATAATCATAACCACCGCTATCATCAGCTTTTTCTTTCCAATAAACAACAGTATATTTAACCTCTAATGGAGTCCACTTTGCGTAGACATTAACATCATTAGTTTCTATAACTATGTTGGAAATCGGAATTGTTAAAGCTTCATCAGCAAACCATCCAGCAAATTTATAGCCTATTTGAGTGGTAGTGCCATTAATTTGTACGGATTGTCCATATTTGGCTTCAATGGTATCTACATAACTTCCACCGTTTGTATGAAAATTAATGTTATGAATTTCACGATTATAGTAAATATTGATAACCGTTGTTCCATTTGCCGCTATAGTAGTTTGACTAAATTTTTGAGGTATAAAACCAACTCTTTTAGTAACATCAATGGGTTCAGCTGTTGTGTTATCTCCTGTTTTTCCATCTAGGTTTTGCTCAAAAGCTGGGTTTTCTGTATATCCTCCATTTAACGTTTCAAATAGATGTTTAACCTTATAGTGAACAATTGTTGGTTGATAGATAACCTCTTGAGTAATATCTTCTGTTCCTATACTGCCATTCACAACACTAATGGTTGGAGTATAACCCGCCACATTTGGTGAGTTTACTGAATAAGAATCTCCTTCTTTTAGTGTCGCAACATATGGTTGTGTAACAGTGGTACCACTTAAATCACTGTTAGCACTTTCAGCATAAAAATAGTTAATTGTAACTGTGTGAATTTCAGGACCTTCTGTTTTTACAGTAATAATTGTGTCACTAGTAATACCAGATACAGTATATATATTCGTTGGTGATAATGTAAGTTCTGTCCCTCCAACTAACACACTGGTAACTGAGTAACGTTCGCTTGGTGTCACAGTAAACGTAAGCTCATTGGTGTCTTTTAATACTGTCTGTAGATCTGTTAGAAGTGACCCATTAACTGTCAATTGGGCTGTGTCTTTCTGTACTACATTGAAAGTGATGATTTTATCAGTGCTTCCTGCTGGTGCTGGAAGTACTTTAACATAAAACTTCTCTGCAATTGCCAGTGGATTCGCCTTATAATTAATTTCGACGATTCCATCACCTGGTTTTACAACATTTCCGGTTACTTTTGCTGTTACAAAGTCTGTCTTTTGAATTGATATATAACTAGCATCATCAGCATTTGCTAACGACCAAGTGCTATCATTTGAACCCAAAAGATCACTCTGTAGATCAATGGACTGTCCAGCATAGATTATAAATGGTGTATCACTTGTTTTTCCATTTCCGCTTCCCTGATTATTTATACCAGCAACCACATAAATGGAGAAGTGATTTGTTTCAAAATCAACTAAAGTTGATCCACCTATACCTAGAGATTCCGCAGAAGCGCAATCATTCGTAACATGAAATGCTTCCATTTGGTCGCCTTCCAAAGAAAGTGACGCAAACGTGATCCGAACGTTACCTGTTGGTTGAATGGCATTTCCATCTTTATCCAGAATGGTGATATCAAATGCTTTCAGGTCAGTGACTTCTTTATCATCACTTACAGCATTTTCAATGGCACCTTCCACACTTGCGCTGTTGATAGCCACTGCATTAAGCTGTGAACCTTCAGGAAGTGTTCCTTCTGGTGCAAACAGGGTAATAAGTACGCCATTAACTGTGGTTTTAAATGATACTTCTGGTTTTGCTGCTTTGACTTCCACTGTTATGGTTTCAATGTAACTGACATTATTTCCAGATTCGATTATGTCGGTCTGGGTTGTATCGGTCACACTGGTTGCTTCTGTCGTTGGGCTGACATTCGTACTATCACTTACTGGATTTTGAGGTTCTACAGTCGCTTTTGTTTCTGATTGGTAGGTATGTGTTAAAGTGACTGTTCCTATTTTTGTTCCAGTGACATTAGCGATATTGCCATCCGTCAACACAGTGATGTTATCATTGTCAGCAATCCAGGCATGTTCTGTTCCGGTCTGTCCGATAATCGTAATTGGATCCTCTCCAATCGCAATTTCGTAGCTGCCTCCATTTACCGCAATAGGTGCTACGGGGTTTATTACCGGTTTATTATCTTCTGATGCTGCAACGATAACTGTTACACTACCTGTTACACCATTCTTGGTTGTAGCCGTGATTGTCGTGTTCCCTGGAGAAATCCCAGTGACAGTTCCATCAGCAGATACCGAAGCCACACTTTCATTACTTGATGTCCATGTAACTGAATTATCCATTAGTTCTGAAGATAAAACCGTTGCCGTAACAATTGTTGTACTTCCAGCTAATATTGAATTAGCTCCAGCTACTACGGCAACACTGGTTGCTGGTACGACATCAATAGGCTCATCTACAGGTGTTGAAGGCAATTCTGGCTTCGTTGGTGAAGTGCCAGGTTCCGGTTCAACAATTGGCAGTTCAATCTGAAATGGCGGTGGGGTTACTGGTGTAACTGTTCCTGTCCCATTTCCCGAATCAACTGGATCAGTAGGTTTAGTCACGCTGTCAACTGGATTATTCAACTCTGGAATTTTGTCAATAACGATGTCGATTATGGTTTCTTTAGCAATATTATCAATTTGATAAGCATTTATTGCTGGTGATGCCACGTCGATTCCGTCTACTTTCACACTCGAAATTTTGTATCCATCTTGTGGTGTAATACGAAAGGCAAAAGATTTACCTTCCTCAATCTCTTTTGTGAAGCTGACTGGATTTACTGTTGCTAAATCAACGGCAATTGTTCCATTTTCTGGCGATCCGACATTGAATCTTACATTGAACTTTTTAATTTCAGCTGCTTTTTCGGCTGCTGCTTTTTCAGCCGCCGCCTGATCTGCCGCTGCTTTTTCTGCTGCTTGATCTGCTGCTGCTTTTTCGGCTGCCGGATCAGCTATTACTGGTGTTGCCACTGGTGGTGTTACCACTGCTGGTGGTGTTTCCACCGCTGGTGGTGTTTCCACTACTGGTGGTGTTTCCACTACTGGTGGTGTTTCCACTGCTGGTGGTGTTTCCACTGCTGGTGGTGTTTCCACTGCTGGTGGTGTTTCCACTGCTGGTGGTGTTTCCACTGCTGGCGTTTCCACTGCTACTGACGTTTGATCCGGTTCCATCGCGTATGCGACGATTGCATTAACTCCTGACATTTGAAACAACATCATAAAAACCAAAACCATTGCCATTATCCGTCTAAACTTATTAAACATAAATACCTCCTTCCGTATAATTTTTCGAATACATTTTTCTTACCATTTACTACCTCTCTACTTTAGATTTTTCTTCTCAAATTATGTTGATTCAAACATTTTAAGCATGTCTATTCCCTCCTTTCGATTAAAATCCATTTTTGCATTCGTCTCATCATTTCTTCATCCCTCCTTCTACTTAATTTATTTTTATTATTTCAATAGTTTTTTCCCCTTATTATATAAAGACTGTTTTGTGAAGCAAAACAGGTCAATTTATATATATATTTATAATTTCTTTTCATGAAATGAATGAGCTTTAAATTAAATTTATTTCAAAAATGAAACTTAACGTAATTTTTAAATTTAATATGTCTTGAGATTTTTAGTAAATAAGCTATAATTAATCATGTAACTTATTTTTTTAAATACGCATTTTAAAGGATAACTATTATGAAACAATTTAGACCTTATAAACTTTTCCAAAGCATCACGATGCTATTTTTTGCAATATTATGTTTTAGTCTTGCTCTATATATCAGTCATCTTAATCTACCTAAAGTTCAAAATGTTTATCTGACTTTTCTATTTATTTGCATATTAATCGTTTTTATTATTAATTTTATTTGTATTCTTTTGGATCTTTCATTGTTTCAAAAAATGAGCCTTGATTATTTTGATGTAAATAAAATAGCCTATTTAGATCAATTAACTGGCAAATCGAATCGTTTTAGCTTCGATTTATTATTGAAAGATTTTGCAACATCAGATGAACTTCCTGAAATTGGATGCATTTCATTTTCTCTCATCAATTTACCATCAATTAATGAGACCAAAGGGTATCAGCAGGGAGATGAAATCATACGGGATTTTGCAGAAATGCTTAATGAAGTCAGTGATAATTTTGGGATTTTCGGAAGAAACAGTGGTAATGAGTTTATTGTTGTCATAAGAGAATGCAATCTTGAAAAAATCAACGCCTTACTAAAAGAATTAAATATACAAGTATATGGACATAATACACTTTTAAACTATCAAGGGATCAATTATCGTTATGGTTATGTTCTAAATTGTGAAGAACATTATGGTACTATCTCACAGATTATTTCCTCATCTATACAAAAAATGCAAAATAATAAGGATTGTCAGTAGCATTAATCAGTTTATTTAAAATTTTCGAGTATAAATAGAGAGGGGATTCTATGGCAGAATATGATTTTAACTATATCGCATTGTTAGTAAAAAAGGCACAGTTCAATGATAGTGATGCTTTTGCAGAACTATATTCGCTCACATATAAAAGTCAATACATTTATGCATGCAATTATTTAAAAGATAAAGATCTTGCGCAAGATGCCCTTCAGGAAATTTATATACTTGTGTTGAAAAATATCCATACTTTAAAGGAACCACAGGTTTTTATTTCGTGGTTGAAGCAAATATCTTTTCGTGTTTGTTATGATATGAATCATAGTAAACAAACGATTGAAGCCAAAGAAGGCGCGAGCAATGAAGAACTAGCATATGTGTGTGACGAACACATTGACAATAATCCTGAAGCTAAGATAATGATGACATCAAAACAGATGAAAATTCAAAATGCAATAAAAAAATTACCGACAATGGAGCGGGATGCTTTACTTTTAAAATTTGTTTCAAATATGAAGCAGGAGGAAATCGCCAGATATATGGGATGTAGTTTAAGCTCGGTGAAACGATATTTATCTAAAGGCAGGAAACATCTATATAATATTCAGCTTGAGGAGGAGACTAATGAGCTTCAATACTAGAAAATCAAACGAACAATTGCCTGATATACCCATAGATCAAGCTGAGAAAACCTTGGAAAATGTTTTTAATGCATGTAACAAAGAACCCAACAAAACGCCTCTCACTATGCTGATGGTCGAACATAAAAACATTATGCGTTTTCATCGCGCAATCATATCTCTTTGTATTATTGGTCTTGTTTTTTTGATAATTTGTCCACTTTCATTTATCCGGCCTCAATTTAGTTTAAATACCCAATTGATCAATCAAAATATGATCACTATGAACATTGAAGTCTCAAAGATCATGAAGCCGGTTTCTATTGATGTAACCATGAATAATAAGCCTTTACCCATCAAGAAAGTATCTGATTCTTTATATTTAGTGGAAATAACTGATAATGGTGAATTGGAAGTTATTGTCACTGGTTTTAATTATCAGCAAAGCCTAAAAACGTCAACAATCAGCAATTTGAAATAGTTTTTTAAACAATGATACCCTTTATGAAAGGACGGATTAATTTATGTACAAAATGCATTTGTACAAAATTTATATAGCAAGCATTCTATTGCTTGCATTATTATTGACTTCATGCACTAACTCTAGCAATACTGTATCTACCGTTAATTCGTCAGGGACTCGAGAAAATTCTCCAGTTGTCAGAGAACCAACAGCAGATGGCCTTGCCACTTATGGTTCAGGTGACGTAGTAATCGATGCTTCTCATATAGATCAAGGCTACGTGCTGATTAATTATGAGGGTTCAAATCCAAATGTGAAATTGCAAATCACTGATCCAACTGGTATTCTTTATACATATAATTTACATGGCAGTGGGTATGAGACGTTCCCGTTAACTGGAGGAAATGGTAATTACCAAATTGTTATTTTTGAAAACGTAAGTGGCGATCAATATGCCACAGCCTTTTCTCAATCCATTGACGTAAGTATCTTAAATGAGTATGGTCCATATCTTTACCCCAATCAATATGTAAATTTTAATTCAAATTCTAAAACAGTTGCCAAAGCTAGTGAACTGGCTGCTGGTTCAAAAACTGATTTAGAGGTCGTAACAAATGTCTATAATTATGTGATTAAAAATATCAAATACGACAATACTAAAGCTACTTCAGTTAAAAGTGGTTATCTACCAGTCGTTGATGAAATATTGGCGAGCAGAACTGGCATTTGTTTTGATTATGCCGCAGTTATGGCGACTATGCTTCGCTCTCAAGATATTCCCACACGTCTTGAAGTTGGTTATGCTGGAACTGCCTACCATGCCTGGGTCAGTGTCCATTTGGATGATTTAGGTTGGGTGAATGGCATTATAGAATTTGACGGAACGCAATGGAAACTTATGGATCCGACCTTTGCTTCTAGTAACTCTGAAAGTGCATTAAAAGATTTTATTGGAGATGGCAATAAATACCAAACAAAATATATTTATTAGCATCGTAACTAGTTCTATCCAAAAGGAGGATTTAATATTGACCACTTATCAACGCAAACCACTGACAAATAACGAAATTTATACTTTTTGCGAACAAATGGGGATGATTCTCAAAGCAGGTATTTCTTCCATAGAAGGCATTTCAATTATGCTTGAAGATGCCAGTGAAGGTGAAGGGAAAAACATCCTCGATGAAATCTACACCCAGCTTGATTTAACTGGTAGTTTATATTCAGCCTTGGCTTCCACCCAGGTATTTCCCAAATATGTGTTGGACATGATAAATCTTGGTGAAACATCTGGAAAATTAGACGAAGTAATGGATTCTCTTGCTCTTTATTACCAACGAGAAGAAAATATTTCTTTGGGAGTAAAGAATGCCATCATGTATCCCTTGATTATGATTGGAATGATGATTTTAGTTATTTCAGTATTAATCGTAAAAGTAATGCCGATTTTCAATCAGGTTTTTATTCAGTTAGGCAGTGAAATGACAGGCTTTTCCAGAGGTGTTTTAGATTTCGGTAATACACTAAGCCGTTATTCGGCTGTATTTGTAATTATGATTGCTTTACTTCTAATTTTAGGCTTATATTTTAATAAATCCAATAGAGGTAGAGAGAAATTAAAACATTTCGGCGCTAAGTTCTTTTTAACCAAAAATTTGTATGAAAAAATAGCATTAGGCCGATTTACAAATGGTCTGGCAATGACTTTAAGTAGCGGCTTAGACACGGACCAAAGTATTGAACTGGTTTCTCAATTGGCCGATCATCCCGAGCTTCTTAAAAAAATAGCGAGTTGTCAAAAATTTATTTCAGAAGGCGAAAGTTTTTCTGATGCTTTAAATGACGCACATATTTTTTCCGGTGTATATTCTCGAATGCTGTCAATTGGTTATAAATCTGGAGTTATGGATGAGGCAATGCAAAAAATAGCAAACCAATATAATGATGATGTCGATACTTCAATTGGTCATTTATTATCGATTTTAGAACCAACCTTAGTTGCTATTTTATCGATCATTGTCGGTATGATTTTACTTTCAGTCATGCTGCCACTCTTAGGAATCATGTCAACGATAGGATAAAATAACAAGGGAGAAATAAAATGAACCGATTCCATAAACAAAGAATATCACTTTCATCATTACAGGGATTATTCCTTCCACTTGTTATTTTTGCAAGTCTATTCATCATTTTTAATTATGGTATTTCTTCTCTTTCCCAAACATCAACAACTGAAGAAATGCAAAGCCTTGAAACTGCAATTAACCATGCCATTGTGCATTGTTATTCAACTGAAGGCACATACCCAGAAAATTTGGATTATATAATCGAGCATTATGGCATCACTTATGATAAAACAAAGTTTTTGGTAGATTACAAGCCATTTGCTTCTAATATTATGCCAGAAGTTACAGTCGTTTATTTGGAGGATCAATCATGAATTTTAATAAACCAAAAACACATGTGATTGACTATTTCTTCATCTTATCACTTTTTTGTGTTTTTGCCGCATCTGCTTTGGTCGTTGTCCTTATCGGCGTGAATGTTTATAAATCAACGGTTACAAATATGAACGAAAACTACACAAGCAGAACATCCATGACTTATGTATTGGAAAAAGTTCGTCAAAATGATGGTACCGGAAATATTTCTGTTGGTGACATACAAGGACAGTCTGCAATTATTATAGAGAAAATTTATGATAACGTTCCGTATTGTACATATATTTACGCTTATGAGGGCGAATTAAAAGAATTATTTATTAAAAAAGACCAGCTTTTCTCCCCTGGTGAGGGTGAATCGATTATGGAGGTTAAAAACTTTACTATCTCGAAAGTTGGTGAAAATTTAATAAAGCTTGAAACCACTAGTAATGAAGGTACGATACTTGACACTTTTATAAACTTACAAAGCACAAATTGACCTTATCTGAAAGGGCGTGTACTATGTTAAAACAACAATCATCAAAATATAGTCTTTTTCTTCTTGAATTGATCATTGTAATCTTCTTTTTTGCCATTTCAAGTGCGGTTTGTGTACAACTTTATGCAAAAGCTCATGTATTGAGCACTTCAACCAGAGAATTAAACATCGCTATTACTAAAGCTGAAGGAGCTGCTGAAATAATTAAAAGTGATCCGATCCATCCTGAAACTGCGCTCAGCGCGGCATTTTCAGAAGCTAGTCTGAATGGTCAATCTATACAGCTCGGATTTAATAAAAATTGGGAGGTTTGTTCGTTAAGTGATGCTTATTATTTAATGCAAATTGACTGGGAACAAAAGGATCAAATGCTTATGGCAACTGTTCAGATTGACAAGAAATCACTTTTATATAATTCAGATGAAGTTGAAATCTATAAACTTGACGTCACAAAACATATTCAAAACAAAATTAATTAGGAGTTTTCAGTTATGAATAAAAAAGGTCAGAATATTTTGAATATCGGTACTTCTTCTTTATTAGTAATATTTATTGTTCTTTGTCTTGTTACTTTTGCTACTCTTTCTGTGGTCAGTGCACATGCAGATTACAAGTTAAGTCAAACTTTGGATGATCGAACCAAGAACTATTATCTAGCTTCCAACCAAGCAGAAAGCACTTTAAATACTATTGATAATCGCCTACTATTTATTTACCACAACAGCTCCTCAGAATTAGATTATTTCAATAAGTGTCAAGAGCAATTAAAGCAACCTGGGGATGAATTTAATTATAATCCCGCAAACAGAAGCATTTCCTATACCCAGGTGATTTCATCAAATCTGGTTCTTACTGTTGCTCTTAATGTTATCTACCCTAATTCTGAGAATAATCGTTTTTATAAACTAACCAGCTGGCAGGAATCTAATACCGCCTCTTGGCAGCCTGATAATTCACTTAATTTAATGCAGATCAACTGAGAATATATTAACAAACTTTGTTAATTTCTGCATATGTGTGTATCAAAAAGCAAAGCATTGAGTTCATTATATTTGCCCTAATTATAGAACATGGAGATAAAGATGGATGTTATAACAATATTAAAAGAAGCTACTGACCTTTGTGCAACCGATATATTTATTGTTGCTGGTCTTCCACTTTCCTATAAAATAAATGGTGTCATTCAAGAAAAAGATCAAGACAAACTTTTTCCTCCTCAAACGGAAGAACTCGTACGTGGAATTTATGAACTAGCCAATCAACGTGAATTTTCTGAATTTTCTAATAAAGGAGACGATGATTTTTCTTTTTCGATTAAAGGTATTTCCCGCTTTCGAGTCAGCACCTATAAACAACGTGGTTCCTATGCTGCGGTAGTTCGAGTGATTGCCTTTTTTCTACCCAAACCCGAAGACTTGGGGATCCCTGATGCCGTTATTAATTTAACAAATTTCAATAAAGGTATGATCTTGGTTACAGGCCCTGCTGGAAGCGGTAAATCAACAACACTTGCCTGTATGATTGACCATATTAACTCCGAACGTCGGAGCCATATCATTACCCTGGAAGATCCATTAGAACATCTCCATATGCACAAAAAAAGCATTGTCAGTCAACGGGAAATTTGTACTGACACCCAAAATTATGTTACGGCCTTAAGAGCCTCTTTGCGGCAGAGTCCAGATGTTATTTTATTGGGTGAAATGCGCGATTATGAAACAATCAATGTAGCCATGACTGCTGCAGAAACGGGACATTTAATTATTTCAACGCTTCATACCATCGGTGCTGCAAACACTATTGATCGTGTTATTGATGTATTTCCCCCCAATCAACAAAATCAAATTGCCATGCAGCTTTCTATGGTGCTGGATGCCGTAGTGTCTCAACAGCTTGTTCCAAATATTGAAGGTAAACAGATACCTGTTTTTGAAATAATGACAGTAACACCTGCTATACGAAATATGATCCGTGATGGGAAGGTGCACCAGATTGATGGTATGGTTTATTCATCTTCAGGAGAAAACACAATTTCTATGGATTCCAGTCTTCTTAAGCTGTTTAAGCTAGGCTCGATAACTGAAAAAACGGCGTTGCATTATGCTACTAATCCTGAGATGTTAGCAAAAAAATTGAAATAGTTAGCGCTAATGGAAAAAACCAAAAAGTGGCTGATACTGCCCACTTTTTGGTTTTCTTATTAACGACAATTTTTTTTTATATAAAAAAAGTCCAATGCCTGTATTTTTCTTTCTATGATATCTTCAAACCGTTCATTATAAGTTTTGACATCTTTCACAGTAAAGATTTTCTGGATATTATCTGTTTCTAGATCATAAAGATTACCCGTCGCCCCAGCCCCGATCCCGATGGTTGTCTGACACTCGGCCATCATTAAAATATTATAAATTCCTTCATTCCCTGGTTTTGAATAGCCGATGTTCTCACTATTATCTCTGGTATATTTCAATCGATACAGATAATAAGGATCAAAACCTTCACTACTCATACGATATTTCACCGCCTGATAAAAGTCTTCCCCATTTCCTTCTTTCACCACGATCCCATTTTGGTCTTTTATTCTGGAACCCTTCTTAATTGATAAGTTGTGAATGGTGATATTTTGGGGGGCCAAGGCAATGACCGCTTCAAGAGATCTAAAAAAGTCAGCAGGCGTTTCATTTCCCAACCCCACGATGAGATCCATATTCAATGTTTTAAATCCAATTGATTTGATCATGGCTACTTGTTTTTTTATCAGTCCCTCTTCCCAAGGTCTCCCCACGCTTATCAAGGTCTCGTGATTCATGGATTGGGGATTTAGACAAATACGATCCACACCATGAGCTTTGGCTACTTCAAGTTTTTCACGGTTAATAGTCTCAGGGCGTCCGGCTTCTAATGTATATTCCCTGATGCTGGACAGGTCAAAAGATTTCTCCAGTGCTGACATCAAACCATCGAGCTGATTGGCACTTAATACCGTCGGCGTGCCACCACCGATATATAAGGTATCAATACCCAAATTCAGGGTCTCGAAAAGCTCGCCGGTCCGGCGAACTTCAACTAGGAGATGCTCGAAGTATGTTTGCAGATTATCACCATTTTTATCGACAATGGTCGAAACAAAAGAGCAATAATTGCATTTTGACGGGCAAAGTGGAATACCCACATAGACACTGATGCGACGCTGATTTAGATCATTAAACTCATCCAAAATAAAACCCGCTTGTTTTTTTGCAATATTTATCAATAAGTCCGTGCGGTCATCGCTTACTCGATAATACGTTCTAAATCGATCTCTGATTTTTAAAAGATCCCAACCTTGCTTTAAATATTTCTGTACCATTTTAACTGGTTTAATTCCGGTTAAAGTGCCCCACTCAAGTTTTTTCTCAAAATATTCACATAAAAAATCATAAAGAAACCCCTTGTAAATACTATTATCAAGAGGATCATTTATTGTATTGAATTGATATGAACGAACGAACTTTTTTCCATCATTCCAGTCTAAACTCAGAACAACATTATCACCTTCATTCTTTTGTGACAAAACCCCATCCGCTTCTCCGTCGAGGATATTTTTAACCCCCGGATCGAAAGCCTGGTATAATTCATGAAAATAATATTCCAACTCAGGGCGCTGTAAATTAAAACGAAGTATTCTCATTGGCTTGCTCCTAGAAACGCCCCTTTAAGAACGGATTATTCATTTTTTCATACCCAATGGTGGTATTATCCCCATGCCCGGGTAAAACTTTTGTGGAATCATCTAAAATAAATAATTTTGACATTATCGCATTCAACAGCTCATTTAAATCGCCATCGGCAAAATCGGTTCGTCCAATTGAGGTATTAAACAGAGTATCTCCTGAGAAGAGCACATCCTCTGCCAAAAGACAGACTCCTCCTTTTGAATGACCAGGAGTGTGGATAACGCGAATACTGATATCTCCCAACATAATCGGTTCATCTTCTTTTAAAAACCCATCAGCCGGCTCTAATTCCATCGACATTCCGGCCAATACCGAAAGATTACGTCTGGAATCACCTAGACAATCCGCATCGTTTTCGTGAATCAGTACCTTGGCACCAGTTAATTGTTTTATTTGAGCAACTCCGCCGAGATGATCAAAATGACCATGGGTCAGCAGAATATATTTTACATTTAATTTGTTTTCTTTAATAATATTGATAATCCGTTGATCCTCAAATCCAGGATCAATCACTGCTGCTGCCAGAGATTTTTCATCCCAAATCACATAACAGTTAGTTCCCATTTGTCCCAGGGATTTTTTTATTACTTCCATATACGCTCCCTAAATGTTTTTAAAAAATTTTTTCACTATCTAATAATAAGGTTACTGGTCCATCATTAATAATTAATACTTCCATTTCGGATTGAAAAACACCAGTTTCAATTTTTTTTATGGGCTGAGCCTTTAATTTTTCGATAAAAACTTCGTATTTCTTTTCAGCTTCGGCCACTGGACCACTTCGGGTAAAACCAGGTCGTCTCCCTTTTCGACAATCGCCATAGAGGGTGAATTGAGAAACGAGGAGCAGTTCTCCTTCAACATCCAAAATTGATCGATTCATTTTTCCGTCGTCATCTTCAAATATTCTCAGATTAATCAGTTTGTTAATGATATAATCCATGTCTGCTTCTGTATCATCATCTTTGATACCCACAAGAACGTTAAGCCCATAGCCAATTTTACCAACTGATTCGTTGTTGATTCGCACCTCTGATGAGGATACCCGTTGAATAACTGCCCGCATTGCTTCTCCTTATACTCGGTAAATCTGGATGATTTCTTTGATTTTGTTTAAATTTTTAATGAGCAAATTTAACTCGCGCCGACTTTTAACTTCAAGGGTCGCCGAGAAGAAATCATATTCATTTTTTTCAGTTTTTGCATTGAGTGCCGTAACTGGAATACCCATATCCAAAAATGTCTTCGAAATCTGAATGATGGTTCCTGGTGCTTCTCTGGCTTTGATGTGAATTTCTGCGGTAAAGGATCCGGTACTGTATTTGTTCCATTCGACTTCGACGATCCGATTGGGATCAGTCAGATTTAAAACGTTGGAGCAATCGGCACGATGAACTGAGATTCCTCGGCCTTTGGTTATATATCCGACTATTTTATCTCCCGGAACCGGGTTACAGCATTTGGCAAAATGCACATCAATCTCGTTTTGACCGGCCACAATTACGGTACTGCTGGTTTTTTTCGATTCTTTGGACGGTTTTTTGAGAACAATTTCTTCTACTTCTTCAGGAAACTCCTTGGGAAAAAGCAGTCTCATTTTCTGGAAAACTGTTCCAATTTTAATGCCATTATAACCAATCGCCGCATAAAAATCGTTAAGGGTCTTATAACTGCATTTTTCTGCTAATAATTCCAGATTATTTAAATTCAGAAGGTTGGAATGTTGCAGACCCTCGCGTTTGATTTCACGCTCCAGGATGCTTCTTCCTTTTTGAATATTTTCATCTTTTTCTTCTTTTTTGAAATACTGTTTAATCTTGTTCCGGGCATGGGGACTTTTAACAAAACTCAACCAATCACGACTGGGTCCATTGGAATTTTTGGAGGTCATGACCTCGACAATGTCCCCGCTTTTTAAAGGACTGTTAAGTGGGACTATTTTATTATTAACTCTGGCGCCCACACAATTGTTACCAATATCGCTATGAATCCGATAGGCAAAATCTAAAGGGCATGAGCCGGCCGGCAATGGAACCACGGCCCCTTTTGGAGAAAACACATACACCTCTTCATTTAGCAGATCAACCTTGATTGTTTCGACCAGTTCGCCAGCATCTTCAGAGTCTCGCTGGAGTTCCAACATTTGTCGGAGCCAGGACATCTGGACTTCGTACTTGTTGTCCTTGGCATCCATTCGGCCTTCTTTATACTTCCAGTGCGCCGCGATCCCGTACTCTGCCGTTTCATGCATTTCTCTGGTTCGTATTTGAATTTCAAAAGGCTCCCCTTTGGGACCCATAACGGTCGTATGAATCGATTGATAGAGATTGGGCTTGGGCATGGCAATATAATCTTTAAACCGTCCCGGAATCGGTGTCCATTGGGAATGTACGACCCCTAGAACGCCATAACAATCCTTTAATGAATCAACGATTACCCGAACAGCGATCAAATCATAAATTTCATCAAAACTTCTATTTTGACTTTGCATTTTTCGGTAGATGCTGTAAAAATGTTTGGATCGACCGTAAATCTCCGCATGGGTTCCGACTTTTTCAATTTCTCTGGACAGTACATCAATTACATCTGCAATATAAGCTTCCCGTGCACTTTTTTTAATTTTTATCTTCTGTACTAAATCATAATAGCCTTCTGGATCCAGATATTTTAAAGCTAAATCTTCCAATTCCCACTTAATCGTGGAAATCCCCAGTCGATTGGCCAGGGGTGCGTAAATATCCAGGGTCTCTTTAGCTTTTTCAACCTGTTTTGCTTCGCGCATATATTCCAGGGTACGCATATTATGGAGTCTGTCAACCAGCTTAATCAGAATAACCCGAATATCTTTTGACATCGCCAAAATCATTTTTCGCAGATTCTCTGCCTGGCTTTCTTCTTTGGATTGAAAGCCAATCCGACCGATTTTTGTGACACCTTCCACCAGATCGGCAATGTTCTCGTTAAACTCTTGCTTAATATAATCATAGGAATAGATCGTATCTTCTATTACATCATGTAAAATGGCAGCAACAATTGTTTCTGTATCCATTTGCATTTCAGCTAAAATGTATGCGACAGAAACCGGATGAATTACATAGTCCTCTCCAGAAAGACGTTTCTGATCCTTATGAGCTTCCCGAGCCAAGTCATAAGCCTTATAGATCATTTCTGTCTCAGCTTCTGGGTTATTTGCTTTTACCAGGTTTATTACATTGTCAATTTTTCCTCTTACTGCGTCATTATCCATATCGTTTCTGCCTTTTTAATTAATGAGTAGGGGTGTTTAGTAGGGGTAGGTCACAATTGAGTGAACAAAATAGTTTTTGAGTAAATCACGACCACCTAATTCAGTCAGTTCGATGAGAGTAATAATCCCCGATACCTCACCACCCAGATTTTCAATCAGTTTAGTAGCTGCTTTTAGGGTTCCGCCGGTGGCTAATAAATCATCCACGATAATAACCCGATCGCCGGGCTTGATGGCATTTCTTTGGATCTCCACAATATTTGATCCATATTCCAGATCATAAGCTTCTGAAGTGATTTCACCCGGTAGTTTACCCGGTTTTCGAATCGGCACCAGACCTGCTCCAATTAAATAAGCCAGTGGCGTACCAAAGATGTAGCCCCTCGCTTCTGGTATAACCACTATGTTGGCATCAAGTGCTTTTGCAACCTTTGTCATTTCGTTAATAACATATTGAAAGGCCTTGGGGTTTAAAATCAGGCTGTTAATGTCTTTAAAGCTAATGCCTTCTTTTGGAAAATCTTCATAAATACCAATATTCTCTTTTAGATCCATTTTAAATCTCCCTTATCAATCATTAATCATTTTTTCTAATTTTATCATTAGTTTCGTGTTTTGAATATCCTTTTTTTCCGTGGTAGCTATTATTTTAGAAAAAATCATCCCATCATTTATTCGGTAAGCAAGTAATCCTGCTTCTCTGAGTATTTCACAGGACATCAATAAGTGATAAGGTGAAGGCCATTGGCTAATTTCGGTAGTGTTTTGCAGTGGCAAACCGGATTCAGCAGACTTTTTAAGCAACTGATAGATTGTTCTGATTATTTTCAATTCTACCTGCAAATCTTTAAAACAAACATCGTTTTTTGCTGTACTAATCACTTCTTTGGGATTATCTTCTTTTACAATCGTTCTGACCAGTCTCATCGCTGAATCAATTTGCCAAATGGGATTTTGTTTAATATCTTTGATCAACAGCTGCAAGCTTTTTTTTCCGCGAAATTCATTCATATCCAATCGAGCTAAGAGTTGAATACCCGCATAATTTGAAGCCATCAGATCTGGCCGACTTAAATAAAAAAATCCTAAGTTAAATCCAACGCCACGCAAATCATTTTTTAATGCAACCCGCAAATGGTTGTTTTCCTTTCCCATCGTTCCCATTGAGATGATTTTCGGCTCGTTTATGACAAATTGGACCCCCGGATTTCCAAGCCCGCAAGGTTCAATTTGAAGCAGTTCTTCATACAAATTCCAGTAAATTTCATCTTCGGAGATTTCGGTATCATAATAGATTTTTTTCACCAGATGCCGCTGGAGTTCCACCATTTTGCCATAGTTGATAATTTTCTCTGACATTATTTCAATGTTCTCTTCATTAATGCTGAATCCAGCTGCTTGTTCATGTCCTCCAAAACTAAGAAATAAATCACTGGCAGATTGTAGCGCCTCAAAAATGTTAAACCCCTCCACACTTCTGCATGAAGCTTTACCCACACCGTTTTCAATACTGATAATAATCACCGGTTTAAAATATTTATCCTGAATGCGGCTTGCCACGATTCCGATAACCCCGGAGTGCCAATTTTCTCCAACAACAATAAGAACATCCTCTTCATCAAGATTTTGGGATTGAACTTTTTCTAAGGCACTTTCCAGAATCTGAGCTTCTAATTCCTGACGTTTCCGATTTTCTTCACTTAAAAATTTTGCCAGATTTGTGATTTTTTCCTGATCCTCATTTGTCAGCAATTCGACAATCTTATTTGCTTCTCCCAAGCGACCGGCAGCATTTATTTTGGGACCTAATACAAAACCAAAATGCCATGCTTTCAGCTCTGATAATTCACTCACTTCGATTAACGCACGGATTCCCGGATTTTTAGGGCATTGATTTAAATAATTTAGTCCCAATGAAACAAAACATCGGTTTTCATCCTGAAGCGGAACCAGATCTGCTACTGTTGCCAATGCCACACATTCAATAAACTCCTGATAATCAATCGCAGTTTCTGTTGCCAAACATAAAGCCTGTAGCAGTTTAAACGCCACCCCTGCTCCACATAGTTCTTTAAATGGATAGGCTGTATCTGGCAGCTTGGGATTGATGATTCCCAATGCATTGGGAAGCGTTCCATGACATTCATGATGATCCGTAATAATAACGTCCAAGCTGTGGGCATTGCAAAACTCGACCTGTTCATTTGCCGAAATGCCATTGTCAATCGTAATCAGTAATGAAACCCCAGAATCGATAATATCTTCAAGCGGGGTTTGATGAAGTCCATAACCTGTTATCAACCGATTGGGAATAAAGTAAGAAATATTGAATCCATGGGTTTTCATGTACTTAAATAAGATTGAAGTCCCAATGGTTCCGTCAGCATCATAATCTCCATAGAGACATATCATCTCATTATGTTCTTTAGCTTGAAGAATCCGATTGACGACCTTTTCCATATCTTTAAATAAAAAGGGATCATGCAGGTCGGACGTGGTCGGATTAAGAAACCGTTTGGTTTCCTCAATTGACGAGCAATCGCGATTAATCAGAATCTCAATTAAAAATGGACTCAATCCTAATTTCTCTTTCAATTCATTCTTAAAAACTGCTTCGTTATGATTCGGTTTTATGGGTGAACGCTGCTGCCGTCGTATCCAGTTTGTTTTTATTGTCATGTTTATACCTCTATTGTGCTATTCATTTTAATAAAATCTAACCATGCTTTCTTATGAGTCTTTATTTAAAAAGCGTCAGAGTTTATCCCTCTGACGCTCGGTAAAATCAAATAATTTTTGACTATTTTTATGCATTCGCACTGACTTGTTTTTTGTGTCGATATTCCTTAATGACATACCATAAAGCACTGGCATTAAAAATTGAAGAGTATGTTCCACAAATGATTCCAACCATTAACGGTAATGCAAAATCCTGAATTGCGGGAACGCCAAAGATATAGAGGGCTGTTATGGCAATAAATGTTGTCATTGATGTGTTAATACTTCGTCCAATGGTTTGGGTAACACTGGTATCTACTAAATCTGCGTAAGCATATCTTCCAAATTTGGGCCGATTCTCACGAATACGGTCAAATACAACCACAGTATCCATGATTGAGTACCCTAGAATTGTCAAAATGGCCGCAATAAATGGTGAGTTTACCTGAATCTGGAAAACTGAATAGACCCCCAATACCACAATTAAATCGTGGATCAAAGCAAAAATAGCGGTGAGCCCAAATAAAAATTCAAACCGAAACCAAATATAAATCAACATTAAGACCACTGCAACGGTTACTGCCAGAATCGATTTAGTCGCCATTTCCGCTCCAATAGAAGCGTTTACCGAATCCACAGATAATAAGTTAGTATCCTGTAAGTTATACTTTTCTTTAAAACCTGCAAACAATTCCTGACTTTCTTCTTTTGTCAAACTTTCTTTTGTGGTAATAATAATTTGCGTTTTAGCATCGCCGGCATATGTAATATCGGCTTCTGTGTCAAATTTATCAACAATGGCTCGGGCATCAGCATTTTCAAAGGTTGTATTGAGTTCCATGGTGACAATGGTTCCACCGACAAAATCAATCCCAAAATTCAACCCCTGGATCATCAGAGAGCCTAAACTGATCGTAATTAGTACCAAAGAGATGGCAAACCAAATTTTACATTTTTCTGCAACTGGTATTCTTTTCATTTTTTCCACCTCCCTATATTCCGTAAAAGGCATTACTGTTAAATAAGCCTGTTTTTACTAATAATTTCACAAGTTTTTTTGTTATAACAATCGCTGTAAACATACTTACGACGATCCCTAAAATCAACGTAACCGCAAAACCTTGAACGCTTCCTGTTCCCATAAAGAAAAGTACAAATCCGGCAATCAGTGTCGTTACGTTTGAATCTAAAATAGTCCCAAAAGCTTTTGAAAAACCATTATCAATGGCAGTCATCAGGGATTTCCCCAACCTGGCTTCTTCTCTTATTCGGGAGAAAATAATAACATTGGCATCAACTGCCACCCCGACTGTTAGAATGAGCCCGGCAATCCCCGGCAGGGTCAGCGTGACATTCATCACCGACATAACCGTTAAAACAATCATAATAAAAATAATCAGTGCCAGATCTGCCAAGAAGCCCAAGCCCCGATACATAACCAGCATAAAGATAAGTACCAGACCTATCCCAATAATACCAGCATAAATACTATCATTTAATGAATCTTGTCCCAAAGTAGGTCCAATGGTTCGAATTTCAACCGGTGTCAGTTTTACCGGAAGTGCTCCACCACGAATCAATGAGGCCAGATTACCGGCTTCAGTGATATCTGCCATTCCTTCAATGACGGCTTCGCCATTCGTAATGGCAACATTTACTGTTGGTGATGAGATCACTTCATCATCCAGTTTAATCTGAATAACCTGACCAATATATTTTTGGGTTGCATCAGCAAAAAGCTTCGTGCCTTCTTCATTGAATTTTAAGGTAACCACAGCACTTTCAATTCCCGAGTTATCTTTCTGCATAACACCCTTAGAATCCGTGACGTCTTTCCCAGTTAAGATTACTGATCCATCGGGCGCTAAAAACTCTAGCTGAGCCGTTTTACCAATCAGATCTAATGCTTCATTCTGATCTGTTACCGATGGAATGGAAACACGGATCCGATTATCACCTTGTTTGATGATTGTCGGTTCTGAAACACCAATGGAGTCAATCCGTTGGCGGATGGTTAAAATAGCAGAATCTATTTTTTCAGAAGTAACCGCATCACCGTCAGTGCTTTCTGCTTCAAGCACCACGTTAACCCCACCTGTTAAATCCAAACCATAATTAATATTCTTGCTGATATTTCCGATGTCGTAAACTCCAATTGTCACGCCAAAGAACAAAACATAACCAGTAGCAATAATAAGTGCAATTACAAGGATAAACTCAGCGACGCTTTTTTTGTCAATTTTTCGTTCGTTCATTTACTTTCCTCCTTTGTCCATTTAATATTTATTTCATAAAAGATGCTGCTGATTTGATCCGAGTCAAGACCGCATCTTTTCCCAGAACATCCATGATTAATGTTAGATCGGGACCATGCATTTCCCCGGTAATCATGATTCGACTAGGCATGTAAAGCAGTTTTCCTTTAATTTTTTCTTCTTTTTGAATTTCTTTTAAGATCGCTTTTCCTCTGTCCGCATCAAGAGTATCTGATGCTTCGATTTTTGTGACGATCGCCTCAAACAGCCGCTTGGATGATTCTTCCTGCAATAATGCCAGAGCCTCCGGATCTGTAATAACAATATCGCTGTTTAGAATAACTTCCAACTCCTGTGGTGCCTGGGCAAAATATTCAATTCGGTCTCGTAAGAGTTCTGCTATTTTAATTAACCAATCTTGTTTGCATTGTACTTCATCTGATCCCAACAGTCCTGCTTGCACTAAAAATGGGGTTAAATGATTGACAAGTCTGTCAATCG
The DNA here is from genome assembly GCF_963664135.1 of uncultured Acetobacterium sp. Taxonomy (NCBI): domain Bacteria; kingdom Bacillati; phylum Bacillota; class Clostridia; order Eubacteriales; family Eubacteriaceae; genus Acetobacterium; species uncultured Acetobacterium sp. The sequence goes on along the minus strand of NZ_OY760905.1, from coordinate 4,056,078 downwards.
GTAATTCTTTGATATAATGAGCGTTCATCCAATTTAACTTGGCCCGATCAAAAATGGCACCTGATTTATTAACTCTGGAAAGATCAAATGCTTCCACCAATTCTTCCATCGAGAATATCTCCTGCTCTGTCTCAGGGCTCCAGCCCAAAAGGGCTAAGAAGTTTACCAGCGCTTCCGGTAGGTATCCTTTAGCCAGAAAATCTCCCACCGACACGTCACCTTGACGTTTACTCAGTTTTTTCCGATCATCATTTAGAATATTTGGCAAATGCACAAAATGCGGTGGATCCCAACCAAAACACTCATATAAATAGACATGTTTTGGAGTCGAAGGCAACCATTCCTCACCCCGGATAACATGAGTAATTTCCATCAAGTGATCGTCAACCACCACGGCCATATGGTAGGTGGGAAAGCCGTCTGCCTTTAGTAATACCTGATCATCGAGGTCATTGGTATTCATTTCGATTACGCCTCTAACCATATCGTCAAAACGGATACTATGGTTTTCTGGCAATTTCAATCGGATCGTATAGGGTAAACCTGCTTCAAGATTTGCATCAATTTCTGTTTTTGCCAGTTCCCGGCATTTACCATCATAGCGAGGTGTTTCACCCTTTTCTTTTTGAGCATTTCGAACTTCTTCCAATCGCTCTTTTGAACAAAAACAGTAATAAGCCTGTCCCTTTTCCAGCAGAATATCAATATATTTTTTATAAATATTCAGCCGCTCCGATTGGATATAAGGGCCATGCGCGCCTGCTTGTGTTACTGTACCATTTATTTTTTGCAAACCTTCATCTGGAATCACACCAGTCAGATTAAGTGCATCAAGCAAATTTTCCACCGCTCCTGCTTCAAGCCGTGTCTGATCCGTATCTTCAAGGCGTAACAAAAATTTGCCACCCATTTTTTTTGCATATAAATAATTATATAGTGCTGTCCGTAAGCTTCCAACATGAACATTTCCCGTTGGACTCGGTGCAAAACGATCTCGTACCATTTATGCCTCCATGTTTAATTTAGTTAAATATTAAAAGTTCTCTAACTTGGTTATTATAACATCTATTTGTTAATTAATCATTCTTTAATTTATTTTTTTTGATTAACTGCGCATTTCGTATCAGAACATTTTTCCCCCGCCAACCACTAGCGGTTTTTCCAAACTCAATTTTAAATGATTTATTCGTCAGTATCAAAATCTCATCAATCGGCGGATTGGCAGTTTCGGCGTCGATCCAAAAAGACTCTTCACTTGTTTCCGGTAAATTCTGATTATAGGGACACACCTGCTGACAGATATCACATCCGTAAAGATAGGTGGTAATCCGTGACGCTTCTTCCGGTAACAGCACTTTCTTTTGGGTAAGATAGGAAATACATTTAGATGGGTTCAAACTAAAACCTTCTCCTAAAGCGCCATTGGGACAGGCATCAAGGCAGCGTCGGCATTCTTTGCAGCCATTCTCAATGGGAGCTGACGGCGCAAATAAAATTTCGTAGTCCAAAAGAATTTGGCCAATAAAGAAATTTGAACCGAGTTTATCATTAATGAGACAGTTGTTTTTTCCGAAAAATCCCAAACCAGCTCGGTAAGCTGATCCTCGATCGACCAAAGGGCTATTATCAACAAAAAGCTTGTAATTTATTAACGGCTTTTGATTTTTTTCTTGTTCAGAGTTGATCGTATTCATTAATTGATTCATCCGAAACTTCACAACTTGATGATAATCTTTTCCCCAGGAAACTGATGCCAGCTTGGTTCTTATTTTTTTATCATCAGGTATTTCTAATTGCTGATAATTACTAATCCCGATAACAATTCCGGCTTTTACAGAGGGAAACTGCTTTTGATAATCAATCCGTTCCTGCGGTGGCCCGCCTTCGAAACCGGTTGAAAAGCCGGCTTCATCGCGCCTGATTAAATATGGCAGACACTCTGTCAGGGGTTCAGTTGAAAAAAAGCCAATCAAGTCTATTCCAATCTGTTTGGCCAACTTCCGAATTTTTTCTTCAGTCATTTTTCCCCTTTCTTAATGCCGTGAAACAGCAAAAAGCTTCCTTTAAAAGGAAGCTTGCTTTTTAATTATTTTAATACTCTCTCGATGTGTTCCCACACTTCTTCTTTTCCCAGCTTTGTTTCAGCCGAAAACAGAATCACTTCCCGATCACTTCTTAGATTTAAGGCTCTGGCAATATGACTAATTGACTTTTTTTGATTCGTTTTCGAAATTTTATCAGCCTTAGTGCCAATAATCATTGGATTCAAACCATAGTGTACCAACCATTCATACATCAACAGATCATCTTCAGAAGGTTCATGCCGTGAGTCAATCAGTTGAAAAATCATCACCGCATTTTCTCGATTTCTGAGATACTTCTCAATCATCTTTCCCCATTTTTCACGCTCTGTTTTAGATGCCTTAGCATATCCATAGCCGGGCATATCGACAAAATGAAACAGGTCATTGATCCGATAAAAATTCATCGTTTGAGTTTTTCCCGGTTGGGAACTGGTTCGTGCCAGACTTCGACGTTCAATCAAGGTATTGACAAAAGTTGATTTCCCAACATTTGAACGCCCCAGCAAGACTATTTCAGGCAGATTGTCATCAGGATACTGAGCTTCCGCCACCGCACTGATAACAATCTCCGCTTTTGTTACTTTCATTTAACTATCTCCATTTCCTGAGAGTTTGGTCACTGACTCTATTGTAGTTGTTTAAAGACGATCTCTGTGACTTCGCTCATTTTTGAAACAGACTGAATATGTAAAGCCTCCAATACAACACTTGGAACATCTTCCAGGTCTTTTTCATTTTCTTTTGGTAAAATAATTTCTTTAATACCGGCGCGATGAGCAGCCGTTAGTTTTTCACGAAGTCCGCCAATTGGCAAAACTCGACCACTTAAGGTTATTTCCCCGGTCATGGCCAAGTTTTGTGGTACGGGTACATTAGTAAGCGATGAAATAAGTGCCGTTGTGACGGTAATCCCCGCTGAAGGACCATCTTTAGGTACTGCCCCTTCCGGCACATGTAAATGAATATCCTTCTTCGTGTAGAAATCAGATTCGATTCCCAAAACGCTTGCCTGAGAACGAATATAACTGATTCCAGCTTTGATCGACTCTTTCATAACATCACCCAATTGACCGGTGATTTCAATTTTTCCGGTGCCATCGACAACAATCACTTCAATTTGCAGGGTATCACCCCCAACGGGTGTCCAGGCCAGACCATTTACCAGACCCACTTCTTTTTTATTACCGACAGTATCAAATGAATAGCAATGCTTTCCTAAAAATTTTTCAAGGTTTTTTTGTGTGATACTGATGCTTTTTTTCTTTTTTTCGACAATTTCTTTGGCCGCCACGCGACAGATCTGGGCAATTTTTCGTTCCAGTTCTCGCACGCCAGACTCTCTGGTATAATACTCGATGGTATTCTTTATCACCGCTTCACTGAACTTACAAGTTGATTTTTTCAGTCCGTGAATTTCCAATTGCTTGGGAATGAGGTAACGTTGAGCAATTTCAACTTTTTCACTTTCAACATAGCCGTTAACATCAATAATTTCCATCCGGTCCAGCAACGGTCTTGGAATTGTCGACAACGAGTTAGCAGTGGTTAAAAACAATACCTGAGATAAATCAAATGGCAGTTCTAAATAGTGATCCGTAAAGGTATTATTCTGTTCAGGATCTAAAACTTCCAGCAGAGCTGAGGCCGGGTCGCCATTAAAGTCCTGACCTAATTTATCAATTTCATCCAGCAGAAATAATGGATTTCTAGTTCCGCATTTTTTGATGTTGTAAATAATCCGTCCCGGGATCGCGCCGATATAGGTGCGGCGATGTCCTCGGATCTCGGCTTCATCACGCATTCCGCCTAAAGACATTCGTACATATTTACGATTGAGAGCCCGAGCGATGGATTTTGCGATGGAAGTTTTACCAACTCCCGGAGGGCCTACTAGACAAATTATGGGCGATTTCAAACTTTTTGAAAGTTGCAAAACCGAAATGTACTCGAGAATACGTTCCTTGACCTTCTTTAATGCATAATGATCTTCATCTAATATTTTTCTGGCTACTGAAACATCGATGGTTTCTTTGGTCAAGGTATTCCAGGGAAGATCCAGTATCCATTCTACATAAGTCTGAATCAGGCCAGCTTCCGAAGAGCCCTGCGGGACTTTTACCAATCGATTGAGCTCCCCTGATACCTTGTCCCGAACTTCATCGGGCACATCCAGGGCGGCTAGCCGTTCCCGGTAGACGTCCAGTTCATTTTGAACATCACCTTCGCCCAATTCATTCTGAATAACTTTTATCTGTTCTCGTAGATAATATTCGCGCTGATGCTTGTACATCTCACTACGGACTTTCTCGTCGATATTGTGTTCGATTTTAATCATTTCTACTTCTTCGACTAAGATTTCGTAGGTGAGCACCAGACGTTTATTCACATCGGTTTCCTGAATTAAGCGCTGACTATCTTCCAAATCAAGGAACAAGTTGGCACCAATGATGTCAATCAGCTGATCAGGGTCTTCCAAAGAATCCATTGCCAGAATCAGATCTGTGGCAACTTTTCGGGTCACATTCATGTAATTAGCAAATGATTCGCGAATCATTCGTATTAATGTACGATTTTCTTTGGTATCATAATAGACAGATCGTACCGGTTTAGTTGCTACTAAAAAGTATGGAACCAGACTTTCAAATTCAGCAATTTCACGTCTTTCCTGTACTTCTACTAAAACCCGGACAAGATTATCCGGCATTTTTAATAGCTGTTTGACCTTGACCTTACAACCAATATTATAGAAATCATCCGGAGTGATGTCTTCCTTAATCACTTCTTTTTGGGTAACCAAAAACGCCATCTGATCTCTTTCCATGGCTGCTTCCAAAGCTTTTACAGATTTTTCCCGGCCAACATCAAAATGAACCACCATGCCTGGAAACACACTCATCCCACGAAGTGGTATTAGTGGTAAGGTTTCTTTTTCCTGAACAAATAATTCCGGTTCAGTCAGTCCTATATGGTCGGTGTTTTCTTCTGGAATTTCTTTTTTTTCGATACTCAACTTAATCAACTCCTTACCTCTTTTTTATGAATAGTAATATGCTTTTTAGATATAATTTAATTGCTTTTTTGTATATACCCAATTTTTTAAAAAAAGCCGCACAAAAATTTCAAATACACGGTATCAGATACCAAAGAGTAGTTTGACTTTTGAACGGCCATAAAGTAAAAGTTATGATACTACATCATTTTTTTCATCTTTGCAATCATTTTTCTGCCCTAAAATCATAATCGGTTCAACTTGTTTCTCAACAACTTCTTTGGTAATGATTACCTTTTCAATGTTTTCATTCGAGGGCACTTCAAACATAATATCAAGCATAATATTCTCAATGATCCCACGGAGACCTCTGGCGCCGGTTTTGGTATCCAGTGCTTTTTTTGCAATGGCTACTAAGGCATCTTGGTGGAATTCCAGCTCTACACCCTCAATTCTAAACATTTTAATATATTGTTTTACAAGAGCATTTCTTGGCTCAGTCAAAATTTGAATGAGGGCCTCCTCGTCCAGATGTTCAAGCGAAGCAATCACTGGAATTCGTCCAATAAATTCAGGAATCAGGCCGTATTTCAACAAATCCTGGGGTTGAACAGAACTGAGATTGTCATCTTCAATTTTTTCCTTGGTACTGCGGATATCTGCGCCAAATCCCATTGAGCTTTTTTCAGTCCGTTGTTCAATGACTTTGTCCATCCCATCAAAAGCTCCACCGCAAATAAATAAAATATTATTGGTGTTGATCTGAATAAAATCCTGATGGGGATGTTTACGGCCGCCCTGAGGTGGTACGTTAGCAACAGTGCCTTCCAGAATTTTTAAAAGCGCCTGTTGCACACCTTCCCCACTGACATCACGGGTAATTGAAGGATTGTCCCCTTTTCGGGCTATTTTATCGATCTCATCAATGTAGATAATTCCTTTTTCAGCTTTAGCGACATCAAAATTGGCTGCCTGCAACAGTTTTAACAGAATGTTTTCGACATCCTCGCCAACATAGCCGGCTTCAGTTAATGAAGTCGCATCGGCAATCGCAAAAGGAACATTTAAAACCCGGGCTAAAGTCTGCGCCAGTAAGGTTTTTCCCGATCCAGTTGGTCCTATCAAAAGAATATTGCTTTTTTGCAGTTCCACTTCAGCATCAGTTTCATCCATCGATGTGATTCGTTTGTAATGATTGTAAACAGCCACTGCTAACGCACGTTTTGCCCGGTTCTGAGCAATAACATATTCACTTAGTTTTTGCTTGATCTCCTTTGGTTTTGGGACATCGTCAAAGACGATATCATCAGGCATGCTGTCTACATCCATGATTTCTTCACAGAGTTCGATGCATTCATTGCAAATATAGACCCCTGGTCCTGCAACCATTCGTTTCACCTGAGATTGGCTTTTACCACAAAAGGAACAACGAGCATTCTCGATGCTATCTTCATTTCTTGCCATTTTTAAGCCTCCTATCTCGACACAATGATCTCATCAATCAATCCGTAGGCCTTCGCTTCGTCAGGATCCATAAAATTATCGCGATCAGTATCCTTAGCAATAGTTTCCAGGGGTTGACCTGTTTGCTCGCTCAGGATTAAATTTAGTTTTTCTCGTGTTTTGATCAGACGTTTTGCATAAATCTCCACATCTGTACTTTGTCCCTGGGCTCCGCCCAGTGGTTGATGAATCATGATTTCGCTGTTTGGCAGAGAAAATCGCTTTCCTTTTTTGCCAGCAGCTAACAAAAACGCACCCATTGATGCTGCCAGTCCCACACAAATGGTGGATACATCACAGCGAATATAATTCATGGTGTCGTAGATCGCAAGTCCTGCTGTCACCGATCCACCCGGACTATTAATATAAATCTGAATATCTTTCTCTGCATTATCAGCTTCTAGAAAAATCAATTGACCGACAATTAAGGATGAAAGATTTTCGTTAATTTCTCCGTTTAAAAATATGATTCGTTCTTTTAATAATCTTGAAAACAGATCATAAGATCGCTCACCACGGCCAGTTTGCTCAACTACCATGGGTACCAAATTATTTGTAATCAACGATTGTGTTGTTTTACTTGTTAGCATGAATACACTTTCCTGCTTTCTTTTTTATTACTCTGAAATTTTAGTAGTTGCCACATCTACCAGCATTTCTACTGTCTTTCTTCTGATAATATTTGCTTTGATATAGTCTAACATTCTTTCCTGAAGTCCTTTTTTATAGTCGTCAAAGTCATGACCATAGGCATCTGCAAATACTTTGATTTCTTCATCCATTTCTGCTTCGGTTGCTTCTAATGCTTCAACTTCACCGATTTTAGAAAGAACTAATTCGGTTTTAATGTTTCTTTCTGCATCTTCTTTTAAATTTTCTCTGAATTCATCCCGATTTACATTGGTAAATTTAAAGTAGTCATCAAGAGAAATTCCCTGTTGTTGCATCTGAGTTTCAAAGTTTTGTAAATTGTTGTCAACTTCTTCTTCGATCATAAGATAAGGCACATCAATTTCAGCATTATTCACCGCAAAATTTACAGCCGCAATTTCTGCTGCTTTTCTCAACTCTGCAGTTTTGGCATCTTTTAATCGATTTTCAATATCTGCTTTTAATTCAGCTAATGTATCAAACTCACTGGTATCTTTGGCAAAATCATCATCAAGTTCTGGCAATTCTTTTTCTTTAATACTTTTAACTGTGACTTTGAAGACAACGTCTTTTCCTTTCAGGTTTTCAGCGTGGTATTCTTCCGGGAAGCTCACATTAACGCTTGTTTCTTCGCCGATTTTGGCACCAATTAATTGTTCTTCAAAACCGGGAATAAAGGTACCGCTACCGATCACTAAATCATAATCAGTATCTTTTCCGCCAACGAAAGGTTCATCATCCAAAAATCCTTCATAATCAATGGTCGCTGTATGACCGTCTTTTACATCACCAGTTTCTAAGGTAATCAATCGGGCGTTTTGGTCTTGCATTTTGGCTAAATCTTCAGCAATTTCTTCCTCAGAAATAATAGCATCCAATGAGTCAACTTCAGCCCCTTTGTAGTCACCTAATTTAATCTCTGGTTTAACGCCAACTTTAACAATAAAAGTTGCACCTTCCTCTTCACTAATCTTTTCAATGTTTTCAAGATCAGGTCGAGTTACCGGTTTAATTTCGGTTTCTTCCAAAGCACTTGTGTAAGCTGGTGCAAATGCAAAGTCGATGGCATCTTCCATAAACACATTTTTTCCATAATAAGATTCAACAACGGTTTTGGGAACCTTTCCTTTTCTAAATCCAGGAACCGAAAAACGTTTTTTATTTTTATCATAGGACTTTTTGACAGCCTTTGAGTAATCCTCCGGACTAATTTCAATTTTTAAGGTTGCAATATTTTTTTCAATACTTTCTACTGTAGCACTCATGTTATCCTCCGTATCTTTCACTATAAATTATATTCACATTCAATTTTAACAGTATATCATAGGTATATTTTCATATCAAGAACCAAAATTAAGGTGTTTAAGAATTATTTATGGGTATATGGGGTCATTTTTTGCAAAGTTGATGCTTTCCCATTAAAAAACTGCCTCAATTGAGACAGTTTTTTCAATCAGCCACCTAAATATGCTTGCTGCACTTCCGGGTTTGCCAGCAGTTCTCTAGCATTTCCAGAAAGTTTTATGTATCCAGTTTCCAAAACATAGGCACGGTTTGCAATATGCAGAGCTTTATTCGCATTCTGTTCCACGAGCAATACCGTAGTTCCAGCATCATTAACCGTCTGAATCATATTAAAGATTTCATCAACCAATAGCGGTGCCAGCCCCATTGATGGTTCATCCAGCAAAATCAGTTTTGGTCGGGTCATCAGTGCCCGTCCCATCGCCAGCATTTGCTGTTCACCACCACTGAGCGTTCCGGCAATTTGCTTGATGCGCTCTTTAAGACGCGGGAAATTCAAAAATATTTTTTCCATGTCTTCCTGAATCTGTTCTTTATCTTTTCTAATATATGCGCCCATTTGCAGATTTTCATAAACCGTCATATCTGCAAAAATCCGCCGTCCTTCAGGAACGTGGGCAATTCCTAGAACTGGTATTTGATGAGCTGGCACCTTACTCAGGTTTTCACCATCAAAGGTAATCATCCCTTCACTTGGCTTTAAGAGTCCGGAAATCGTTTGAAGAATGGTTGTCTTGCCGGCGCCGTTGGCTCCGATCAGAGTAACAATTTCACCCTCATTCACTTCAAAACTAATTCCCTTAATGGCATGAATTTTTCCATAATGTACATTTAAATCTTTTACTTTTAGCATCGCGGCCTCCTAATCTCCTAAATAAGCACGAATAACATCAGGGTTGTTCTTTATCTCATCCGGAGTGCCTTCTGCAATTGTTTTTCCATAATCCACAACAATAATTCGTTCACAAATTCCCATAACCAGTTTCATATCATGTTCAATAAGTAAAACAGTAATGTCGAATTTATTACGGATAAAATGGATCGTTTCCATAAGTTCAGCCGTTTCGTTTGGATTCATTCCCGCAGCTGGCTCGTCGAGCATCAATACTTTGGGATCCGATGCCAAAGCTCTGGCAATTTCCAGCTTTCGTTGCTGACCATAGGGCAAGTTTTTAGCCAAGGTATCGGCATACTCGCCCATGTCAAAAATCTCCAGCAATTTCATGCATTCGATCTGAGCTTTTTTCTCACCTTCCCAGAATTTTTTGGTTCGGAACATTCCCTGAATCATATTATACTCAATGAAATTATGATAGGCAATTTTTACATTTTCAATGGCGGTTAAGTCTTTAAACAGACGAATATTCTGAAAAGTTCGACTTGCTCCCAGTTTTACAATGTCGTGGGGAGTTTTCTTGATAATACTCTGATCATTGAGAACAATCTCGCCCATTGTTGGAACATATACCCCGGTTAGCATATTAAAAATGGTTGTTTTTCCAGCCCCGTTTGGCCCAATTAAACCAACCAACTCATTGGAATCCAATTCGAGATTAAATTGATCAACGGCTGTTAGTCCGCCAAATTGCATCGTAATATTTTTTGCTGATAATACACTCATGAAGCTTCACCTCCTCCAATGGAATTCTTTACATTTTTTCGTTGGATAAGGGATTCTATAAAGGCCGTTAATGAGAATTCTGATCGTCCGAAGATACCTTGCGGACGGAAAATCATCATGATAATCAGCACCAGTGAATAGACTAATAGACGATATTCGGAAAAACCGCGCAGCATTTCCGGTAAGATGGTTAGCACAATCGCTGATATAATCGAGCCGGTTAAACTTCCCAAGCCACCAAGAACGACGATCACAAACATCTCAATTGAGAACATAAAACCAAATTTACTTGGCTCCAAAAACGATTGATAGTGAGCATAAAGGGCTCCCCCAATACCGGCAAAGAAAGCTGCCAGTGAGAATGCCAGCACCTTATAACGCGTGGTGGGAATCCCAGCTGCCTCTGAAGCAATCTCATCTTCTCTAATGGAAATAATCGCTCGCCCTTGTTTTGAGCGGCCTAATGTGAAAATCAACACCGCCACCAGAATTGTGATCCAATAGACATTGTGAAAATTAACCAGTCGGGTAATCCCTTTCAAACCGGCCGCACCACCAGTGGGTCCAAAATTAATAAAGAAGATCCGAATTATTTCTGAAAATCCAATGGTTACAATTCCCAGATAGTCGCCGCGCAGCCGAAGTGTCGGTGTTCCAATCAGGAAACCAAAAATCCCGGCGACGATGCCACCCACAATCATAGCTAGAATAAGAATTACCAAATGTGGCAGCGGCAAGCCACTATCTACCAAAGCAATTGAAAAACTGGCTGAAGAATAGGCGCCAATCGCCATAAAACCGGCATGCCCTAATGCCATCTCGCCTAAAAATCCGGCAACAATATTCAAACTCATGGCCATGATAATCATAATGCAGGTCATAATCGCAATTCCCACAAAATAATTATTCATGGTTTTAGTCTGGATTAAAACAAAAAAGACGAGGTAGAGAGCGACGATCGCAATTGCATTGATTAAGTATGATTTTTTCTTGTTGTGATCCATTGTCTATACCTTCTCTCTCGTATTTTTGCCCAGAATACCGGTTGGTTTGAAAAGCAGAACTACGATCAAAATACCAAAAACAATCGCATCTGCCCAAGTTGTGGAAAGATATGCCTTTGTCATTGTTTCGACCATCCCAATAATAAATCCACCCAACATGGCACCTGGAATGATCCCAATCCCACCTAAAACTGCAGCAATAAATGCTTTAAGCCCAGGCATAACCCCCATCGTTGGATAAACCTGAATGTAGGCCACACTGTAAAGCACTCCACCCAATGCGCCTAAAGCAGAACCCACAGCGAAGGTTAAAGAAATCGTTCGATTAACATTAATCCCCATCAGAATCGCAGCATCCTTGTCTTCTGATACGGCACGCATGGCACGACCCTGTTTTGTTTTACGGATATAAAGATCCAATAAAACCATAAAAAATATAGATAGACCAATGGTAATCAATGTGGTTGAACTGATTTCGATTTCACCAAGTTTATAAATCGTTTCTGGAAAAATCTTCGGCATAACCTTAGGATCCGGTTTGAAAATAAGCAGTGCCAGGTTTTGTAAAAACAAACTTACACCAATGGCAGTGATCAGAGCTGACAATCGGGGTGCATTTCTAAGTGGTCGATACGCAATAAACTCGATGGTCACACCAATAATGGCCATAATTACCATTGATGATAAAAGTACCGCCCAAACCGGTAAATGAAAACTGGTCGCCGCTATGAATGCAAAATATGCGCCAAACATCATGATTTCACCATGGGCAAAATTGATAAGTTTTATAATGCCATAAACCATGGTATAACCGATTGCGATGAGCGCATAGATACTCCCTACATTGAGCCCGTTGATCAGCTGTTGCAGAAATAAATTCACGATGTATCCTCCTTTTATAGAATAATCTATTGAAAAACATAAAATGGATATAGAAGAGATTTCCCTCTCCTATATCCCTTGTGTTTTTTTATAATATTGTAATTTTTCTAAAAACTAATTGTTAACAACGGTGGAATCATATTTTAACTGACCGCCATCAATCTTGATAATTGTTACTTCTTTGTCTTTTGGATTACCTTGTTCATCAAATTTAAGGTTACCAGTAACACCGGCATAGTTGGTATTGTTCAAAGCTTTGATGATGTCTGCTGAATCGGTTGAACCAGCTGCTTTAATCGCATCAACCATCGCATAAACAGCATCATAACCTAAAGCCGCAAATGAATTTGGCACTTTATTGTATTCTGTCTGATATGCTTTAATAAAGTTTTGAACTGTTGGTGACGGTGAATCGGCTGCATAGTGGTTTGTAAAATAATTTCCTTGAGCAGCATCAGCATATTCTACCTGAACGCCATCCCAACCATCTGCTCCAATAAATTTCGCGGTAATTCCCATTTCTTTTGCTTTTTGAAGAATCGGACCAACTGTTTGGACATAATCTGGTACAAAGACTACGTCTGGGTTCATTTCTTTAATTTTTGTTAATTGAGCGCTGAAATCTTTATCAGAAGTACCATAGGATTCGCTACCGGCAATTGTTCCACCTTTGGCTGTAAACGCAGTTTTAAACGCTGCTGATACACCTTCAGAATATGGATTACCAGTTCCAATTAATAAAGCTGCTGTTTTGGCACCTAAAGTTGTTGCAGCAAAATTTGCAGCTGCCTGGCCTTGGTAATCATCAAGGAAGCATGCTCTGAAAATATTTGGTGCATCTTGGGTTACTTCAACGGCTGTTGCTGTTGGTGATAAGACTGGCATATTGTCTTTAACCATAATGTCTTTCATTGCTAAAGTTTCACCACTAAGGGTTCCACCAATCACTGCAACAACACCATCCTGATCTCTTAAACGATTATAGGCATTGATTGCTTCAGTTTGATCTGCTTTAGAATCATACCCAATCAATTCTATGTTTTTGCCATCAATACCACCTGCGGCATTAATTTCTTTGACAGCTAATTTTGCACCTGCATCAGCTGAACTTCCATAGATAGCTGCATCACCAGTCATTGGTCCAATAAAACCAAGTTTGATCACATCAGACTTAGCTGATGATGAACATCCTGCGAAAGCAAAAACGGAAGCGATCAGCATAACAACAGATAAAACACTTACGACTTTTTTCTTCATTTCTTTTCCTCCTTTTTCTTTTCAATGATTATTTCTAGTGATTATCATAAACCATTCCTAAGAAAAATACAAGAAATAAATGCTTTTATGCTACGCTTCTTTGAAATTTTGCCTGCCAAAAACGCAGAGACTGCGCAACAGACATTCACCGCAATTGGGGTTTCGGGCGGTACAGCATTTTCGACCATGCCAGATCAACCAATGGTGTGCCTGAGACCATTGGTCTTTGGGAATATTCTTCATTAATTGTTTTTCAACTTCCAGAACTGTTTTACCATCAGCCAGACCAATCCGATTGGAAACCCTGAAAACATGGGTATCTACCGCAATTGCTGGAACATCATAGGCATTACTTAATACGACATTGGCGGTTTTGCGGCCAACTCCCGGAAGGGTAATCAGTTCTTCCATCTGATCTGGTACCATGCCGTTATATTCGGATAAAAGTCGATGACAGGTCAGAATGATATTTTTAGCTTTGGTATTGGCAAGTCCGCAAGTTTTGATTTTCGCGAGCAGACCTGCTTCGCCCAGACTCAAAATGGATTCTGGAGTATTGTAATTTTGAAACAAATCACTGGTGACGATATTGACCCGAATATCAGTACATTGCGCTGATAAGATGGTTGCAATCAGCAGTTCAAAGGGCGTATTAAAATCTAAGCCACACTTTTCCTGCCCGTAAAGACTTTTCAGTGTGGCTAAGATTTGTTCAATATTTTTTTTTGTCATTATGCCTGTTTGAGGATCAACGCCATAAACACTAAGTCAGACTCACCAGTATTGATAACACTGTGGCTGCTCTGATCTGGAGTGACCATCACATCTCCGGGTCCAATATCGAATGTGATGCCGTCATCAATGACGATGCCGTTGCCCTGAACAAAATAGAATATTTCCTGTTCACCTACATGCTGATGTTCGCCGATGGAGTCTCCAGGCTTCACCGTGATTTGAGAAAACATCCTGCAGTTTTCTCCCAGAATTTGGCTTTCAGCAATATGGCTAATTTCAATATCCCCATTACCGCCGCGCATGTTTTGTTTTATTTCCAGTCGTTTAGTTTCATTTTTTATAATCATTGAAATCCTCCATTTAAGTTGTCGTTGGGGTTGTTGGGGTCGTCGGCTCGGTTGGCGTCGTCGGTTCAGTTGGCGTCGTCGGCTCGGTTGGCGTCGTTGGCGTCGTCGGTTCAGTTGGCGTCGTTGGGGTCGTCGGGGTTGTTGGCGTCGTTGGGGTCGTCGTTGTCGGTGTCGTCGTGGTTGGGGACGTTGGCGTCGTAGTGGTTGTATCCGTAGTGGTAGTTGTAGTTGTATCTTCTTTATTTGTTGTTGAAGATCCGGAATCAATCGAAGAAGCACCCTCACTATCACCTTCATTAGAAGTCCGTTCAATTTCAGGAGTTGTTAATAATCCCTGATCAATGACTTGACTCAGGTAGCTTCCGTAAATTCCGGCCGCCATATAACTTCCACCTCCGATAATATAATTCTCAGGGCTTCCCAACCAAACTGAGGTGGTCAAATTACCGGTAATCCCGGTAAACCATAAATCCTTGTTGTCATTTGTCGTCCCTGTTTTACCAGCGGTTGAATAGATTTGAGCAGCGCCACTCCCAGTACCATAACTTACTTCATCTGTTAATATACTCATCATGTTCGTTGCAGTAGTATCTTTCATGACTTTACGGGTTACTGAATTGGATGCATCTCTTGCATAGATAACATCACCATTAATTTGTTCCATTTTTGTAATAAAATGAGGTTTATTGTAAACACCGGCATTATTGAAAATATTAAATGCCGCTGCCATTTCGAGCGGTTTGATCCCATAGGTCATCCCACCCAATGCAGTTGCCAGATTATAATCATCATCTTCAAAGGTTGTTATTCCCATTTTCTGCATAAACGCAATTGATTCATCAACTCCAAATTTGTCAAAAACCTTAACAGATGGAATATTATACGAATTTACAAGTGCAGATCTGACTGTAACATTTCCATGGTAAGCGAAATCATAGTTTTTAGGAGCATATCCCCCAAAATCAGTATAGGTATCTGAAATGATCGTTGATGGCGTAATCAGGCCATTTTCCATGGCACCGGAATAATATAACGGTTTAATATTCGAACCCGGTTGTCTGGCTGTATTGGCCATATCAATTTGGGTGTTCCCACCATAATAGGCTTTAACACTGCCATCCAGATCGACCGTTACGACTGCACCGGTTTCCTCAGTCATACCATAATCATCCAACCCGGTGTACAAACTATTGATGGCATCCGCTTGCATGTTTGAATCGATTGTAGTATAAATTCGGTATCCCCCATTGGCGATATTTTCCTTGATATAGTCAATAGCCTGTTCTTGAGTAATTCCACGCTCCTGCATGACCGCTGAGGCTTTTAAGGTTGCATATTCATCTAAGGCCTGGGATACAAAGGCCTCATAATTATCGACAATCTGATCGTCATTATTGATGGTGGCCGGATCTCTGATCACCAGCTCTGTTGCATAGGCAGCATCAGCCTCTTCCTGGGTAATATATTTTTCTTTAACCATTCGGGTTAAAACTTCCAGCTGGCGTTTTTTTGCAGCTTCAAAATTTGTGTTAGGGGCATAAGCACTTGGTGCCTGAGGCAAACCTGCCAGCATGGCGGCTTCTGCCAGATTAACCTGAGATACTGGTTTATTAAAATAAGTCTGTGCTGCTTCTTCAATCCCATAGGCTCCCGAACCAAAATAGTATTCATTAAAATACATCTCTAGGATCTGATCCTTGGTATATTTTTCTTCCAACTGTAGTGCGATTGATATTTCCTTTAATTTTCTGACCATTGACTGTTGGAAAGTTTGTTCAGTTGCAATATCCGGTAGGAACAACACTCTGGCAAGCTGTTGAGTAATCGTACTGGCTCCTTCACCGATGCCATTGTTGGCAATATTCGAAAAGAAAGCCCGGCCAATCCCAAAGATGTCAATTCCGAAATGCTCATAAAACCGGGAATCTTCCACCGAAACCAGAGCTTGCTGTAATTGTTTTGGGATCTGATCGATGGTAACATTGGTTCTGTTCTTGGTATATAACTGAGCAATGACTACATTATCGGCTGAATAAATTTCTGTTTTATCCTTAGCCATGTACTGATAATCTGATATATCCATACGGTTGGCAGCGTAAATAGAGTACATCACCCCAACCCCCAGAATCCCCAGAACTAAGAGAACGATAAGCACCTTTACTCCGATATGTTTTTTCTTTTTACGTCTTTTTATTCCTTTTGTTTGCTTTTCACTCATTTTATCACCTTTTCTATTTATTATCTATTAGACGCTTTTTTAGGTCTGTTAGTTCTTTTCCATATTCTGCCCTAAAATTCAATTGTTTTTTACTGGGAAGTGATAACTCAAGACTTCTGGCGTGAAGTGCCTGATGTGCCATTTCATAGCAATCTAATTTATCTGAATTGGCCTCATTATATAAAGGATCACCGATAATTGGATTTCCCAGATGTTTTAAATGCACCCGTATTTGGTGGGTTCGTCCGGTTTCCAGAACCAATTCCACTAATGATGCGTTTTGATATTCTTCCAGCACCTTATAGTGCGTAACTGAAGGTTTCCCCTCATCCATCACCACCCGATGAATACAGTCCTCATAGGGTTGTCCGATCGGGGCATCAATGATTCCTTCCTTATTGGGAAGCCTGCCGTGAACAAAAGCATGGTAAACCTTCCGGACCTGACCCAAATTCATTTCTTTTTGAACGAAATGGTGCACATATTTATTTTTGGCGATGGCGACAATTCCGGTTGTATCCCGATCCAGCCGATTGATAAAACGTATTTTTGCGGAAACCCCATTATTTTTCCAATAATAACTGATGTAATTTGCCAGGGTGTCCAATTGATGACTTTTGGTCGGATGTGTCACACAAAATGGCGGTTTATTAATCACTAATAATTCATCATCCTCGTAGACAACATTAATTTTACCCAGAACTGGCTCCCCATCGATATCTTCCTGGGGCATTCTAATTTCAATAACATCCCCCGACTTAATCGCCTGTCCCAGAAAACATTCCTTTTGGTTTAAGCTGATTTTTCCAATCCGCTTAATTTCTCTGATCAATCGGCTGGAGTAACTGTAACGATTGACCAACTCTTCTCTGACTAATTTTTCGTGATTTTCCGAAATATGATATGTATAAACGAGACTGATAATTCTACCTCCCGGTTTTTTAAATGAATTTTTTGCTATCTTTTGATCAATAATTATTAAAAATCAAGATTCCTTATATTATAACCTAAATAAAATAGATACGTCAGCAAATTTATCGGATCCCCAACAAACGACTTTTACAAAATTTGGCGTCCCGAGTTCCGGTGCGAATAATAATAGCACGGAGCTCTGCGTTGCTTAAACTTCCTGCCCCATAACGAATTAGCTTTTCCTGAGGCCGTTCGTCTTCAGGCAGTTCTTTTATTGACGCATGGTAAACAGACTTTTCGCTCACAGTAAGCCTCCTCGGATCAACAATATTACTATTTTAACAGAATCTCGAATCATTTTATACATGTTTCCTAAAATTCTCATTAAAATTTTGACTAAGTGGTTTAATTGTCATAAATTCTTAAGGAAAAAGACTCCTCATTTTTCAATAGGGAGTCTTTAATAAATTGGCTGTTTTATTATCTTACTTTTTGTGGTCATATTTCAATAGCTTTTTTTCTGCACATATCAAGGCAATTGCCGCACCCGATACATCTATTCGGATCAATAACATATGGTGGTTTTTTAAGTTCCCCGGTGATCGCATGAACGGGACAGTTTTTTGCGCATTCCCCACACCCGACACAGTTTGACGCAATGATGGATGCTTTCTTTTTACCAGTTTCCACGTCACCGGAAATACAATGCATGGGGCATTTATCAACACACTCATAGCATTGAACACACTTGTTGTAATCAATTTTTGCACAATTGTTTTCAACTGCAACTGCGTCAAATTGACAAGCCCTCACACAGGCCCCACAAGCAATACACGCAGTTGTACAAACACGTTTTGCAGTTTTACCGAGATCAAGATTATGACATTTTACAATGACATCCTGGGTTATCGGTACTAACTTCATAATCGACTTCGGACAAGCCTCCACACATTTGCCACAAGATGTACATTTATCTGGATCAACCTTGGGCAAACCATCATCTCCCATAACAATAGCATCAAATTGACATGCTGTTTTACAAGTTCCATACCCTATACACCCAAAGCGACATCCCTTTGATCCTCCCGAAGCAATCATTGCCTCACGACAATCCTTTTCGCCATAGTATTTTGCCCGATCTGGAGCTCTTTCAAAATTACCCTGGCAAATAACAGTAGCTATTTTTTTTACTGTACTACCAACTTTTACACCCATTATTTCGGCGATAGCCGTTGCCGATTTTGTTCCACCAACCGGACAAGCATCAGCACGTGCCTCACCATTTAAAATTGCCAAGGCTAAGGCATCACAACCGGGATAGCCACAGGCACCGCAATTTGCACCTGGAAGCGCCGCTCTGACCATCGGAAAGCGGTGGTCAACATCTACTGCAAAGACTTTGGCGGCAATTGCCAGGCCAATTCCAAACAACAAACCAAATGCACCGAGGATAACAACCGGAACTAATATCGCATTCAACATTTCCTTATCCCCTACCCTAATTTCATTCCGGAAAATCCCAGAAAAGCAATCGCCATTAAACCGGCAGTCAGTAATGCAATTGGGAAACCTTCAAGTGATAATGGCGTACCTGATGTTTCAAGGCGCTCTCGTATCCCGGCAAAAAGAACAATCGCCAAGGTAAATCCCAGTGCCGCGCCGATACCATTAAAAATGGTCTCTATGAAATTATACTTATTCTGAATGTTTATCAGCGCAACCCCCAATACTGCACAATTCGTTGTGATAAGCGGCAGATAAACACCCAGCGCCTGATACAAAGAAGGGCTTGATTTTTTGATAACCATTTCCACTAATTGAACTAACGCCGCGATGACGAGAATAAAAGCAATGGTCTGCAAATATCCCAGATTTAATGGATTAAGAATCGAGTACTGGACTACAAAGGTAATTGCGGAAGCTATCGCCATTACAAAGGTTACCGCCACTCCCATACCAACAGCCGTTTCAACCTGTTTGGAGACCCCTAAAAATGGACAGATACCTAAAAAACGTGATAGCACGAAGTTGTTTATAAAAATTGCACTAATCATAATGAAAATTAATGTCATCTCTTTCTCCCCCTATGCTTTCTTCCTGGATTGCCAGTTAATAAAACCAATAATTAGACCGAGGGTTAAAAAAGCTCCAGGCGGAAGGATCATTAACAATACTGGTTCGTAAGCGGTGCCAAAGATTGGAAATCCAAAAATACTGCCTGCTCCCAGAATTTCTCTGATTGAACCAAGCAAAGTGAGTGCCAGGGTAAAGCCAATCCCCATACCAAGTCCGTCGGCAAAAGAATCCGCCACTCCATTGACAAAAGCGAATGCTTCAGCCCGAGCCAAAATGATGCAATTTACAACAATTAACGGAATATATATCCCCAAAGCCGCATCCAGCGCTGGTACATAAGCCTTCATCATCATCCCGATGATGGTAACAAAAGAAGCAATAATCACAACAAAAGCCGGGATTCTAATATTATCCGGAATAACATTTCGCATTAACGAAATTGCCACATTGGAACCAATCAGTACCAGACAGGTGGCCAAACCCATGCCTAAACCATTTATCGCTGATGTCGTCACCGCCAATGTCGGGCACATCCCCAATACAAGTACAAAGGTAGGGTTTTCTCGGACGATTCCCCGAGTAAGATTCTTTACAAAATTCATCTTTACTTTTCCCTCCTAATTCAACAAATTCTGGTAAACTTCATTTGACAGGTTTACCCCATCTGTAACAGCTTTCGATGTAATTGTTGCGCCGGTAATTGCCTGGATCGCATTACTACCAGCTTCCGGGGTCGTTTTTACAACAGTAATTTTCTCTAGCGCAGATAAACCTTTATACTGATCTTTAAATTTCGGTTGCGTTGCTAAAGCACCTAAGCCAGGCGTTTCATTATGTTTGATAATCGTAATCCCAGTCACTTTGCCATCTTTTGAAATTCCGGTTAATACTTGGATCTCTCCGCTATAACCGCTGGTCGGCCCTGTTTTGACCGTATATCCGACAATGTCACTGTCATTTTTGCCGATATAGGCTTCTCTTAATTCTTCCGGATTTTTAAGACCAATTTCGCTAGCCATTTCTGCTAGCCGTTCAACTGGAACGGCTTCAAAATCAGTAGCTTCCGGTAGGACTTGCTGGCGGGCGATTCTATTTGTTTCTAAATTCAATTCGGCGATGGTACCGGCTGTCACATAATTTGTCAACGCCAAAGCACAAGCGGCGACTGCCGAAATTGCAAACAAAATAAAGCCCAGCTTAAAGACATTTTTCCAGTCAATTTTAGCTTTGTTTTCTAATTTTTCCATTATGCCTTGGCCTCCTTTGTCTTTTTAGCGACACCATAAATTTTTTCTTTGGTGAAGCGTTCAATTAAAGGTGTGGCAACGTTCATCAGCAGAATTGAATAGGAGCACCCTTCTGGATATCCTCCATATAGACGAATGATCATGGTGATTAGACCACACCCCACCGCATAGATAATCTGACCTTTTGATGTTACTGGAGATGATGCATAATCGGTTGCCATAAAAAAGGCACCCAACATAACCCCACCTGAAACAATATGGACAATTGGGTCCTGGCCAACCATCAGAGCAAAAATTCCAATGGTTAATAAGTAAATGATTGGAATTCGCCAACTGATAATACCTCTAAAAATAAGATAAAGCCCACCCAACAGTAAAGCCAGCGCCGAAATTTCGCCAATACAACCGTAGACACCGTTTAAGCCGGTAAATAAATCCAATGTTGATGGCATACTGGCAAAGTCACCGGACTTTAACAGGGCCAGCGGGGTTGCCGATGTAACGGTATCAAAGGTAGGAATATAAGCCGTACTGGTCATATGTCCCGGCCAGGATGCCAATAAGAACGCTCTTGCCGCCAGCGCGGGGTTCATAAAATTCTGTCCCAAACCACCAAAACACTGTTTGACAATGGCAATCGCAAAAACAGACCCCACCACAGCCAGCCACCAGGGTGCATTAATCGGCAAATTAAATGCTAACAGCACTCCGGTTACCACAGCACTCCAGTCATTGACAGTGATTGGTTTTTTCAATAATTTTTGAATGATCGCTTCAGTAGCTACCGAAGCGATTACACAGATTGCGACTAGCGCTAATGCCCAGGTTCCGAAAACGTATCCTGCCACGGCCAATGCTGGCAATAAAGCAATCAAAACATTTTGCATAATGCTGGCAGTGGAATGGTTTGCCCGAATATGAGGGGATGAGGACATGGTAAGATTTAATTCATTCATCAATGTTCCTCCTAATTTCCTTTTCTTCGATGAGCGACAATTTCGCGTTTAGCCACCCGAATTGACGAAACCAGGGTCCGTTTTGCCGGGCAGATGTATGAACAACTCCCACATTCAATACAATCCATAGCATTGTTTGCTTCGCATTTATCCCATTTATTTTTTTGAGAATAGGCAGCAATATTAAAAGGCTGTAAATGAATCGGACAGACTCTCATGCATTTTCCGCAACGAATACAATTTGATGGCGGCGCTATCTCAGCTGACGCTTTTGTCAGACATAAAATACCTGAAGTTGCTTTTATCACCGGAACGTCGGTACTAAACTGGGTGATCCCCATCATCGGTCCGCCCAGAATGATTTTTCCTACTTCAGAAACAAAGCCGTCACATTGATCAATAACGGATTGTAAGGTAACCCCGATTCGGATTTCCATCGTCTGCGGATTTTTTATTGCATCCCCGGTACAGGTAAGATACCGTTTGTATAAAGGCATTCCGGTTATCATGGATTCAGCGATCTGAGCAGCTGTGCCAACATTCATCACAATCACCCCGGTATCAGTGGGGAGGCCACCTGAGGGTACTTGCCGACCGGTAATAGCTGTAATTAACTGTTTCTCTGCACCCTGAGGATATTTTGTGCGAAGCGAGTAAACTTCAAGTCTGGGATCACTGCCGATCGCTTTTGTCAAGGCTTCAATGGCATCGGTTTTATTATCCTCAATTCCTATGAATCCTTTTTCAACACTGACTGCTTTCATTGCTATTTTTAATCCTACTACAATCCTGTCAGCGTGCAGCAACATCAGATGATGATCCGCTGTTAAATAAGGTTCGCATTCTGCCCCATTTAATATGATACAGTCAACCTTTTTAGCAGGGGGAACTTCCAATTTCACATGGGTTGGAAAGGTCGCCCCACCTAAGCCAACAATGCCAGCATCCAGAACCATTTTTTTGATGGCCTCGGCATCCATTTCTTCCAATAAACCATAGGGTTTAATACTGGGATCAATGGTATCCAGACCATCTGATTCAACGACAACCGACAGGATCATATCTCCCGATGGATGGGGTCTTTCTTCTACCGCCACAACTTTCCCTGATACACTTGCATGAATGGGTACCGATACAAAACCATTTGGTTCACCTATCTTTTGACCCAGAAAAACGAGATCGCCTTTTTTTACAACGGGCGTGCATGGTGCGCCAATATGCATTGCCATTGGGATTGTCACCATTTTTGGTGCGATACCATAAGCCAAGGGTACTCCGACTGTACTTTCCTTTCCATCAGGTGGGTGAATCCCGCCCCTAAAAGTTCCATATTTTACATTCATTTTAAGTTAACGCTCCTCAATCATTTTTACAAAACATGTTCTTGATCTATATGTACCACATAATAATATAAAATAGCATCTTTATATTATTTTCATGTTTCTGGTTTTTTTCTCTAAATAAATGATCCTTACCAGGTCTGATGAACCGCTTACTCTTAGCACTGTATTTATAACAATAACGAATCAAAACTCGCTCCCGTGTTTTGACGCCGTTCGCAGGCAATCGCCAAATGTGAGCGAGCCCCCAACTTCGCTCGTTGCCTCCACGAAAAAAAGTGGGAAACTCTCTAAAGAGCATCCCACCCAGGAAACGAAGTTTTCTTGAAAACAGACTGGCGTCTGTCCAACCGTAAGTACATATTTGATCAATATTATACCTGATATGACTGGACGATATCAAGTATTTTTGTCGAAAAATTCAGGTATCCTATTGTTTCTCAATTATCATCTTAAACTAAAAAGGCTTTATATCCTTTATAACACATATACAAATCAACCTTCGATGCTAATTCAAATGGAGAATGCATGCTCAGCAGGGCTGGGCCGCAATCCAATACATCCATCCCGTATTCAGCAAGAATATGGGCAATGGTACCACCGCCGCCAAGGTCCACTCGACCAAGCTCACCCATTTGCCAGATGACGCCGGCACCTTCGAGAGTCTGTCTCATTTTTCCCATAAATTCAGCATGGGCATCATTGGAGCCGGATTTACCCCGAGATCCACCGTATTTTGATAGGACAATCCCTTTTCCGATATATGGGGCGTTTCCTTTGTCATGGGTTCCAGTGAAATTGGGATCCACTCCAGCAGTAACATCGGCTGAAAGCATTTCGGAGTTCATGAAACAACGGCGCATAGCCATTTCCGGTTTTTCAACAGCCATCAGGTCAATTACCTCAGCTAACGCATTTTCAAAGAATCGGGACTGCATGCCAGTATTACCGACACTGCCGATTTCTTCTTTGTCAGCCAAAATAACACAGAGGGTCCGCTTAGGATTCTCACGATCAAGAATTGCTCTAAGTGCTGTATAAGAACAGATGCGGTCATCCTGACCATATCCACCAATCAAACTTTCATCGAATCCAACGTTACGGGCGGCACCAGCTGGTACCACTTCCAGTTCAGCCGTTGCAAAATCTTCTTCCAGCATGCCATATTTAGTATAAAGATGGTTTAGTACATTGAGTTTAACACCATCTTTTAAATCTTTTTCTGGATAAGGCTGACTACCGACGATGATATTAAGCCCCTCACCGGTAATGCCTTCGGTCATTTTTTTTGTATTTTGCTCTTGAGAAAGGTGGGGTAATAAATCGGTAATACAAAAAACCGGATCTTCCGGTGCTTCACCGATGGAAATATTAATAGTCGATCCATCTTTTCTCACCACGGTGCCATGTAATGCCAGGGGAATGGTTACCCAATGATATTTTTTAATGCCGCCATAATAGTGGGTCTTAAAAAAAGCCATATCATCACTTTCATAAAGCGGTGACGGTTTTAAATCCAAACGGGGCGCATCAATATGAGCGCCCACAATGGCCATTCCATTCTCAATGGGATCAGATCCGGCAACAAAGAAAACCACTGTTTTTTGTTTATGTACCATATAAATTTTATCACCAGGAACAATTTTTCCGGCTTCAATATAGGTATGAAGAGGTTTAAATCCTTTTTCCTCTGCCATTTTTACGCTGATTTCTACACATTGACGTTCTGTTTTGCCACTTGTAAGAAAGGTCAGGTAATCACTGCTGATTTCTTGAATTTTCTGGTTATCTTCGTTATTTAGATCTTTCCATGCAATATCCCATTTTTGGGTTAATTTTTCTTGCAACTGTACCCCGATGCTTTTTTCTTTTTCGTCAATAATCATAGTTAATTGAAATCTCCCTATTCAAACTTATTTAGGTAATTGCAAAAGTGCCATAAGCTTTGTGCCCAGTTTCGCACAAAACAATTTCTACACTAGGGCGAACAACATCTTCTTGTGCTGTTCGCATACACGTTATGAAAGTGTTTGTGGAAACTGCACCAAAGCAACCGTTGTTCGTTGTTTTCTAATTTTGCAATTGCCTACAAACTTATTCTTTGTCTCTTGCTTTTTCGTCTTCTTCACCAGCCATAAATTCATGTGGATCGGTGGCATTTTTTTTCCCTAATTCTTCAGCATTGCTATAAATTGAATCTGCTCCACCTGCTTCACCTTTTTCTTTGTTCCCTAAAGCTTCGGCTTCACCATAACTCCCGTTTTTTTCATCGTTTTTCATTTTATTTCCTCCTTTATTATCACATTGCGGTTCATCCACAATAATAATCGAATCCAATTGTTCGCGACAATTCTTTCTTATTGCTGCCAAATATTCTGCACGTAAGGTCATTTGTTCATCCAATTCGTCTTCTGACAATGTTTCAATCTTTTTTTTGCGCGCCAATTCATTAATGCGTTCAATTTTTTCTTTTGTGATCATAACAGCCTCCTTTGATATTTTCCCTTATAAATTTATTTTAATCATTTTTTTTTCTAATAATCGCTGTAAACTTAATAAAATTCCCAGTTTTCCATGGAAATGGGTTAATCCTCCCTGAAAATAAACATAATATGGTTCCCGCATCGGGGCATCTGCGGACAATTCGATGGACGATCCCTGGATAAAAGCTCCCGCTGCCATGATGATCGGGTCCGAATAACCAGGCATATCCCATGGTTCCGGAATGGCCTGACTGTCCACCGGGGCAGCCTCCTGAATGGCCTGACAAAAGGTTTTAACCCCTTCAGCCGTGTTAAGGCAGACGCTCTGGATAATATCACTACGGTAGTCCGTGACTTCCGGGCAAACAGCAAAGCCCAGTTTTTTATAGCAGGCGGCCAGGAGCACCGCCGATTTAATGGCTTGAGCCACCACTGTTGGGGCTAGAAACAAACCTTGAAGCAAAGTTCGGTTGATCCCCAGCGTGGCACCGGTTTCTCGGGCAACGCCTGGTGCTGCCAAACGGCAAGCGGCCAGGTGAACCAGATCCCTGCGACCAGCCACATAACCACCTGTGGGTGCTAAACCACCGCCGGGATTTTTAATCAGAGAACCCGCGATGAGATCGGCGCCGATGGAAACCGGCTCCTGACGATCCATAAATTCCCCATAGCAATTGTCCACAAACACCACTACATCCGGTTTGACTTCCCGAATTTTTTTAATCATCGCGGCCATAGTCTCCATGGTTAAGGCCGCCCGCCAGCTATATCCGGTGGAACGCTGGAGATAAATCATTTTTGTGTTGGGGGCAATGGCAGCGAGAATCGCCACTTCGTCAAAGCCGCCATCCGAGAGGAGTTCAATCTGGTCATAGCTCACGCCGAATTCTTTTATGGTGCCCTGTCCCACACCGGCATCTTCCAAGCCAATAACGGTACGGATGGTATCATAGGGGGAACCAGTAATGGCTAACAGGTGATCCCCTGGTCGCAGCACCCCATAGAGTGCCAATGAAATGGCATGGGTTCCTGATGAAATGTGGGGGCGCACCAGGGCGTCTTCGGCACCAAATACATCGGCATAAATGGTTTCCACCACTTCCCGACCGACATCGTCATAACCATAGCCGGTGGAAACGGTAAAATGGCGGTCCCCCAAACCAGCCCTTTGCATGGCCTTAATCACCCGATATTGGTGAAGCTCGGACATGTCATCCAGTTTTTTTAGTTGGGGTGAAACTTCATTTTCAATTTGTTTTACAAAATCAATAATTTCTGTTGAAATTGCAAATTCTTTTTCAAGATAGGTTTTAATGTCTTTTTTAGTGTTCAAACAATTTCTCGCTTTCCTATGTTTCAATTTAATTTAATTCAAGTAGTGGCTGTACCAAATCAAGGCAGTTATGCACCTGAGTTTCCAGATTCTTGTTCTCACTCATTTTTATCCAATGGATCCGTTCATCTTTTCGGAACCAGGTCATCTGCCGCTTGGCATAATGCCGGGAATCTCGTCTTAAAATGGTGATCGCATCCTCCAGGGAAGACTGGCCTTCCAGGTAAGGCTTTAGTTCCTTATAACCAATCGCTTTCAGCGCGGTCAGGTTCCAATCATAGCCCCGGTCAATCAGCATTTTCGCTTCATCAATGAGACCATCCCCAATCATTAGATCAACCCGGTGATTGATGCGATCATAAAGAATCTCACGTTCCCAGTCTAAACCAAGTATCACATAATCGTAGGGGACGTCCTGTTTTTTTGTCTGCTCATCAAAATAGGATTTTGGCTTCCCGGTGAGCTCATAAATTTCCAGAGCCCGAATAACCCGATTCAGATTATTTGGATGGACAATTTCAGCCGTGGCCGGATCCACCGATTTCAGCCGTTCATAAAGAGCGTCCCGGCCAAGGATTTCGGCTTCGGCAGTGAGCCGCCAGCGGATTTCTTCGTCATTGTCTTTTTTTTGAAAATCCCAGGGCAGCGTAAGACTATTAATATAGAGTCCTGTCCCCCCTAATACAATCGGCAGTTTTCCTTTGACAAGAATTGTTTCAATGGCATTAAGAGCCGCTGCTTTAAAACTTGCCACGCTGAATTCTTCATTCGGTAGCACACAGTCCACCAGATGATGGGGAATCCCCTGCATTTCTTCAGGGGTGACCTTGGCCGTTCCGATGTTCATATACTTATAAATTTGCATCGAATCGGCTGAGATAATTTCGCCGTCAAGCTTTTTAGCCAGCGCCACCCCCAAGGCGGTTTTTCCGCTGGCGGTAGGTCCGACTAGGACTAAAACTTTGGGTTTGTTCACTTTCATCTTATACTACCCGTTTGAATAATTTCATTAATTCATATTCCTTTAATCTCATAATAATCGGTCGGCCATGGGGGCAGGTATAGGGATTATCTAATGCCATCAGGTTTTCCAGCAGTTTACTGATTTCACTGTGAGTGAGCTGTTGCCCCCCCTTAATAGCTGCTTTGCAGGCCATGGTAATGATCCTGTTTTTGGCATCTTCCGAAAAAGCAGTCTTTGACAAGTTATTGTCATCTCTTTCAAAAAGATTTTCATCAATCATGGTTTTTAGTAACTCAACGCTTTGAGGCTCTCCTAAAAGTACTGGCACACTGCGCACCAATAAGGTATTTTCACCAAAAACATCACAATCATAACCCAGTTTTTGATAATCAGTTAGCGCCATTTCCACCTGATCCAAATCTTTGGGACGAATTTTTATGGGTATCGGCGTCATTAGACCCTGACTGGGGAGCCGATCGCCTCGTTTAAAAATCCCCAAAAGCTCCTGGGTGATAAACGCTTCATGAGCAGCATGCTGATCCAGCAGATAAATTTCCTTTTCGCCTTCTAGCAGAATATAGACATTAAATAATTGACCGACAATTTTCATTTTTGCCAAATCGTTAACACCCGGTTTTGCAACTGGCTGGTTTGACACTTGTTTGATATTTTCTTGATTAATGCTTTGTAGCGGTGTTTTGTCTTGGGCTAATTCCAATCCAGCAAATACGACTGGCATTTCGGCAACCCGATTTTGTTCACCAGAGACTGGTAATGGGTCAATTGTCAAAGACAATTGCTTCAGTGGATCGTCCTGATTTCTTAATGCTGGTTCACGTGGCTTAACTTCTGACTCCTCAGATATTTCTGGCGTTTTAGATACAGATGCATCACGCTGATTTTCCAATTTTTCCGTCATCCTGCTATTCTGTGTAATATGTATCCTTGTCTTTTCCTTCAGTGACAATTGATCCTGATCCTCTTTTGCCATCAAGTCCGTGATTTGATCTGCTTTTCCAGACGGTTTAACTAGCTCAGCAGATTTTTCCAGATCTGTTCCACCAATAGTAGACTTTCTGGGCTTTGTCCATAAAACAGACTCAAGGGTCGTCTGGTTTTGAATCTCTTCCGTTTTACTAATGTCTTTACCGTTGCTTTCAATTTTATATTTTTCTTTTTGGTGATTCGCTGAACTGTTTATTTCCTCAGTTTGTGAGCAGGAAGTTTTTTGATTCTGATCATCTTGAGTTCCCACATCAACAATCAGATTGGCGTTCCGAAGTGTTTCCCGAATCCCCTGCTTAAAGAGCAGACAAACCAGACTTTCATTGAGAATTTTTATTTCCGTTTTAGCTGGATGGATATTGATATCCAGCATCCGGCCGGGCAGTTCGATAAAAATAATCCCCAACGGATGCTGGTGCTTCATACTGTAACCTTCGTAGGCTTCGTCTAACGCCTGGGCCAGCCGGCTATTTTTAATGTAACGGCCATTGATAAAAAACACCTGATCTTCACGGTGACTTCGCATGGTCTTTAGATTTCCGACAAAGCCGGCCAACTTCATCGGTTTGTTTTCGTAGTCAAGGGCGATCAGATTGTCAGCAACCTCAACACCATAAAGTCCTTTCACCACATCCAGCACCTTTCCGGTGCCGGGAGTATCCAGAACTTTCCGGCCGTTGCTGCTTACCTGAAAACGAATTCCCGGATGGGAAACCGCAATTTTTTCCACCAGATCACGGACAATGGTTTCTTCTTTCTTTTCCTTCTCCAGGTGTTTGCGGCGCGCCGGCGTGTTGTAAAAGAGCTCTCTAACGGTAATTTCGGTACCCCGGTTATAGGCGCACACCCGTTGATTGATCAGCTTGCCGCCTTCAAAAATGGTTTGACTACCGACCTCTTCATCCACATACCGGGTGGTGATTTGTACCTTGGCCACGGCGGAAACGCTGGATAAGGCCTCCCCCCGAAACCCCAGCGAGTCAATCGATTCCAGATCCTCGATAGCTGAGAGCTTACTGGTAGCATGGCGCTTAAAAGCCAACGGAATTTCATTATAGGCGATACCGCAGCCATTGTCCCGGACACTAATCCGGTTTTTGCCGCCCGCCTCAATGATCACCGCAATCTGATCGGCACCAGCATCAATGGCGTTTTCTACCAATTCTTTGACCACTGAGACAGGTCGGATAATAACCTCACCGGCGGCTATTTTATTAATTGTTTCATTATTTAACATTTTGATTTTCATGAGAAATATTATATCACAAGAAAAACGGACCGTCGATAAAACCTGTCGGAAAAAAGCGTTAATCTATTGCGCTTTAAAATAGGTAATTGCGAAAGTGCCGTGAGCTTTGAGCCCAGTTTCGCACGGAACAATTTCTACACTAGGGCGAACAACATTTTCTCGTGCTGTTCGCCTACACGTTACGAAATTGTTTTCGCGAAGGCAATGAGCCAATCACAAGCTTGCTTACAGTTGGCGACGGCCCGCGAACAAGAAGAAATTCGCATCGCGATTTCTTCTTGTTGTGGAAATTGTACCCAAAGCAACTATTGTTCAATGTTTTTAATTTCGCAAATGCCTAAGCTTTAAAAAAACAGGAGCTGTCCTAAGACAGCTCCCGCTTGTTTACTGTAAATTATTCACTATCCATGCTCAATTGTACATTGGAATCGCCTTTGGGTCGGTTGAGAATCGGTTTAACTTCTGGTAACTCGATGCCCAATGCTTCTTTTAAGACTTCCTCAATGGTCGAAACATGAATGATGGTTAAGGCATTTCTGACTTCTTCCGGAATATCGCTGACATCTTTTTCATTATCTTTTGGCAATAATATTGTGGTAATGCCACTGCGCTGTGCTGCGATAACCTTTTCCTTAATGCCGCCAACTGGTAGCACCTGACCGCTTAAGGTAATTTCGCCGGTCATGGAAAGTTTTGAATCTACTGGTTTGCCCAAGATCAATGATGCCAAAGCGGTTGTTAATGTAACCCCGGCAGATGGCCCATCTTTTGGTGTTGAACCAGATGGCACATGGATATGGGTGTCATTTTTGAAATAATCAAAGCCGTTGGCCAAATCACCTAACCGTGATCGGATCAGGCTCATGGCAATGGTGGCACTTTCTTTCATAACATCGCCCAATTGACCGGTTAGGGTCAGCTTGCCGCTTCCTGGCATCAGACTGGCTTCGGTGAAGAGAATCTCTCCGCCGACTGCTGTCCATGCCATTCCGGTTACGACGCCTGGTTTGTTATTTTCACCCGCTTTTTCGTGACGTCTGGTTTTGTTTCCCAATACTTCACTGATGTTTTGTGTTGTTACCACAAATGGGAGTTCAACTTTTTTCGAGACGATTTTTTCCGAAACAACTCGGGCAATTTTTGCCAGTTGCTTGGTCAAACCACGTACCCCAGCTTCGGCGGTGTAGTTTTCAACGATCGCTTCAACCGCAGTTTCTTCGATTTGAAGCATCTCATTGGTTAAACCATGATCTTTTAAAACACTTGGTAACAGGTGATCAATGGCAATCCGTTTCTTTTCACCGTTGGTATAACTTGACAGCTGAATAATTTCGGCACGATCTAAGAGTGGTGCCGGGATTGTACTAAGGTCATTGGCGGTGGCAATAAAGAATACCTCGGATAAATCGTAGGGTATTTCTAAATAGTGATCCGAGAAGGTACAATTTTGTTCAGGATCTAAAACTTCCAGCAATGCTGAACCGGGGTCGCCCTGGTGGGACATCCCCATCTTGTCAATTTCATCGAGGATGAAAACCGGATTTTTCGCTTCAGCGTTGGCAATTCCTTTAATGATCCGTCCTGGCATTGCGCCCAGATAAGTCTTACGATGTCCCCGAATTTCGGCTTCATCGCGAACTCCACCCAAGCTGGCACGGACATATTTACGATCTAAGGCTTCGGCAATGCTCTTACCCAAGCTGGTTTTACCGGTTCCCGGAGGTCCCACAAGCAATAGAATTGAGCCTTGTTTATCTTCTTTTAATTTCATGACGGCCAGGTGTTCAATGATTCGTTTTTTTACATCATCAATACCAAAGTGATGAGACTCCAGTACCTGTCTGGCGTGTTCAATGTCAATTTCTTTTTTCTCACTAGTCCATGGTAGTTCCAAAAGCAGATCAAGATAATTCATGATGACATTGCTTTCGCCTCCGTTTGGCGGTGAGTTTTCAAATTTACGTACTTCTTTTAATGCTATTTTTTTAATATCCGCAGGCATATCGGTTTCCAGAACTCTTTTTCGATAATCGGCTTCTTCTTCAAGTTCTTCGTCCAATTCGCCCAGTTCGGCTTTTATATTTTTCAATTGTTCCCGAAGCATCGCTTCGCGATAGGTTTTATCTTTTCGTTGCGAATATTTTTTACTGATTTCCAATTGCAGATGAACCGAGTCTTTTTCTCTGATAATATAATCAATAAAGCTGAGAGTTCGTTCTTTGACGGAATCAATTTCCAGTAATGCTTGTTTACTCTTTAATGGAATACCCATCATCGGAACAGTATAGCCCATGATTTCTTCTAAAGAAGGTAATCCATCAAGGATACTGACAAAATATTCTGCTCCTTTAAAATTGTGGCTTAAATCTTTCATTAATCCTTTAATATAAACAATCATCTCTTGTTCTTCATCTTCATTAACATCGGTGATATCTTCCTGAATGGTGTAAGATGCGGTGATCTGTTTTTCTTCAAAGGTAAAATCCAATACTTTAACACGATTGATGGTGGTAATATCAATGATAAAGCCATTGTCTGACTTTTGTATATTATCAAATTTCATCAACACACCGATACGATAAAACGAATCAGCAGTTAATTGGACCAATCCTTTGTAGTCTTTCGTTGATAAACCAATGGCCAGGGTGTTATTCTTGATGATCAGTTCTTTGATATTGTTGCCAATATCCTCATTCACAAAAATACGATTGGAAATCCCCGGATAGATTACTGTTTCTGTAATCGGGATTAATGGTGCGTTTTTGATTTCTAATGTGTTCATTTTTCTTCCTCCTCATCCTCTAACCATAAGTTTATTTTTATTAAAGGATTTTGTTTAGTAAGGTGATCAATTGATCCAGCTCTTCATCAGTCAGACTGTTTTTGATGCGTTCAATCACTTGTATTTGGGTTCTTTCTTCGGATCTGGCAATTGATTGACCCTTTGGTGTAAGATAGATAAAATACACCCTGCCGTCCTCGGGTGAACGTTCCCGGTATACACAGCCCATGGAAATAAATTTACTAATCAATTCGGTAATCGTCGGTTTTGAATTCTGGGTTTCCTGAGCTAACTGGCTGAAGGTTACCCGATAATTCTGATCGATGACTTTCAGATAATATTTCTGTTTTGAGGTTACATCTTCGGCCTGACACTGACAGGTTTCATTTTCATGAAGCGCTGCATTCAGCTTCAGCAGTTTATGATAAGCCTCATATAATTCATTCTTCTTACATGCCATATTATCACCCAACTTTTTTATTAGTTAGTCATTACCTAACTACTTGTTAACAGTATACTCCCCAACCCGATACTTGTCAATATCAGGTCAAACTTATTTAGAATCGTTAAGCATTACTTAATTTTTCTATCACCCTATCGATAAATCTCAAAGCTTTTAATTGCTGGTTTTCAGCAATTAAAACCAGATAATACTAATTGTTGGCGAATGCCTACCGTACCTTTATTGTTCTGGATATTGACAAAAATCCTATGAAAGGCTATGATTCTAGGATAATAAATTAATTTGGAACTAAAGGAGACAATTATGGAAAAAACCCCTTTGGCTACCGTGGCTGGTAAAACAATTTACACTGCGGACTTAGATGCCTTAATAAAACAATTACCTCAGGAACAGGCGAACCAATTCAAATCAAAAGAAGGCCGTCGTCAATTACTTGAGGAACTCATTGCTCAGGAACTTTTTTATTTAGAAGGTAAAGCAGCAAAGATCGATGAAAGTGAAGAATTTCAAAAAATGCTCATCGATGCCGAAGAAAAACTGCTGAAAACTCATATGATTGCAACCTTTATGATGGATATTACTGTACCGGACGAAGAAGTGCAGAAATTCTATGATGAAAACCCCGGACAGTTCATTGCCCCGGACAGCATCCGTGCTAGCCATATTCTTCTTCCAACAGAAGAGCAGGCCACTACAATTATTGATGAAATTAAAAATGGCAAAGCTTTTGAAGCGGCGGCAAAAGAATACTCCATCTGTCCTTCTAATGAAAAAGGCGGAGATCTGAGTTATTTTTCAAAAGGACAAATGGTTCCTGAATTTGAAACGGCTGCCTTTGCTCTGGAAGTGGATGAAATGACCGAAATGCCAGTTCAAACCCAGTTTGGTTTCCACATTATCAAACTGACTGACCGCAAGATTGCCCAAACCATTCCTTTTGATGCTGTTAAAGAAAACGCCCGTACTTTTTTATTACGGGAAAAACAAAACAAAGCCTTTATCGGCAAAGTTGAAGACCTGAAACAAAAATATCCCGTAAAAATGGAAACAACCTCACTATAACCACTATTGGTAATTGCGAGAGTACCGTGCGTTTCGCTATTGGTTTGCACTAAACAATTTTTGTTCATTCCTTTTGAATTTCGCAATCACCAATATAATGACTACACGATTAAAAAAGAACCACTGCAACCATGGTTGCAGTGGTTCTTTTTTAATCCTCAATGATAATTATTCTTGCTCTGATTTTTTACAGCACCCTTTTCCCATAAACCGATGCCCAATGATAAAACCAGTTACTGTAAATGCAATCGTGAGTGTTACTAACGCACAAGCAACAATTTTGTCCTTATGAGCCATTACGCAGCATTGGCTGTCTTCATTTTTATTACAACACATTTTTATTCCCTCCAACTTTCTATACATTATTTTAACTTTTTACCCTTTTTTTAAAGTCTAAATCAATTTTCTCTGAATAATTAAGACTCGGTTCGATCCAACGGTTTTTATCTTATCTGCGATGCGTCAATTACCATTTCAAAAAAGAATCCAGCCGACACTAATCGACTGGATTCTTTTTCAAACGGAGATATCTAATAACTGTCCAATGTTTGGGTCTGGTGAAGGACCTGCCGCAGACGCTGTTGGAGTACTGGTTTCTACCATTGCCACCATATCTGTCATTTGTTGTGTCCCGGTTTCCATGGCCATTTTCATAACCGACAAGCTGGCCTGTTGGGCAACCTGCATTTGATTCATTCCCATCGATAGTGCTGCAATATCCATGTTCATTCCACCTTTCTTTTGGTGTTATTCATGTGCGAATTTACACCATTGAATTTTAATCCTGATATCCGTTTTATAAAATGCAAACGTATCTGTATCTTTTATCGTATTTATATGTTTTTACTTGAGTATTATACCATAATAAATAAGCGAAATTCTTAAATTGCACCAGCTATTCCAGTTTTGTTTCTTTAGTTATCTCATCAATAAAAATCATCAATCTCTTCCATAACGACAATTCATACGTTAATTCTCCTTTTCTGACCATCTTAATTATCAGCATTTCTTTTATCCCTATATTATGTTATGATAAAAAATATGTTTTTTAGGAGGTTAACTTTGAAAAAGAAACTACTATTACTCTGTCTTTTCGCCTTAAGTCTGGCAATCCTTTCCGGCTGTATGCCTAAAACGGATTCTACTGGTGCTTCTAACTCCCTGGATTTGGAAACGACCAACCGTTATGAACTGCTCATCGGCCTGAATGATGTGGATGCCGGAAAACAACTTGTGGATACCCAGCAAGCTACCGAAATTGTCAAGATGAAACTCTTGAGTCATGTCAGTGGGGTCACCATCACAATATCCAACGGTTACTACTATGTTGGTGCCTTAATTGTAGATGAAACAACCCTGAATTGCGTGATCTACGGCGCCGATGATGACGCCATTGCCGCCGTTGTTAAAGAAATCAATAGTGAACTCAACGTTCCGGTTCTTGTGTCAAAAAGCACCAGTCAATACCGCTTGATTACCCCATAAACCAAGCTTACTTATCATTTTTGAGCGCCTTTAGAAGCACCTGTCATCAGGTGCTTCTTTTGTCTCAATTCAATCATTAAAGCTCGTTCCGAGTCTTTTTTTTGTAAAATAAATAGATAAATTTTCTACAAATTGATTATTTCACTGTTAAATGGGCTAAATAAGAACCATGAGTGAGAATCTGTTTGGAATAGATCGGCAGCAAGGTCTCGGCAGTTTCGTAATTGCCAAAATGATTAAATAAGCGGAGGAAACAATCGATGGAGACTGAATTTTATGAACAATTAAAAGAAAATCTACCCTGTGGCTACGCTTATTGCAAAGTCATCTGCGATCCTGATGATCATCCCACCGATTATCAATTTCTTGATATCAATCTTACTTTTGAGCAGATGTCCGGATTTTCACGGTCTCAGCTGATTGGCAAAAGACTTTACGATATCGTTCCGGAACAAAATCGCAACGAATTTGACTGGTTTGATCGTTATGGCGATATGGCTATCAATCAGAATAAACAACCTTCCCCCGAAATTGAGCAATACGTCTCCTATTTCCAGAAATGGTATCGCATCCGGGCTTATTCTCCAAAAAAATACCATTTTATCGCCGTTTTTATTGATATCACCCAGGAAGTGGAAAATCAGAAAGCCCTTGAATATAGTATGTCTTATCAAAATGCTATCTTAGAAGCGATTCCAGATTTGCTGTTTATTCTCGATCATCATGGCTTTTTTATTGATTATAAAAACGGTCCTGAAAGTGATTTGTATTTATCTCCTGATCTTTTTGTGGGCAAAAACGTCATCGATATCTTCCCTGAATCCTTGGCCAAAAATATTCAAACTGCCCTTGAGCATATTTACATGGATCAGTCCGTCTCCTCATTTGAATACGAACTGACGATGCAAAATGTCCAAAATTACTATGAATGTCGCATGGTTCCTTTCGCTTCCAATCGAATTATCGCCATCGTCAGAAACATCTCGGAGCGGAGAAAAATGGAACGAAATTTACATATTCACGAGTCGATTCTAACCGCTGTGGCCGCCGCGATTGAGGAATTTTTGGACAATCGCGATGTGATTGCGGCAACAATCAAAGGCTTTGAATTAATCGGTCAGGCAGCAAAGGTTGATCGGGTCTACCTTTGGGAGAATGATTATGATGAGCATGATCATGGACGCACCAGCCAACGCATCGAGTGGACTGCTGAAAATGCGCCCCCGCAAATCAATAATCCCGAGCTTCAGCAAATCCCTTTTGAGGATATCCAGGATTTCATCGACCCGCTAGTTCAGGGCCAGCCGTTTTATGGAATCGTCGGAGAACTTAAAAACACCCGTACCAAAGAAATTCTCTGGTCTCAGGGAATATTGTCGATCATCGTTGTGCCAATTATTGTCAATGGTCTGTTCTGGGGATTCATCGGCTTTGATGAGTGTAAAGAAGAACGGCAATGGACTGAAGCAGAATTTTCAACTCTTTTTGCTTATGTTAATTCTTTGGGAAAAGCAATTGAACGTCGCCAGATTGAAGAAGAACTGGAACTGGCTAAAAATCAGGCTGAACTGGCTAACAATATGAAGAGCCGATTTCTTGCCAATATGTCCCATGAAATCAGAACGCCAATTAATGGAATTATGGGTTATCTTGAGCTGCTTCAATATACCCAGCTATCCACTGAACAGAAAGAATACGTACAAGAATCAAAATATGCCACCGAAATCCTACTGTATTTGTTGAATGATATTTTGGATTTTTCCAAAATTGAAAGTGGGCAGTTGTCTATTGAATCCATCGAATTTGATTTATTAAAAACCGTGGAAGACTCTCTTTCTATGTTCCTTCCCAAAGTTTTAGAAAAAAAACTGAGCTTGAAAACAAACTTCGATCCCACGATCCCTAAGTATGTCCTAGGCGATCCGGCTCGGGTCGGACAAATTTTAAGTAACCTGATCAGCAATGCCATAAAATTCACCGACTCCGGTGAGATTATCATGACTGTTCATCTAGGTTCATACAAACATAAAAAAGCAGAAATTATTTTTGAAATCTCGGACACTGGTATTGGTATTTCTGAAGAACAACAGCAAAAACTGTTTAAACCCTTTGTCCAGGGAGATCCATCCACAACCAGAAAATATGGGGGATCTGGCCTGGGTCTTGCCATAGCCAAAGAATTAATTCACCTGATGGATGGGACTATTCACATCTGTAGCACCTTTGGCACTGGCACGACCTTTAATTTTAATCTATTTTTCGGTTCGAAATTAGTCATTGAAAATGACAAAGTGGAGTTTGAAAAATTGAAGCCAGTTAATCCAGAAGCTTTAGTATCAGAAAATACCACACAATCGGTCGAAACTAATTTAGATCTGTCAAACCTCAACATCCTATTAGTTGAAGATAATTTGACAAATCAAAAGATTGTTTCAAAAATACTTAAACTGCATAATAATGATTGTGATCTTGCCGGCAATGGGCAAGAAGCACTTGAAGCAGTTCAGAATAAAGATTATGATCTGATTTTAATGGATTGTCAAATGCCGATGATGGATGGTTATGAAAGCACTATTGCTATTAGAAGCTTAAAAGGTCCCAAAAAGGACATTCCTATTATAGCAATGACGGCCAATGCCATGGAAGGTGATCAGGAAAAGTGTCTGGCAGCCGGTATGAATGATTATCTTAGCAAACCAATTGACTATGATAAAATGCTTCGCCTGCTTGCTATTTATGGAAAGAAACAACACGCATCGCCCCCAATAATAAGCCCCCTTATACAGAACATGGAACGCTTTATGACAGAAACCGGATTGTCGCAATCCGACGCATTAGAAATTTTCGGTGACTTTTTTGAGTATACGCCAGCAATATTAGCCGTCCTGATCGCTTGTTTAAATTCCATTGATTTTATCCAACTTCAGAAAGCCGCTCATCAACTCAAAGGCTCTTCCAGTAATTTAAGAATTGATACGATTAATTTATATACCATTCAATTGGAAAAAGCAGCTGCTGAAAAAAACAGTCTGGCTTGCCAGAAAATACTGAATGACATCCTAATTGAATTTAAAGAGATAAAAGAAAACTGGGAAAACGCTTTTCTTAAACACCATGACAATAGTAATATCTAATCAAAAGTGGACTTGTCTGGTCAGACAAGTCCACTTTTAATTAACATCATTTATAGTTGAGATTCTTCTATCCAACTTGGGATTGATTCTTTGATTTTACAATGTCGATGACATCCCAAAGGTTCTCAATCATAAAGGTCGGTTTGCACTTTTCAAGAGCCGAAGGTGTATTATACCCCCATTTTACCGCAATCACATCGACCCCCACCTTATGGCAGGCTTCAATATCACGCACCTCATCCCCAATGTACAACATTTCAGTCGGTTTAATATCGTACTTCCGAAGCACCTTCTTTATTTTTTTAGCTTTGGACATTAGCGCTGAACACATAATAAACTCAATCTCATGACTGATATCATAGGTTATCAGAAATTGGGCAACCGTCTTTTTAATATTGGAGGTAAGTATCCCGATATGGTCGGTCTCTTTTCTCAGTTCGGTAAAAAAAGTATGAATGTCTGGCGAAAAGGAATGAATCTCAGTCGACTCCTTTCGCATCATTTTCTGTCCATCTCTTAATGCCCGGGGGAATTGATAAAAAGGAATGTCCACGATTTCTTTGATCTCTTTAATATGTAGGTTTTTAATATGCTGTAATTCCTCCATCGTAACAGTGCTGTATTTATATTTAGTCGCCAGTTCATTGTATATATTAAAGGCTTTCTCTTCAGTATCTGCAAGGGTACCATCAAAATCGAAAACCACGCATTTATAGGTCATATATGACTCCTCTATTTTAGTTGTTATTTAGTTCATATCCATTAACTTTGCTTTTTAACTTTTTTTCAAATGATTCATGATAAAAGTAGTAATCTAAATTTAGTCGTTGAGCCTCATGCATTGCGGCACTTCCAAATCGGACCAGATCTTCTTTCGTTTTAGCATGATCTGGAAATTTTGAAATACCAAGATGATTTTTTAATTTAAATGAACTGCCTTCAATAACAAAAGGTATTTTAAGTAACTCGGCAACCAATTCGCAAATTTCCATCAGTTTTTTGATACTAGGGTCACAGGGATAAAACAAGACAAACTGATCGGTATAGCGACGAACAAAAAGCCCATATTTACCAATGGCTCCATAAAGCCGCTCACTTAAGGCACACATCAATTGATCTTCTATATCCTGACCATAGGCATCACCCACTGTGTGAATTCCGTCAATTTGCAGAAATATCAGTGCCAGGTTTTTATTTGGATTATTTCCATTTTTATTAAAATAATTTTCCAAGACTTGTTCCAGTTTATAGCGATTGGGCAATTTGGTAATGGGATCCAGGATAAAAGACGCTTCCAGGGCTTTGCGCTTCTCAATGATTTCAGTAACATCAATCCCCATCAGAATATTAGCGTTTTCTCCCGATTTTTTGGTAAAAGTCGCATGATCCCATTGGATATAGTGGATCGTTCCTTTTGCATCTTTAAACGGCAAAGGACGGTTAAAATTTAAATTCTCGTTAATAAACTTCCTATTAGCTCGGCCGAGTTTTCCAAAAATATCCATTAGTGATTTGCCTTCAGCTTCATCATAAGAAATGCCACTTAATTGACTCACCCATTTATTGATATTTTTCACTTCGAAATCTTTATTATATTCAATGTAAAGAAGACTGCTATTATTAAGTACCTTGTCTGTGAAAATCATCTGAGCGGTGAGTTCATCCCTTAAACTTGCCTGCTTGGTCACATCCTGTAATAACCCAATGGTTCGCAAATGTTCATTATCATCTGTAAAAAAATGTCGTATTCTTAAATAAATATCCCGCATTTCACCCCGATTATTTTTGATCCGATAGTGGGTATCGACCTTTTCCTGGGCCTGAAAAGCCTTTAAAAAAGCTTTCCAAACGCGGTTCTGATCATCCTCATAGGCCATCCAGTAAATAATGTCAAGATTGGGTTCGACCTCGCCTTCCTCATAGCCAAGTATACTATAAAGTTCTTGGGACCAGAATACTTTTTTTGTGATATAATTCATTTCCCAGTAGCCCAGATGAGCCAGATGCTGAATTTCCAGCAATTCATCCTTCTGTTGCTTGATATAATCATCTTTTTCCTGAGTATTTTTCATATCAATTCCGGTGATAACCGTAAATCTCTTTTGTCCGCCTTTTTTGTCATCAATGAATATCGGTTTAAACATCAAATGAAGCGGGATCACCTCACCACTGCTATGAAAAAAGTTAATATTTTTCTCGTAAACACCTTTTTCTTTAATGACGTCTCTTAATTCCTTATTGTCCGCATCAAAATCATAATCCGTCGGAATTCGCTGAATATTTTTTCCGATTATCTTATCCGCAGGCTTACCCTGATAATTTAAAAATGCCTCATTGGCTTTATAAATAATCATATCTTCATCAACTACCACAATACTATCAGCAACCTGATTGAATATCGAGCTAAACATTTTTTCGTCTCGTTCTTCATCTTCCAGTTTTCTACTGATGAAATATATATGAAAGGCTAGCGCTGCGAAAATAAAAAAAATAATGATGCTAAAAATTATCATCGCAATTATCTGTTCTTCAGAATTCAGGTTTAATATATTAATCACTAAGTACACCTTGCTTTCTGATTTTTCTCGTTTTTTCTAAATTTCAACCTTGTCATCAACGCGGGTGATTATCCTCAACACAGTTTGCCATCAAATCATAGATATATTATAATACATAGTGTCAGCAAAATCCATGACCGTTCATCATTATTTATAAAATTGATGAAAATGAAGTTTTACAATAATCAAAAGATTAATTCTTGATTATCATGACTAATAAAAACAAATTAAAAAATAATTAAATACTTTGACAAAATTAATTTAAATGTTACAATAGACTTATCACTTCATCAAGTTACAGTAATGAAGTATTCGTTTGAACAAGGAGGTTCACATGCTTTTCAACTATACCATTGACGGCTTTGAAAATATCCAACATCAGGATTATTTTGCTTTACAGCAAATTAATGATAAATTGATGTCCCTTTACCGATCTCATGGCTACCATCAGATCTCCACCCCGACCTTTGAAACCTATGATCTTTACGTGAATGAGGATTCTATCCCCAGTGACGATCTTTTTAAGCTGGTGAATCATCAGGGTAAAGTGCTGGTACTAAAACCGGATGCAACCCTACCAGTGACCCGGATGGCGGCAATGAATCATCCCAATGCCGATGACATTATCAAGTTCTCATATGAAACTAATATCTATCGCAATTTCTCTTCACCAGAAATTACCAAAAAAGAGATCACCCAAATTGGAATTGAATATTTTGGCAATGACACCCCGGAATGCGACGGTGAAGTCATCGCCCTGGCGATCCGCTCGCTTTTAGAAAACGGCATCGAGGATGTTCATATCGACCTGGGTCATGTCGGCTTTATCAATTTTCTTTTTGACGACCTGGCCTTTAGTACCAAAGAAAAAGCGACCTTATTTAAATATATTGAAAATAAAAATATCGGCGACATCGCCGACTATCTGGAAAAACTGGCTCTGCCTGAAGACAAAAAAGCGATTATTCTCAAGCTGCCACTGCTTTATGGTGAGCCCAAAGCGGTTGCCAAAGAAATGGCGGCTCTCTGCATCAGCGAGAAGATGCGCCAGGTGGTCGAGAAAATTTCTGAGATCTACGCCCATCTGGAAGTCATCGGGCTGTCCCAATATGTGAGCTTTGATCTGGGCTTCACCAATCAGATGAACTATTACAGCGATATCAATTTTAAGGGCTATATCAATAGTTGTGGTGAACCGGTGATCAGCGGCGGGCGATATAATCATCTCTCCGAAAAATTTGGGATTCCCCGACCAGCCTGTGGTTTTGCCATCGACCTGCTCAAAGTCATTGATTATATGGAACAGCACCAGTTGCTTCCTTTGGATAATGAAACGGTTCACGTGATTCTTTATGACACCACCGATAAATCGGCCGCTTACAAGCTGGCCGATGAATTACGACAAGAGGGAAAAATTGCTGAGGTCTTAATCGTCAAAACGACAGTGGCCGACCAGGTAAAAAACCTCCATCAAAACCCCTTATATAAAAATGCCAACATTTATTATCTGAGCAATGAAAAACTGTCACTGCAAAAGAATAATGAATTTCTTTTTATTGACAAGATCCCAACCGAAAGCGAGGTGGAATAGATGATAATTCGTTTTGCCCTGGCCAAAGGCCGGGTGGCTAAAAAAGCTATTGAACTGTTAATTGATCTGGGTTATGTCTTCGAGGATTATTCGGAAAAAAGCCGTAAGCTGATTTTTACCGATACCACCGGCACCATCGAATTCTTTCTGGTTAAATCGCCTGATGTTCCCACTTATGTCGAAAAAGGAGCCGCCGATATCGGCATCGTCGGCAAAGATGTGCTGCTGGAGCACCCGGCTCAGGTTTATGAAATGTTGAATTTAAACATCGGCAAATGCAAGATGTGTGTGGCCGGTTTTGAAAATCGCCCCATCCCCTATGGCAAGAAAATGGTGGTCGGCACCAAATATCCGGTCATCGCCAAGGACTATTTTCACACTAAAAACCAATTGGTTGACATTATTAAAATCAACGGTTCGGTGGAGCTGGCGCCGCTGATCGGGTTGGCTGACTGTATTGTTGATATTGTCGAAAGCGGCAGTACCCTTAAAGAAAACGGCCTGTCGGTGCTGGAAGAAATCTGTGATATCAGCTCCCGACTGATTGTGAATCAGGTTAGCCTGAAAACCAAACGAGAAATGATCGATCCGATTATCAAAGCTTTCGAAAATCAGCTGTAGCATCGTTTGGCAGTAACCAAAGTACCGTGAGCTCCGCGTTCGGTTTCGCACGAAACAACCAGAAGAAATCGCTGTGCGAATTTTTACACTGTACGTCGGACAGGCTAACGCCTGTTCGCCTACACGTTATAAAATTGTTTGTGGAAACCGAACACTACGCAACAATTGGTCGATGATTATGAGTTTTGCACAATCTTTAAAGCTTACTTAAACGAGAGGAATAACATGAAAATTATCAAATATAAAAAAAACATGGATCTTGACACCATTTTAAAACGCAATGATGACGAGCGGGAAGATATTAGAAACGCGGTGCTGGAAATTATCAAAGGGGTTAGAAAAGAAGGTAATGTAGCTCTG
This sequence comes from uncultured Acetobacterium sp., assembly GCF_963664135.1. Taxonomy (NCBI): domain Bacteria; kingdom Bacillati; phylum Bacillota; class Clostridia; order Eubacteriales; family Eubacteriaceae; genus Acetobacterium; species uncultured Acetobacterium sp. The sequence continues at coordinate 4,011,861 of NZ_OY760905.1, read as the reverse complement.
TTGTATTATACCCAGGCGCTGGATCATTGTGTGCTGACCCACCTGCAAGTTACCGAAGCAGAAATCGACGAAGCCTTTGCAACGGTTCCGAACGAACTGCTGGCGATTATCCGGGAAGCGGCCCAGAATATCCGGGACTTCCATGAAAAACAGCTGGAAACCACCTGGACTTATACACCCAAACCCGGGGTCATCCTCGGCCAGCACATTACCCCGATTGAACGGGTAGGGCTTTATGTCCCTGGCGGTAAAGCCACTTATCCGTCGACGGTGCTGATGGATGCGATTCCGGCGCTGGTGGCCGGAGTGCAATCCCTGGTCATGGTGACGCCGCCGGGACGGGATGGAAAAATCAATCCGACAATTTTAGCGGCTGCCAAGATTGCCGGCGTTCACGAAATTTATAAAATAGGTGGAGCCCAAGCCATTGCTGCCCTGGCCTATGGCACCGAAACCATTAAACCAGTTAATAAAATTGTCGGTCCCGGTAATATTTATGTGGCGACTGCCAAAAAAGAAGTCTTTGGCAAGGTCGACATTGACATGATTGCCGGCCCCAGTGAGGTACTGATCATTGCCGATGAAAATGCCAATCCGGTTTACGCCGCTGCTGATTTGCTGTCCCAGGCCGAGCATGATGAACTGGCGATGCCGATTCTGGTGACCACCTCGGAAGAGCTGGGCAACCAGGTCATCGAAGAAGTCTACCGCCAGATCAGCGAAGATTTAAACCGTAAAGAAATCGCCAAGAAATCAGTAGATGATTTTGGGTTTGTCTTTATCGTTAAGGATCTGGACGAAGCCTTTGAGCTGTCCAATCAGATTGCCCCTGAACATCTGGAACTGCTGATTGCGCACCCGATGGACTCGCTGGAAAAAGTGAAAAATGCCGGTGCCATTTTTATGGGCGCCTATACCCCGGAACCACTGGGTGATTATTTTGCCGGTCCCAACCATACTCTCCCCACCTCGGGTACTGCCAAATTCTCATCACCATTGGGCGTATATGATTATCTTAAAAAATCTAGTATTTTATCCTACGATCAGGCCGCGCTGGGCGATGTTTATACCAAGATTGCGGCCTTTGCCCGGTCCGAAGGGCTGGATGCCCACGCTAAAGCAGTTGAAAGGCGGTTTGAAAACTAATGGAAAAACTGGTTCGAAAAAATATTGAAAGTCTGGTTGCTTATAAGGTTGACGCCCCCCAATATGATATTGTGGTCAATGCCAACGAGAGTCCCTTTGACTTCCCGATGCAGTTAAAACGAAAATTTTGCGACGACATCTGCAAAACCGATTTAAACCGCTACCCGGAAGCCTGCTTCCCTGAATTACTGGATGAACTGACCGATTATACCGGCGTTCCCCAGGACGGCATTATCTGCGGTTCCGGTTCCGATGAGCTGATTGCGATGATCAATCAGGCCTTTGTTGACCCTGGTGATGTGGTGGTTTCCCATACCCCATCCTTTGCCATGTATGACATCTGGGCGACTATTTCTAATGCCAAACATATCATGGTGGCCGATTTGCCAGGACATATTCCTGATGTGGACGGTTTGATTGCCGCCGCCTGTAACAATCAGGCTAAGATTCTCTATATCTGTAATCCCAACAACCCCACCGGTTATATCTTTGACAAGGATGCCATCATTAAAATGCTTGATGCGGTGCCCTCACTGGTGGTTTTAGATGAAGCCTATATTGAATTTTTCGGCGAATCCAACGTCGATCTGCTGGCGAAATATCCTCGGCTGTTAATCCTGCGGACGTTATCTAAAGCCTTTGGTCTGGCTGGTATCCGCTGCGGTTATGCCCTCGGCAATAAGGATGTCATCGATATTCTTTATAAGGTAAAAGGTCCCTACAACCTCAACGTACTGACTCAGAAGCTGGCGGTGATCGCCCTAAAAAACCGGACTGAAATATTACGCAATCTGGAAACCTTAAAAGCTGAGCGGCTCAAGACCATGGCGGTGCTTGAAGGCTTGCCGGAAATTACTGTTTTCCCTTCCGGTTCCAACTTCATTTATTTTGAAACCACTAAAGCCGAAGCCATTTTTGAGGGTCTGCTGAAAAAAAATATATTAATCAAACGCTTTGCCGAATCCCAGTCTAACCCCGGTAGCATTCGGTTTTCGATGGGAAAGCCACAGGAAAATCAAAAGATTCTGGAAATTATCAAGGAGGTCGTGTACAATGAAGCGTAGCACTAGATTAAATCGCACCACCAGCGAAACCACCATTGCCCTGACTCTGAATCTTGACGGCACTGGACTTGCTGATATTGACACCGGAGTAGGCTTTTTTGATCACATGCTGACCCTCTTTACCAAACACGGTAAATTCGATCTGACCATCGCGGCCACCGGCGACGAAGCGGACAATCACCATGCCATTGAAGACATCGGCATCCTGCTGGGTAAGGCTTTCTATGAAGCCCTGGGCGACAAGGCCGGGATCAACCGCTATGCCTTTGCGTTTACGCCAATGGACGAAGCCCTGTGCCGCACCTGTGTGGATATCAGCGGCCGCAGCTATCTGGTCTTTGATGTGCCCCTGACCCGGGAATTCATCGGCGACTTTGAAACCGAAATGCTGGAAGAATTTTTCGTGGCCTTTACCCACAACAGCAAAATGACCCTTCACGTGGCATCGCTTTACGGCACCAACAATCACCATATTGTCGAAGGGATTTTTAAATCCCTGGGCCGCACCTTAAAATGTGCCTGCGCCATCGAAGCCGGCAACACCGAAATCCCTTCTACCAAAGGAATTATTGAATAGCAATTACGAAATGCCGTGGGCTTTGTATCCAGTTTCGCACGAAACAATTTTTTCACTGTACGTCGGACAGGCTAACGCCTGTTCGCCTACACGTTACAAAATCATTTTCGCGAAGGTAACGAGCCAATCACAAGCTTGCTTGTAGTTGGCGACTGCCCGCGAACCAGAAAAAATTCGCTTAGCGATTTCTTCTGGTTGTGGAAACTGAACCCAAAGCACTATCTGTTTGATGCTTATTCTTTTTGCAATTATCTAATTGATTAATAAAATAACAGGAGGACAACCCTTGATCGCAATTGTCGACTACGATGTCGGAAACTTAAAAAATGTTTATACGGCCCTGGGTGACGTGGGTCTGGAAGGAACCATCACCCGGGATAAAAAAGTCCTGGATGCGGCCGATGCCATCATCCTGCCAGGCGTTGGCGCCTTTTCGGATGCCATGGACAACCTTAGAAAATTTGATCTGATTGATGCCTTAAATGCCAACGTTCAAAAGGGCAAAATCCTGATGGGGATCTGCCTGGGGATGCAGTTGCTGTTTGATAAAAGCTATGAAGATGGCGAATTCGCCGGTCTCTCTTATATTTCCGGCGAAATTGTTAAATTTGATGCTCCGGGGATCAAAATTCCCCATATGGGCTGGAACAACCTGATCATCAACCGGGAAAGCCCGCTGGTAAAAAACATTGGCGCTGAAGATTATGTCTATTTTGTCCATTCCTACTACGCCAAACCAGATAATTTTGATGATGTGGTAGCCTATGCCGAATACAGCGTCAAGGTGCCGGGCATCGTTCAGAAAGACAATGTCATCGGGATGCAGTTTCACCCCGAAAAAAGCTCTACCGTCGGGCTGCAATTACTAAAAAACTTTAAGGAGATGATATCATGATTGTATTTCCTGCCATCGATTTAAAAAACGGCAAGTGCGTCCGCTTAATGCAGGGACAGAAAGATGCCGAAACCATTTATTTTGACAACCCGGTGGAAGTCGCCTTAAAGTGGCAGTCCAAAGGAGCCCAGTATCTGCATCTGGTCGATCTGGACGGCGCCTTTGACGGCCAGCCTAAAAATCTGGAGCTGGTTAAAGAGATTGTGTCTGCCCTGGATATCCCGGTGGAACTGGGGGGCGGAATCCGGACTTTAGAAATCGCCAAAGACTATATCGACAGCGGCGTTTCCCGGATCATCATCGGTACCCAGGCGGTTAAAGACTTCGGCTTTATCGTCAAACTCCTGGATCTTTACGATGACAAGGTCTGTGTTTCCATCGATGCCAAAAATGGACTGGTCTGTACCGAAGGCTGGGTCGAAAGCAGCAACATCGAAGCCCTGGAACTGGCCAGCAACCTGGAAAAACTGGGTTTGTCTACTTTGGTGTACACCGATATTTCCAAGGACGGGATGATGACCGGCCCCAATTTTGAGATGCTTCAAGTGCTTAACGACAACCTGAAAATGGATATCATCGCTTCCGGTGGGATCTCCAAATCAGCCGATTTGATTCGTCTGGAAGCAATGGGGATGTATGGGGCTATCACCGGCAAAGCCCTCTATGAAGGCGCCATTGATCTGGAAAAACTGCTGAAAGAGGAGCTTAAATCATGCTGACCAAACGAATCATCCCCTGCCTGGATGTCGATCATGGCCGGGTAGTAAAAGGCAAGAAATTTCAGGACATTCAGGATGTGGCTGATCCGGTGGAACTAGGCCGTTACTACTCCGAGCAGGGTGCTGACGAACTGGTTTTCTATGATATCACTGCCAGCTATGAAGACCGGGATATTTTTATCCATATAGTTGAAAAGGTAGCCGAAGCGATCCGGATCCCCTTTACCATCGGCGGCGGGATCAGCAAGGTCGAAGATTTCCGCAAAGTGCTGATGGCTGGCGCCGATAAGGTGTCCGTCAACTCCGCGGCCGTCAAAAATCCTCAACTGATCAAAGAAGCAGCGCTGCGGTTTGGGGCCCAGTGTGTGGTTTTATCGATTGATGCCAAGCGTAATAACAAGGGCTCCTGGGATGTCTATGTCAAAGGTGGTCGTGAAAATACCGGGATTGATGCCATTGAATGGGCCAAACAGGGTCAGGATCTGGGCGCCGGTGAAATCTGCATCAACTCCATCGACACCGACGGGGTTAAAAAAGGCTATGATCTGGAGCTGAACCAGAAGCTATCCAGCCTGCTGACCATTCCGATCATCGCTTCCGGCGGTGCCGGGAAAATGTCAGACTTTGCTGAAGTTTTAAAAGTCGGTGCCGATGCCGCTTTAGCTGCATCCGTTTTTCATTATAAAGAAATACCAATCGCTGATCTGAAAAATTATTTACACGACCAGCAGATACCCATGAGACGGGTATAGAAAGGCAGAATATGGATTTAGAAAACATTAAATACAACGAGGCCGGTTTAGTACCGGCTATCGTTCAGGATTACGAAACCCGTCAGGTATTGATGATGGCCTGGATGAATGAAGAAGCTTTAAAAATGACCATTGAAACGAAAAAAGCTACCTTTTACAGCCGCAGCCGCCAGTCGCTATGGATAAAAGGCGAGACCTCCGGCAACACCCAGGCAGTGGTCAAAATCAACTACGACTGCGACGGCGATACCCTGCTGCTGCAGGTCAACCCGGAAGGACCAGCCTGTCACACTGGCAACACCTCCTGTTTCTATCGCAGTCTGGCCATCGATCAGGAAGCCAACCTGGGCAACATGGAAATTCTGACCATGCTTTACGATCTGATTGCGGAACGAAAAACCAACCCGATTGCCGGTTCCTACACCAATTACCTGTTTGAGAAAGGTGTTGATAAGATCTGCAAAAAAATTGGTGAAGAGGCGGCCGAAACCATTATTGCCGCTAAAAACAACGATCCTGATGAGCTGATCTATGAAGCCTCGGATCTGATCTATCACCTGCTGGTTCTGCTAAACAATCAGAATGTTGATCTGGAATCACTCTTCCAGGAACTGACCAAACGTCATAAATAAGTCGATCCCATACCGGTTAAAAGAATTTCTTTTAACCGGTATTTTTATTTTCAGACTAATTTTGTAGAATAATTTTATAGCCGATGAATTTTTGGCATGTAAAAAGAGACGCAAATTCACGTCCCTTTTATTTTAATTTATTAATTGTTACTTAACAGCAGCCGCTTTTGCCATCGCCACAGCCACAACCGCAGCCGCCATCAGCTGGCTTTTGAGATTTTTGCACCATTTTGATGATATCTTCCCGGGTCATTCCAGCCCACTCGGCAAAATTTGCATTGGAAGGATAGGATCCCTTTTGTCTGATTTCGCCATCCACTACCGTAATCGGCAGGGCTTCGGTGCCTTCGTTGGCAATCGTATCATTGACATCTTTGTTATTTACAAATGCCATCGGATCACTGGAAAGATTATAACGGCTGATTTTTCTGCCTTCGCCTTCCAGTTCATTCAGAAATGTTGAAACTCTTAATAACTCAGGATCAACCCCCGGTCCACAGACGCCGGTTGAACAGCACATTGCCGGTTCAAATATTTCTACTTTACTCATATTCAATTCTCCATTTCATTAATAATTTGTGATGCTATGTCTTCAGTAGCTTCATAAAGTTCAGATCACTTTATAGTCATATGATATGTCAAATTGTCGCATTTGTCAAGGTTTTTAACAACAATCTCCGCCGCAAAAGCTTTTATTCGCCATCTTTGCTTTCATCATCATCATCACCAATTCATCTTTGGACATGCCTGCCCAGGTTGCCAAATCATGATTCGAGGGATACGATCCTTTAGTTTTAATTTCGCCATCAACGACGACAATTGGCAGGGCTGATACCCCTTCACTTGCAACAAGATCACTGACAGCTTTGTTGCTGGCAAACATTTCCGGATTTTCTGCTAATCCGTATCGTTTGATTGATTTTCCTTCGTTTTCCAGGGCTTTGATCATAGTTGACATTCGAAATAATTCCCGATCACCTCCGGAACCACATCCAACCGGTTTGTTACTCGTAATAGGATCATATATTTCAATTGTTTTCATCACATTCTCCATTTCATTTTATTTATAAAAGTCACACAAATTATGTTTTTATCAGATTGTACTCAAATGAAAACATAATCATATTAGTATAGTCTTAAAATAGTCCAATTTTGAGTTTCTGTCAAGTGATATTAATTATTATAAATCCTTTTTATGAATCATTTAAGTTTTTTTTTAATTTTTATCCAAAGATAATGGTTTGGCATTGCATTATCAGCTAAAATCCTGTATAATAAGATTACTCCGAAGTTTAAGATTTCTAAGGTATCTTACTATGAACTTAAACCCGTAGGGTATGATCGGAAACGGTTATGTCTCCCATTGTGGAAAAGGGGCTTAACGGGACAAATGTCCGTGTTATTTTGCATTTGTAGAGTGCAGAAAAAAAAGACCATTCCATCTGGAGTGGTCTTTTTTTTCCCTGAGCGTCCCTGAATTTTATTTATTTGTAACCGAAATATGCAAAATCAGGACACTTTCTTTTATAAAGCAAGGCCGGACTAACCAACTGGCTTTGTTTTTTTTGTTAAAATAAACCATGATAATACTAACGAATAATAGGCCTTAGGAAACCAATTCGTGAGTTTCCTAAGGCCTATCTTTTTAGGTTTGTCTGTGGCATCAGCCTCCTGCAACAGGAGGGAAAATCGCCATATAACCATCTTCTTTAATTGGCACGGCGAGCATGGCGTCAACTTTTCCATCAACCCCATCCACAATCAATGCGGCAATTTCCGGAGCCGTTATACCCAGGCTGTCAATGACATCCTGACCAGTCATTCCGGGAGTATAGTCTACTTCAACCACCTTCCCTCGGCCTTCTCTGAAGTTTGCAAACAGTTTAACTTTAATTGCCATATTTCCTCCTAAGCGAAAGGGACGATCTGAGATCGTCCCCTGCATTTATTTTATAATAAACCTAATTTTTCCAGACGTTCTTCGGTGGGAATTCCATCTTCATCCCAGCCACGTTCTGCATAGTAAAGTGGCAGTAATTCATCCAATTTATGAACCCAACCTTTGGATGGTCCTTCCGGCATTTCTTCTTCTAAGAAACGTGGTGGCAAAGTATCTTCATCGGGTGAAATACCAGCTTCTAAATTGAAGAGTTTTTCCAGATTCCAGATTCGTTCACCAGCTAACAGTAGCTCATCAGCTGACCATTTTGTGCCTAAAGTTTCATTTAACATGTCGGCATATTGTTGGGCGCCTAACGCAAACGAAGTAAACAGACATAAACCGGTGGAGTCAATAACGGCGGTCAGATCCTGGAAGATTTTTGCCCAGGTTGGTTTTCCGGCTAATTCAAAGCGATCCAATTTTTCTGGCAAGCCCAGAATTTCTGGTGAGATCAGGTAGCCCCGAACATGACAGCCGCCACGGTTGGAGGTTGCATATTGCAGACCCATGCCCTGGATACCACGAGGGTCATAAGCGGGCAGATCCTGTTTTTTAACGGACATGGAGTATTCTGGCACCCCGAAGAAATCAGCCAGTCGGTAAGAACCGCGAGCCAGTAAATCGCCAAAGCCTTCCCGGTTACCCATTTTCTTGAGCCAGTGAACCACTGAATCGGCATTACCGAACTTCAGGATCACATCGTCATCGAGCATTTCGTCGGTGATATAACCCCGTTGATAGAGTTCCATCGCTGCTGCTAAGGTAGCACCGGCTGAAATGGTATCGATCCCCAGTTCATTACACCAGTAGTTGGCGTCAATTACTACTTCCATGTCATCGATGCCTAAATCGCCGGCAAATACCCAGAGGGTTTCATATTCGGGTCCGCCGATACCATCAGGACTGTGTTCGCTTTTTACCCAGCGGCCGCAGCCAATCGGGCAATGATGACAGGGATTCCGTTTGATCAGGTATTTTTCGGTCAGGGTTTCGCCGCTGACGGCTTCAGCATCGGGATCCTGACCACCCTGGAAGTTATTGGTCGGGTAAACGCCATGTTCATTGATAATATTAACCAGCACTGCGGTACCGTATGTCGGCAGACCACCACCGGTGACACCATTTTCTTTTAGCAGGGTTCGACATTCTTTGGTAACCGCTTTTAAGCCGTCCGGATTGGCGATTTCCGGTTTGAGATTGCCTTTAACCGTAATGGCTTTGAGGTTTTTCGAACCCATCACGGCACCCACGCCGGAACGACCAGCAGCACGGTCTTTTTCATTCATGATGGCAGCCATCTGCGACAATTTTTCACCAGCTGGACCAATCGTTAAAACCTTGGCTCCCGGCTGTTTTTCTTTTAACATGTCACTGGTTTCGGAAACCATTTTGCCCCACAGATCAAGTGCCGGTAAAATTTCGACCTTTTCTTCATCGATGCTGACATAGACTGGCAGACTGGCTTTGCCTTCAATAATGATGGCATCATAACCAGCATATTTCAGGTAAGCGCCCCATTCGCCGCCGGAGTTTGACGACGCAATACAACCAGTCAATGGTGATTTGGTAACGACCATATACCGACCACCGGTAGGAGTCGCTGTTCCAGACAACGGACCATTGATAAAGACAATTTTATTTTCTGCAGCAAACGGATCAACCTTTGGATCAACCTCATCCATATAAAGCTTTGTCCCTAAACCACGTCCCCCGATATATTTCTTGGCCAACTCAAAATCAAGATCTTCAGTGCCAATTTCACCGGTCGTCAAATTAATACGTAATATTTTTCCCATGTAACCAAACATTTCGTACGCCTCCTAAATTTTATTTATTTGTAACCATTATCATTATACCCAAATTTTACCTTTTATTCAATGGATTAAAGAAAATGTTATAGCAAAGTGCAAAAATTTATAGCTATTTGGCGTTTGAAAATCATTGTTTTGGTCATTTATTGAACATTTTTTTGCATTACTTAATTAACCAAACCGATGGTCTTAAGAATGTTATAACCTAAGCGTCTTTCCTGTCCTTCATAAGGGAAGGCATGCATGACAATCATTGGGTTAAAATTAAGTTCAATGATTCCGTAATCGGAATTCGGGTCACTGCAATCTTCAATAATAATATCAATACCACAGAATTTGGCATCAAAAGCTTTGGCGGCCTTTAAGGCAATTTCCGAAAAATGCGGGTGCATCTTTTCAGTGAAATCAATACTGTCACCACCGGTACTGATGTTAGAATTACCCCGCAGAAAGATCATTTTCCCACTTTCGGGTACCGACTGATTGGTGAGCCCCTGTTTCTTTAAAAACATAATCGACTGATCATCCAACTCAATTTTCTTCAGCGGACTGGTATGACCATCACCCCGATAAGGATGCTTGTTTTTCTCATCTATCAGTTCCTGGATCGTTGATACACCGTCGCCCAACACATTGGCCGATCGGCGATGAAGCACTGCCACCACCTCATCCCCCATGGTCAGGAACCGGTATTCCAATCCAGATATATAATCTTCAATTAAAATGGTTGTGTCATGTTCAAAGGCAATCCGGGCCCCCTCTAAAAGTTCTTCCAGGGTCCCGCCCTGATCGAAAATACAGATTCCCAAACCAAAGTTGGTGGATTTCGGTTTGATGACCACTTTTTTACCGATGTATTTGGACAGCTTTTGTTTGGCTTCCTGAAAAGAAAAATATTCTTCCCCATCAGGCACTGGCAAACCATCTTCTTTAAGAATTTTTTTGGTCACCACCTTATTTTCCATTAGCAATGGTGTGATATATGTATCGACACTGGTTTTAGTGGCCTGTTTGACATATTCCTTATGGCCGTTTTTTTGGAGCAAGACTATATTATCTGCCGCATCCACCGGTGTTACTTTTACTCCCCGTGTCAGTGCTTCTTTGATTAAAATTTGGGTGGACATCTCCCAGTTTTCAAATCCTCTCAGACGATAATGGTCACGATCAGACTGGGTCTTATAATCATTTGCCAGTTCCAGATTAGCGGCCAGACATCCTTTTTCCTGAATTAATACCTTCAGACGATGAGCATAAGTCGTCTCTGGGTTAGTTACCCGATGTTGCATTTCTTCAATACAGGCATTCTGATTTAAATTCAGGTATTCATTAACCTCAGCTACCTTATCCAGAATATCCTCCGCCCAGGCGGTTTTGAGTGTCCAATGGCGGTGATCCAATAATTCCAGATCGGGTTCGAGACCACTTTCGGCCACTGCCACCTCATTAATCAGGGCTTCCTGTTGCCAGGTCTCATAAAATTCTTCGCCTTCCAATAATAGAAAAAGCATGAAAATATTCATAAACTCAAGATCAATTTTGGCAATCCCGCATTTATCAAAAACATTCAGATCGATGGTCCGTATTTCCAGATACTGGATACCGTCATTTTCAAGCGATTCCAGAACATTGCGGAAGTCTTTTGGTTTTAAACGGATTTGGGCATAAAGTTCTTTGGCTTCGGAGATGTCTCCCCGCTTCACAAATTCATTAATGCTACGAATAAATTCTTTTGTGGAACTATAATCAGGATATAAATCGATTTCGTTTTTATATCCACTGCAGCTACCGTTTCGGGCCGAGATGCCGCCTTTTTTGTAACGGGTATTGTTGCCGCAGTCGGTCATGCACTCTAGACATTCTTTGATATAAGAACTATGCAAACCGGGCGTACAACCCATTAAATAAATAATTAGCCAGCGGTAACGCAAAAAGTTTCGGAGTACTTTTAAATAAATTCGATCTTTAAATTCTTTATAGCTTTCGTTTGAGTCTGATTCTTGCCAGATGGTTGTTAAAAAGTCTTCACCAAAGGAAAAGTTATAATGAATCCCAGAAATAAGTTGACGTTTTCCGCCATACTTGGCCATCAGTTTTTCTCGATATGCTCTGGCTTTTTTCCCTGCTTCTCCCTGATACGAGGCGATCGGGATAAACTCATCATCAGGAATGTCACAAGGCATAGAGTACGGCCAATAGCGTTCGTCATTATTTCCGATTTCACCAATCACAATATCGGTTAAGGCCTCCAGAAAGTCATAGGTTTCATCAACTGAATAAAAAACCGGAGTAACCAGTTCCACCTGACTTTCTGAAAAATCAGTGGTTATATAAGGATTTTCCAGTTTGTCTCCAAAAATTGGCGGGTGGGGGGTCAGCGCCAGTTTTCCCTGTGGGGTAACCCGAAGTCCCTCCCGTTCTACCCCAAACCCTGCGGTTAATATACTTGCTGGTGTCATTTTATTTTTTAATATTTCGATCATGCTTATAACCTTTCCGTTGTCGTACAGGCAAAACGGTGTGAACTGTACAAAATTTTTTTAATTATACCATAAAACAGATTAATTCTAACTAACTAATTCCCTTTGTTTGCTAGGGAATAACATTTATTTTCTTTTTATATTCTGAACAGCTCTTTTTAATTTCACGCTTTATTTATTAAAACTATTGACAAATAAAACACGCAGTGTTAGACTTTACTCATTGAGTTAGCAAAGTCTAACTCGTTTTTATAAAATACAAGTTAGATATTTCTAACCTTTTGGGAGGATGACCATGCTGCTATCTATGGCAACACCTGGAGAAAAAAACTCCATTAAAAAAATTACCGGCAAAGATACTACGCATCAATTTTTGGCAAGCCTTGGCTTTGTTGAGGGAGCTGATGTCACCATCATTTCCGAACTTGCAGGGAATATTATTTTAAATATCAAAGATACTCGGGTTGCCATTGATAAGAACATGGCCAACCGCATTATCATTTAAGGAGAACCCCATGAATACAATAAAAACACTAAAATCCGTCAAATGTGGTGAGTCCACCACGGTTGTTAGGCTTCACGGCCAGGGTCCCATCAAACGTCGCATTATGGATATGGGTATTACCAAAGGCGTCAATATTTTTGTGCGCAAGGTCGCCCCGCTGGGTGATCCCATTGAGATAACCGTTCTTGGTTATGAACTGAGCATTCGCAAACTGGATGCTGAATTAATCGAGGTCGTGTAAGCTATTGACATCATAGTTTTTGATGAATTCTTTATTTTATTACCATATGCCCAGGTTTTCTGACCTGCTATTGCACTTATTGAACTCGATCACAATTGACTAAGAGCACTTTCGTTTTTCTGCATTTTTATTTGTATTTTTCGACAGCTTAGGCTGTCAAATTTTTACTGAAACTGTTAGTTTCAACTACCAATTAAAAGAGGAGAACTTTATATGAATTTAAAAATAGCATTAGTTGGTAATCCCAACTGCGGTAAAACAACCATGTTCAACGCCCTTACCGGCAGCTCTCAATACGTCGGCAATTGGCCGGGGGTTACCGTAGAGAAAAAATCAGGTAAACTGAAAAACCACAATGATGTGGAAATCATCGATTTACCTGGTATCTATTCCCTGTCCCCCTATACTCTGGAGGAAGTTATTTCCCGAAATTATTTACTAAACGAAAAACCCGATGTGTTGATCAATATTGTCGATAGCAGCAATATCGAACGGAATTTATATTTAACCACTCAATTACTGGAAATGGGTATTCCGATGATTCTAGCTCTGAATATGACTGATATTGTCAGAAAACGCGGGGACGTCATCAATGTTAAGGCTCTGGCGAAACGGCTGGGCTGCGAAGTCATTGAAACCGCTGCAGTCAAAAGCGAAGGCTGTACTGAGGTAGCAGAAAAGGCCATTGCCTTAGCTAAAACAAAACAGAATCCTAAGCCGCTGCCGCTTTTTTCTGCCGAAGTTGCGGCAACATTGAAACAAATTGAAGACATTATTGCTGCCAACAAACCCAGCGAACACGCCGATTTTTATGCCATCAAGTTGTTTGAACGGGATGAAAAGGCACTTGAGCAGCTTAACCTGCCAGAAGCTGCGATGCAGCAAATCACTGCCCTTACCGAAGCCTGTGAAGAAGCTCTGGATGACGACAGCGAAAGCATTGTCACCTATGAGCGCTATCAGACCATTGGCCGAATCGTTTCTGACACGATCAAGAAAAAAGCCTCTGCCGGCATGACCCCTTCGGATAAAATTGACCGGGTCGTCACCAATCGCTTTCTGGCTTTGCCGATTTTTGCTGCTGTCATGTTCCTGATGTATTTTGTGTCCGTCTCTACCATTGGCGCCTGGGCTACCGATTGGACCAATGATGTGCTGTTCGGGACAATCATTACTCCAGGAACCGAGGGTTTGCTGTTATCACTTGGCACCGCTGATTGGTTAAACTCGCTGATTCTTAATGGCATCATCGGCGGGGTTGGTGCAGTGCTGGGATTTGTCCCTCAGATGTTTGTACTGTTTTTCTTTCTGGCAATTCTGGAAGACTGCGGTTACATGGCCCGAGTGGCCTTTATTATGGACCGGGTGTTCCGCAAGTTCGGATTATCGGGAAAATCGTTTATTCCGCTGTTGATTGGCACCGGCTGCAGTGTCCCTGGAATTATAGCCTCCCGAACCATCGAAAATGAGCGGGATCGCAAGATGACCATTATGACCACCTCCTTTATTCCCTGCTCAGCCAAACTACCAATTATCGCCCTGATCGCCGGCGCCTTATTCCCAGGATCGGTTTGGGTAGCTCCGTCGGCTTATTTTATCGGCGTAGCAGCAATTATTGTTTCCGGGATCATTCTCAAGAAAACCCGTGGATTCTCGGGTGATCCAGCTCCCTTTATTATGGAATTGCCGACCTATCACGTGCCTGGAGCCAAAGGGGTTATGATCCATATGTGGGAACGGGGCAAGTCCTTTATTAAAAAAGCCGGGACAATTATTTTTGTGGCCAGTATTATTATCTGGTTCTTAAGTTCCTTTAACTGGACGCTGACCATGGTGGACACCGCGGATTCGATTTTGGCCTCACTGGGCATGATTATTGCCCCCATCTTCGCGCCGCTTGGTTTTGGCAACTGGGAATCCACCGTTGCCGCCATTACCGGGCTGATTGCAAAAGAAACGATTGTCAGTACTTTTGGAGTGCTCTTCGGGTTTGCCGAAGTTGCTGAAGATGGCACCGAAATCTGGCCCTTGCTGCAATTGTCCTTTACCCAATTATCGGCCTTTTCGTTTCTGGTCTTCAATCTGCTTTGCGCTCCCTGCTTTGCCGCCATTGGCGCCATTCACCGGGAGATGGGCAGTGCCAAATGGACGCTGATTGCTGTAGGTTATCAAACCGCTTTTGCCTATACGATTGCCCTAATTATTTATCAGCTGGGGTTATTCTTTACCGGCGGCGGCTTTGGATTCTTTACCGCGGTGGCGATCATACTGGTTTTGACACTGCTTTATCTGCTCTTTAAAAAACCGGTGATGCTCTCAAAAACTAATAAAAAACAATTAACGCCGGTTGAGGAGCTTTAGGATTTTATTTGCTATAAGTAAAATTAGAAAAAAATAACAATTACTTTGGTGTCGGTTTTGCAAATTGACAGCGAAGCTCACAGCTAGGCTACTAAATTAGCCAGCACCAAATACAGCCGGAAGAGAAAGTTTACGCTTTTTCTTCCGGCTGTTTTCTCATTTACATTAAATCCATCACGCTAAACCCAACTCTTTTTTAAGCCGATTCAATTCTTCATCCACCGAAGCGGCGCCGGCTTCGCCATACTTTTCTTCCAGGGCGACGGCCGGGTCAATCGGCTCGGTGTTCAATTCGGCCATGGCGTTGGCTTCGTCGAGCATTCGGTCAGCCTTTGCTTCCATTCGGGTGAAGGCGTCCATGGCATCCTCGGTTTGATTGGCGGAGCTGCTGGCTTCATTGAGGATTTCCTGAGTTTTGGCAATCGAAACCTTGGACTTGATCATCGTGCGGCGGGCCTGCAGGGTTTGAATGTCTGCTGCCAGCTTATCATGCATCTGTCGCATTTTTATGGCATTTTCATGGGCAGCGGCATAGACATCCATCAGCTCGGTTCCCAGATTTTCCAGCTCCTGCTTTTTAGCCAGAAAGGTTCGGGCATCCCCTTCATTCCCGGCCATCAGAGCTTTTTTGGCCAGCTCGGCATATTTCTCCATCTCCGCCTGGTTGCTGTCCACCGACCGTTTGGTGCGAGTTTCTTCGCCCATGACTTCAGCGGTGCTGCGCTTCACCTCGGCCAGATCCTCCAGTAGATCGATTAAATACTGATCAATCATGATCGCCGGATCTTCCATCTTATCCAACAAGTCGTTGATGTTAGCCCGGATAATATCACTGAATCGTTCTAAAATTGCCATTTCTTTCCTCCTTTAATATAACTGATAAGGTTATTGCTAATTACGCTTTATCCTCATCTGGTGTTTCTGGCGGGTTGTCTTCGTATTTTTTTGCCAGGTCTTCAATTTCCACATCGTCAAATTTTTCCAGCGGGGTATTCAGCATTTCGGCGGTCTGTTTGGCCTCCAGATTTTTCTGGTTTTTGGCCCGTCGCCACCAGACGAATAACAGCACAGTGATGATTGCCACTCCGAAGACGATGGCGATGACTGCTGCCAAATCCGCCGCTACGTCCCCCACTGCTGCGACTGCCACCAAAGGAGCCACCACTACTGCGGCCACCGGAACCGCCACTTCTTCCCATCTTCTCAACCCCTCCATTTACATACTTATTATTGCTTACTTATTATAATGGCTTTCTACCCCAAACAGCACCGTTCATTCATGGCTTAAGGATCATAAAAAAGCAGCGCAACCGATCGTTTTCTGATAAAATAAATCTGATAGAAGAAATCTGATATAAAACAAGCGACCAGATCAGCTATATTTAAAGGAGAAAACCACCAATGGCTAAACAAAAAGAAGTGAAAACCAATGCGATGCGCATTTTGGATAAATTGCAGATTAACTATACCCATCAAAGCTATGAATGCGATGAATTTGTGGATGGCCTGCAGACGGCGGATCTGCTAAATCTGCCCTATGAACGGGTCTATAAGACCCTGGTTACCGAAGGAAAAAGCAAGAATCATTTCGTCTTTGTGATCCCCATCGACAAGGAACTGGATATGAAGAAAGCCGCCAAAGCGGTGGGCGAAAAAGCAGTGGCGATGATTCATTTAAAAGATCTGACGGCCATTACCGGCTATGTCCGGGGCGGCTGTACCGCCATTGGCATGAAAAAGCAATTTACCACTGTCATCAACGATACCGCCAGAGCGCTGGATAAGATCTACATCAGCGGTGGCAAAATCGGGCTACAGCTGGAATTGCGCCCGGATGATTTCTGCACCGCCGCTCTAGCTGTTTATGAGGACGTGATCAGTTTCTGAGAAAAAGCAGCAATAAAAAACTGGAAATCTAAAATAGGAAAGAACTAAAAAACAGGCGCTGCACCTAATGGTTGCAGTTCCTGTTTTTTATTGGGAAACTTTTGTTATTTTAAATGTTTTTGGTATTCATTACCCGCATGGCATTAAAGACGGCGATCAGGGTCACGCCCACATCGGCAAAGACGGCTTCCCACATGGTCGCCACGCCAAACATCGCCATAATCAGAAACACCGCTTTGATGCCCAGGGCAAAGACAATATTCTGGAGGACAATTTTGCGGGTCTTCTTAGCAATTTTGATGGCTGTCACTATTTTAGACGGCTCATCGGTCATAATCACGATGTCGGCGGCTTCAATGGCAGCATCTGAACCCAGACCGCCCATGGCCATGCCGATATCGGCCCGGGCCAGCACCGGGGCATCGTTGATGCCATCGCCGACAAAAATGATTTTTTCTTTGGGGGATTTATGGCTTTCCAGCCATTCGAATTTTTCAACCTTGTCAGCCGGGAGCAATTCTGAATAGACCTGATCGAGACCCAATTGCTGGCCGATTTGGTCGCCGACCTGCTTGAGATCGCCGGTGAGCATGACGGTTTTTTTGATGCCGATGGCTTTCAGTGCCTTGATCGCCTGGGCGGCATCTGCTTTGACCTCGTCGGAAATAATCAGATGACCGGCGTAGACCTGATTGACCGCCAGATAAACCACGGTTCCCAGAGTCTCGACGGGGCTGATCGGGATGTTTTCAGCAGCCATCAATCGGCTATTGCCGGCTAACACTTCCTGACTGTCGATGCTGACCCGGAGTCCCGAGCCCAGCAGTTCTTGATGGTTCTGGATACGATCATGCTGAATCGCATCGGGATAGGCAGCGACAATCGACTTGGCAATCGGGTGATTGGAAAAACTTTCGGTATGGGCAGCATAATCAAGCAGCTGTGCGGCGCTGAAGCCCGGCTGGGGATTGATTTCGGTGACCTTAAAAACCCCTTTGGTCAGGGTGCCGGTTTTATCAAACACCACCGTTTCAACGCTGTTTAAGGCTTCCAGATAGTTGCTGCCTTTTATCAGAATCCCCATCTTGGAGGCCCCGCCAATCCCGCCGAAGAAGCCCAGCGGAATCGAAATAACCAGGGCACAGGGACAGGAAACCACCAGAAAGATCAGCGCCCGGTAGATCCAATCGGCGAAGGTCGCTCCGGGAATCAGCAGCGGCGGAATGATCCCCAGAGCCAGGGCGGCACACACCACCGCCGGGGTATAATAACGGGCAAATTTCGTGATAAACTTTTCGGTGGGGGCTTTGCGGCTGCTGGCATTTTGCACCAGATCTAAAATCTTGGCCACTGTGGATTCACCAAAGGTTTTGGTGACTTTAATTGTCAAGACCCCGTTTTTGTTGATAAAGCCGCTGAGCGCCGCTGCTCCGGGGGCTAATTCCCGGGGTACCGATTCGCCGGTGAGGGCCGAGGTGTCGGCCATCGAGATCCCTGCCTCGACCACTCCGTCCAGAGGAATTTTCTCGCCGGGCTTGACAAGGATGATGTCACCAACGCTGACTTCTTCCGGGGCGACTGTCCTGATGGTGTCGCCAACTTTCAGATTGGCGTAATCCGGCCGGATATCCATTAATGCGCTGATCGATTTCCGAGAATGATCCACTGCCATGTCCTGAAACAACTCGCCAACCAGATAAAACATCATCACTGCCACCCCTTCCGGGTACTGGCCCACTAAAAAGGCGCCAATGGTGGCAATGGTCATCAGAAAATGCTCGCTGAACACCTGTCCGTTGGCAATTCCTTTGATGGCCCGCCACACCACGTCGCCGCCGACAATCAGGTAGCTGGCTAAATACAGACTGATCTCCAGCCAGTCAGGCAGACTAAAAAGCAATACCGCGGCAAATAAGGTTCCGCCCAGAGCCAGTTTGGTCAGCAGTTTTTTGCGCTGACCGCCCTCGTCCGAATCCTGCCGGGCTATTTCCGACGCCCCGGTTTTGGCCTGATCATCGGCTAAGATTACCTGCACCCCTGGCTCAATCTTGTTGACAATCGCTTCGATCTGCTGGAATAAGGCCGACAGACTGACCTGGGGTTCGGTTTCCAGGGTCAGTTTTTTTGATATGAAATCGATGGAGGCCATTGTGACCCCGGCTTGCTTACCAACTTCGGTTTCGATTTTTGATGCACAATTGGCACAGCAAAGTCCTTCGAGAATAAACACTTTGCGGAGGCTGTTTTTTACCGGTTTTTCTTTGACCAAAACCCCGGGCTCGTGCTTATGGACGATTAGCTTCACCTGCTCGACGATGCCCGCGGTCTCGCTGGCGGCGGTTTCGATGACTAAGGTCTTGCTGATGAAATTCATGGTGGCAGTGACCCCGGGGATGGCATTGACTTCCTCTTCGATCTTGGCGGCGCAATTAGCGCAGCACAAGCCGTCGAGTATTAATTCTTTTTTTATCATGGTGTTTTCTCCTAGCTGTTTTCCTCTGAAATATGAACCAGACCCTGTTCAAAGATTTGTTTGACATGCTCATCATTTAACGAATAGAAGACGATTTTCCCGTCTTTGCGGCTTTTGACCAGATTGGCATTTTTTAAAATCCGCAGTTGATGGGAGATGGCCGATTGGGTCATCTTCAATAAATAAGCAATATCACAGACACAGATCTCGGCTTCGTCCAAGGCCCAGAGGATTTTAATTCTGGTGGAATCGCCAAAAACCTTGAACAATTCTGCCAGATCATAGAGGGTTTCTTCTGGGGGCATTTTTTCTTTAACCCAATTGACGATATCCTCGTGGATCACGTCACAATGACAACGATCGATGGGTGGTAATTTATTAGACATAGTGCACCTCGTTTTTTATTATTTATTTTAGATTAATTATTAATTCACATGAATATTTGAACAATCGTTCATACGTTATGGCGCAATTATACATCCAGCCGGGCATTATTGTCAATCCCCTATTTTTTTGTGATGGCCGAAATTTCTGATGCTCCAAAAAAGCCATTACAGAATGGCTTTTTGTGGAGCATCGCAAATTATTTCAGTTATTCGGATGGCGGTAATTCCTGATCGTTCCAGCCCAGGATTTTAATTAGGCGCTGCTGGGGATAACCATATGCACTGGCCGGGTAACTGATCCGGTCGGTGGTATTTGAGTGGATCAGATAATCGACGACCTTACCGTCTTTATCTTTGACCACCTGGGTAATGATTACCGAATGGAGCCACTGGTTATCATAGCCAAATTGCAGGATATCCCCCACCGCTCCGCTATAGACATTATCATCAACCACGGCACTCAAGCCGTAACCGCTGTTCTCCCGAGCATAAAGATAAAATTCATTCACCCCGGCCCAGGCAGGACTGCGCCCGGATTCGGTTTCGTCAAGATTTAACTCATCACTGTACCACTTCCACTGAGTAAACTCGTCGCCGAAAATATCCATAGGAATGCCGCCGGCATTGAGACATTGAGAGATGAAATTGTTGCAGTTTCCGCCAACATCATCGTAGATACCAAACTGTGCCGTATTTCGCAACGTTTTTTCGGGATCAACCCAGGCCTTGGCGTAGTTTACGGCGGTCTCTGGCTGATAAGGGTTACCGGTAAATGCTTGTCTGGCTGGCTGTTCGCCACTATTAAATACCTGTTTGGCTGTCGCTAAGTCTGCCACCGCCGCGGTGGACTTACTAAGAAGATCCTCAATCACGACAGCTGGTTCGCTCGGCTGAGCGCTGATGGCATCTTTCACCAGGTTAAAGCTGTCTTCATCCTGAAGATGCTCGGCGATCTTATACGTGTTACCTGTTTTGATTAACCAGAAATGATGCCTGATACCACTGGTTACGGAATCGACATCCGGGATAAAGGCAAAATTGACAGTATAGTTTTCAAGCAGTTCAACTTCAACTGCTTCATCAACTTCATTTATTACCGAGACATTTAATTGGCACTGATAATTGGTCAGTTTTAAATCATTGCTTTGTTGAAGCCGGAGTTTGATCAGATAATCCAGGGCATTTTGATTCAATATCGCATTTTCGCTGGCTGGATCATAAAAAAGCTCGGACATATCGACGGTCTGTAAATTAGCAATGGCTTCAAAGGTTTTATTAAAATAGTCATTAATCGGGGCAGCGATTTCCGGATTAATCGCCTCACCATCGCGTTGGATATTTATGGTGCCGTTGACTGCTGTGGATTTATCCGCATTTAAATAAATGGCTTTCGTCACTACGCCGAATGCCAGGACAATCAAGACGATGATGCTGATGCTGATCGTTATGTTTTCTTTTTTGGTTCTTTTGCTTTTTATAATTTTCAATAATTCTACCTTTTCTATGTTCTTGAGTATTATATTAGCATAGTCTTTTTAAGACTATCTAAATTCATTTCCACATCGCTAATAATAAATTTTTTTAAGATTGTTTCACAGCTTCCTTGCAAGGGTATTATAAAATTAGAAGACTATTCTAAAACGTGTTTTAAGGAGGATTTAACAATGTTGGAACGAATAAAGAAAGAAATCAAAAAAAAGAAAACTGAAGATGGCCAAACAGATTCTGATAGCTTAAGCATCACTTTAAATGTTACTGAAGCCCAAAAACAAAAATTTTTGCAAGATGTCGAAAATGAAAGTCTGGACGAAGCCTGGAATTGGGATATTATCGGTGATGAGTTACGCGTCAACTATAAAAAAGAAAAAGAAACGCCAGCAGATTAAGATACTTCTGTCATTAAATCTGATTGGCGGTATAAAAAAGTTATTTTCATCGATCGATTGGATTTGTTTTTACGCCTTTATTAAATATTCAGTTCGATAAACCCCCCCAATGCTTGGGTTTCCCAAATTTGGGTATTACTACTTCAAGAACCAAAATATTAAATACCAGGAGGAACAAAATGACCGGTGATTCACTTAAAGCTAAAGTAATCTCTGCAAAATTGTTAACCGCGGTGGAAGAGATCATGATCAAAAAATTTGAGCTTCCCGAAAACCATTCGGATATCGGTATTTTTACCACCGAAACCGACGAGGCCGGCTATGTAGCCATTGATGAGGCCACCAAAGAAGCCAATATCACGGCAGCTTATGCCCGCTCAAGCTATGGTGGGGTTGGCTGCGAAAACGGTGGCCAGATGCTAGGGGTTATCTCCGGCACTTCGATTGACGATGTGAAAGCCGGGCTGAATTATATCGTTGATTTTATCAGCCGCAAGTCTGGCTTATACAGTGCCAATGAAGATGGCAGCATTACCTATTTTGCCCAGACCATTGCCAGTATCGGCAGTTATTTTTCTAACCGGCTAAATCTGCCCAAAGGAACCGCCATTGCCTATGTAGCCGCACCTCCTCTGGAAGGAATTATCGGTGTGGATGAGGTTCTCAGAACCACCGAGGTAACAGTGGTCGAATTTTGGGACACCCCAACAACGACAAACCGCAGCGGGGCCATTTTTACTGGCACCTCCTCAGACTGCGATGCCGCCTGCCGGACCTTTGCCCAGGCCGTAATCAAATCTGTCAAAAAACAAGTTGATATATAAAGTGCGGTATTTTATTTTAATACCGCTGGTTACTGGCCACAAACCCGTTGGCAATCTCTGTTTATAGAAATAGCAATGGCATTGAGAATAAATACACTTTTAGTTGCTATTTGCCAGAGATAGTGATATGATTATTAAAAGAAGAATTGCTATGTAAATAGAAAATAATAATTCATGGAAGCGAAGACTGTCTGACCTTATTTGGACGCTTTAGTCAGACATGAGTGAATAGCGTAACCGGCCAGATGGCCGGTTTTTTTGTTTCAACAGCAAAGTTGCGCCGCAACAATTAAATAGAAATTCATGGAAGTGAAGACTGCCTGACCTTATCTGGACGCTTTAGTCAGGCACGAGTGAATAGCGTAACCGGCCATGGCCGGTTTTTTTGTTTCAAGATAAGTAGACCCTGGTTTTTAATTATTGAATTCATATGAATAGGAGGTGGTAAATAATCCATTTGGTACAGATAGCCTTTGTTTTGCTCGATTTAACAGGAATTAAAGACGAATGAGTGATCTTAACAAAAATTACAGACATAAAAGTCAGTAATACTAAGGAGGAAAATGAAATGACTGATAAATTAATGTCTAAACGACAATCAAATCATAAAAAAGTTGGATTAAAGACTTTAGTTATGATGCTGTCGCTTTTAATGATCTTTTCATTGTCTGCATTTGATGTTTTCGCTGACAGTTCTGGTCCACGTAGCCCGGGTTTTGTCAGCAGTCAAAATTATGTAACCTTCCGTGGTGTTTGGGTGAATAAACCATATGCCATGACTTCTGATAATGTTTATACAACAGCTGCCGTAACAAACGCTCAAGAATACACTGAGTGGCTTAAAGCAGGTAATTATGGCTTTACCATTCCCGCGAACGCAACGATAACTGGTATTCAAGCAAATGTTGAAAGGAAACAAGTTATCACGGAGAATGTTCCGGGAACCACACTAGGGATGTACGATTTTATGGCTTGTCTCATGATTAATGGGACAATTGTTACCACTTCAAATATTGTGGCTGATGCAATACCTTATTACTGGCCATCGAATGAGGAGGTAAAAACCTTCGGAGGTCCTACCAGTTTATGGGGTCTTTCATTGACACCAGCAGATGTAAACAATGGAAATTTCGGCTTTGCAATATTGCCTAAAAAAGCATACTTAGTTGCAGGTTACCCATATGTTACGGCCTATCCTTGGGTCGATTATATGAGTATGACGGTTTACTATACACTGCCCTCCACAGACACCAGCCCGCCAGTTATAGCTGCACAGAGTAACATGTTCGTCGAAGCGACCAGTGCCAACGGGGCAATTGTCAATTTTGCACCAACAGCAACCGATAATGTTGACCCATCTGTAACTGTTGTCACATCCCCTGCATCTGGCTCGCAGTTCCCCATTGGGACAACCACAGTAACTTGCAATGCCACGGATCTGGCGGGGAACCCGGCAATCCCGGTGACATTTGATGTCATTGTGCAGGATACAACCGCACCAGTGATTAACCTGACCGGCAATGATGCAGTGAACCTCAACCAGAATCTCACCTATACTGAAGAAGGCGCAACCTGGACGGATGCTGTCGATGGCAACGGCGCTGCCATCGTTGGCGGTGATGTTGTTAATACCAGCATCCCCGGCACCTATCTTGTCACTTACGATTATACCGATACTGCCGGAAACCCGGCCCTACAGGTTACCCGTACCGTCAACATTCTTGACACCATCCCGCCGGTCATTGCCGCTCAAAGTGACATGATCGTCGAAGCCACCAGTGCCAACGGAGCCATCGTCAGTTTCACGCCAACTGCGACGGATAATTTTGACCCATCTGTAACTGTCACAACCACCCCCGCATCCGGATCGCAGTTTACGCTGGGGACCACCCAGGTAACCTGTAACGCGGTGGATTTGGCAGGAAATGCTGCTGTCCCAATCACCTTCAACGTCACCGTCGTCGATACGACGGCACCCGTTATTACGCTGACCGGCAACAATCCTTATTCAATCCACTATGCCAGCACCTATACCGAGCCTGGAGCAATCTGGAACGATGTTGTTGATGGCACTGGTTCTGCCGCCGTCGGCGGTCAAACCGTCAATACGCTGATTCCAGGCAACTATGTGATTACCTATAATTACACCGACGCAGCCGGAAATCCGGCCATTGAAGTGACCCGCACCGTCACCGTTGAAAAATGGGCAACCATTGTTGTTTCAACAGATGTTAAAAACTGGAAGGGGATGAACGTCATTGATCCCCATCTATTCACGATACAATTGGATGGATCAACGAACCAATTTATTTCACAAACCTTATCAGCCACCTATGATCACTTAGCCCCGGGTACTTATACGATTATGCAATTGATTGATTCCAAATACGTATTAAAGAGTATCACTGGCGACAACGATGCTATTGCCGCCAACGGCGCAACGATTACCGTTGGTAGCGGACAAACCGCGAATCTGACATTTGTCAATTGGAAATTCCAGCCAAATAAAAAATAAGTGATGCCTCAACCGCTTAAAGGGGCGGCCTTTTCGATAAGGCCGCCCCTTTTTTACATTTTATATCAGGAAACAGAACTTCAGCAACTTCAATAATTGCCGGTTGCCAAACTAAGTTCTCCCGACCCTATCAGTGACAAGAGGCTGCCGGATTTGAATCCGCAGAATTTTTTGCTGAAAATTCTTTGACTTTTGCCAGGGCAACATCGCCGTATTTTTTGGCCCTATCACTCATTCTTTGATTTTGCCCACCGGCGCCATATAAATGACAAATTCATCTTCCCCATCAACCGCTAATAAACGATCAGCACTTTGCTGATTATAGGCGGCAATGGCACAGGTTCCCGCCCCGATGGCTTCGCAGGCGAGATAAAGGTTCTGACAGACATGTCCAGCATCCAATGCAATGACCTTGTAGGATGCTTCAGCATAACGCCATTCCATCCGATAGGGAATGGTTGTCCAGATAAAGGTGACCGCACCGGAACCAGCAAATTGTTGATTAAGGGCCGCCTCAGTCAGCTTTTCTTTGAGATGATCAGGTGTTGATTCCAGTACTAAGTGATGCTGGGATGGCAGATAACGATAGATCCCCGGTTCCAACCCTTCAACATTAAAAACCACCAGATAGGTTTCCAGGGCATGTCGGTTTCCCGCCGAGGGTACGGTTCTCAGGGCATTTTTCTGACGCCATTTCCGAACTCCCTGGGTGGACCAGAGCAGGAACGACAATTCTTTAATTGTCAGAGCTTGGCTCGTAAATTTCCGCCGCGATTCGCGGTGCGAAATGGCTGTTTTTAATGATATTTCCCCCATTCCCAAGACTGCTGGTTCAGTTAAGGGGATTTTCTTGGCGTCTGCTGGCGTTGGTTTTTCAATCGGCGGTGCCGGCACCCCGATGTTCTGATCGGTGCTGCGAAAATCGGTTTCCTGACGGATATCGTCTTTTAAGAAATACTTTAAGCTTCTTTTATTTTCATTTTTCATCGATTTACCCTACCTTTTATGGATTGTTCTTGTGCTACGGCTAATTTTTGATAACAATGGAAACGCGCAATACCATCTTGAACTGATGCTTTGCAGATCTTTTCAATCTCATCCAGATTATTCAGAATAACTTGAAACACTGACTCCCCATGTTTCGTTAAAAATTCGTCCTGTAGAATTTGAATAATCTGGTCCGTAGTCATGCCTTGACGGTATGGCCGATCCTCAGAAAGCGCGGTAAAAATATCCGCATAGGATACGATATCCATCTCCTGAGAGATTCCGGCGTTTACCAGATTCATGGGATAGCCTGATCCATCGTGATTTTCATGATGGCCAGACGCCCATTCGACAATCCCTTCTAAACCTGAAATGTGGCCCAGAATCAAATAAGTAAAATACGCATGGGTTCTGATATCGGCCCGTTCTATTTCTGATAGTTTCTCTTTTTTTTCAATAATTTCAGTTGCAACAGCAATTTTACCCATATCATGCAACAAGCCGGCAACTCTGATTTTGCGGCAGTCTTCTTGAGAATAATCCATTCTTTCAGCAATTGCGTAGGCCACCTGACTCACGCCAAACGAGTGAGAAATGGCAAATTTACTTCTGGAATCAATAATTTTGGAAAGGGTCAGGGCAAATTCCTCTAACAAATCCATGGTCAAGTCAATTTCATAGCGCTTACAAATACCCAGTTTGAGAATTGTTTCCATTTCCCAGTTGTCAATATCTAACCAGAAGGAATCCTTCTGTGCCTGAGCCAGATAAGCATCAATCACCGCGGGATGAAAAACAGTGCCACAATAGGATTGCATTTTTTTGATGATCGTTTGTTTTTGTGCCAAAATTGAACAATCCGGCTGCACCAGTATATCGGTCCGATCAGCCACGTGCAGAATATAGGCTTCTAGTGGCACCGGGCCCAGTTCTGGAATATAGGTATTATCCAGATCATAATGCCAATGATGATAAAAAATGATGCGGGAAATTTTTTGAAAGGGTGAGAATGATGACAGCATATAACTGCCTAAACTGCTATGGGGAAAAGGATTCTCCACATCCATCTGAATCAGACTATCTCTTTCACTAATGGTTAGGGCTCCAATATCGTGCAAGGACGCTGCAATAGTCAAATCGCTTAAGCGTTCCGCTGATAACCCCATCTGAACGCCAATATGATAGGCGGCAATGGCCGTTCGTCGATGATGATTCTTAAGCAGATAATTATATAGATCAATGGATTTAGTAAAGGACGTAATCAGTTCTTTCAACGTTATATTCATAAACAAGCCCCCCAACAGGTCGCAATCTTTCATATCAACAAATACGAATTACACTGTCTTTAAATTTATACCCACACTTTTTTAAATGCGCCATATTTTTTCTTGAAAAAGCAGAATATAAATATTTTTAAAACATCTACAACGGTTCCTGTTGCTACAGGATCACTTTTCCTAATGAAATACCCATCTTGATGATTTGAAAGAACGATGAAGGAACTGGCAGAAGAAGCCCATGAAACCTGGGATCTGTCAAACGTCCGGGCGATCCTTTATGACCGGCGTTTCTGGCTGATTAGCCGTTATCTGGGGCTCCATGTTTATCTGGTTTTTTGTATTGTCTGTATGATGGTTGAACTGCAAACCGATCCGATCTATCGCCTGATCGCCCAACGGTCCAATCATCGGCGATCCGACTAATGGAGTTAATATTTCGAATGTGTTCACCCTTCATTTTCAATCTAAAATTTTTTGATCGAGTTTCTTAAACAGAACCGAGTGGGATCTCCTGGTTTTAAGTTAAGGGTACCTGAACTGAAAAGAAAATTACTTGAGCGTAGCAGTATCAAACAATTTCAATTGCTGCATGGCCCTGAAAATAGCAAGGCATTCACCAATCACCACCCGATTGATCCGGGGATAGTCGCTTTTAATAGCAGCGATCATCCCGTCATCTGTCGCTTCAAGAACGATGCTTTGATTATTATTAATAAATAGGAAGACAGCTCTAAATTCATCAAGGCTGTCTTTGTTTTTTAGCAGCCACCAGTAAGCCTGATCGAGATGGATAATCAATCCGCGGCGGACGCCAATAAAAAACTCCATGTCAGACCCACTTTCAGGGTCATCGAAAGTGGTCAGCTTGTCTTCGATGAGGGAAGTGGTCAGCATCAGATTCATGATCTTGAGTTTGAAATCAACAGTGTAATTGGCCGATTTTTTGATATCTTTGAAAAAGTTAATGATGATCTCATCATACATGTTAAACAGATCCTTTTGGGCATCTTTCTCGGTGTAGGGCAACACAAATTTACTCAACAGCATCACCAGGATACCACCAATGATCACGTAGATGATGCGATCAAGGCTTAGATTGGCGGCATTGTCAATCAGCACCAGGGAACTGATGGCTGTGATGGTTGTAAAGATCATCGAGTAAATGTACTGGTTCATAAAGACTATTGTCAGAAACAGCGAGACGAGCAAAACCAGCATACCAGCATTCTGTAGATGCAGGATCGAAAAGATTAAAACCACGATGGCGCCGCCAATGATGGTGCCAACGATCCGCGAACCGGTTTTTCGCCGGGACATTTCATAAAAGGGATAGGTCAGCGACGAAATGGTAAATAGTAGCCAGCTGCCATGTTCAAGCTCAAAGTAGTTGACTAAAAAAGCGCAGATCGAGATGGCAAAAGCCAACCGGAAAGCATAGGACAGGCTCAGAGCATCGATTGACAGCTTAACCTGATAGCGTTTGACTTCCCCAGAATGACGGTAGCGCTCGGGACCCGTTCTGTGAGGGTGTTCCGACTGGCTGGTGGCATCCAGACCATCCTTCACAAATGCCAGCTGGCTGATCACGCGCAACACCGCCAGATCAGCGGTTGACTCGTCTCCATATTGCTCAAAAAACCGAACAAATCCGATCTCAGACGCTAGATCGGCTTTGTTTTCTGCTTCAAAATAAGCACCGATTTGCGCTATTAAAAGGCCCAGATCATCAAGCAGAGTATCCCGGTCCGAAATATCCGCAAGTTGTGGCAAAAGTTCATTGATCCGTTCAAAGGCGATGGCCAGATCGAGGTTGATTTCACTTTCACGAGTAAAATAATAGTGATCGATCCGGGCGTCGTAAAGAATCCGCTTAAGCTGATCGGTAGCCGCCTGAATAGCGTCATCCGAAGGTTTCAGGTCTTCCCCATTTTTGATACCGACGATTTTTAAACTGAGATTTTTTATGATTGTCTGAAAAATCTTGCTGCTCTGTACCCCCACCCGATTCCGGTTGACCCGCCATTGCACAGCCATGATGATGACCGCTCCGGTGATCAGCGCCGCCAGCCGCAGTGGTAAAGCTTCAAGACTGACCGGATAGGCAATCAGAAAGATATACTGCATGCAAAAGGGCGTCGAAATCGGCGAGCTGATGGTATAGCTCAAGGCAGCTGCAATGGTGAACAAGCTGATGAAATTGATGGGAATAGCTAGAAAAAGATTCAGTGATGACAGGTAGGCTACCAGTCCCATAATGACATTGAACAGGATCAGTTTGAGTGTATTTTTGACCGGGTTGGCTGTCAGATCCCGTGACAGATACATCAGCACCGCCAGAACAGTGCTGACCCCGAGGGTTACGTTATCACTACCAAACAAAAGCCCAAAGAGTCCGATAAACATGAGGATGACCAAAAACAGCACCATCGGTTTCCCTATTTTTTTAAGCATCTGCATCACCTCACCAAGTCTGGAATATTTATTAGTTTGCTTCTTTGTTCATAGACGTCATCATAAACATTGGTATATTCAATGCAGATATAATAACCAGCTAGTGTTTCTTTCACATGTGTCATTTAATGCTGTCCCGGGATCCCCTGAATCCAGTTCAATTCACACAATGATGCCAAAACATATTCATCGGTATGTTGGATAAATACATCACAATTTAATTCAAATGGCAACGCTTTGCCTAATTGAATCCCTGCTTGAATGAAATCATTCTGATTATTCAAAAGAACGATTTTCTGAATCCGCATGGGACCCATCCCTGCATTCTGTATACTTATATTTATCTCCGAATCCGTAACTTTTTTATGAATGTTGCAAAATGGTCTGACGCTTTTGCGATTATGACTTCGATCAAATGCCATAGTTAGTGCTGCAAAAGTGATTGCACCTAATGCCATAATCGCTGTTGTAATTAATAATCCGGTTGCAGTATCCAAGCTATCTACTTCCTCCCTATGTTTTTTTAATTAGTTATCGAGTACTCCAATTCTGCAGTTCGACAATATTGCCTTCGGGATCGGTGGCGTAAACAAAGGCGCCCACGACATTATTAGGATAGTCGGCAATAATCTGCTCACCAATCTGCCCACCACCGGCAGCCCGCAATTTCTCGAGTATGGCCGCTACATCGTCTACTTCAAAGGCAATATGTCCAAAGCCAGTCCGATTAATCTGTGGCAATCCGCCGTCGATCCAATCGTCATAGGAAAAAATTTCCAAAGTCGGTAGTTGATCTTCATAACCTGGTAAACAGAGGTGTTCCCCACAAATATGGGCCCCTCTGATCCCTGTCAGCCGATCGACCCAATCCCCCTGTATGTCCCGTTCCGGAGGGACCGGTACGCATCCAAAAACCTCCTGATAAAATCGGGACAGTTTTTTCCAGTTTTTGGCAACGATGTTGGTGTGCGTAAATTTAATCATCACGGTTTTCCTTCTTTCTTTTTAAAAAATCATTTGGCCGTTGCAAAAGTGACCAAGGTGAGGCTGTCGTTTGAATTTGAACTACAAGCGTGAAGAATCTACTTAAGAGACAGTTCGTTCTTTTGTATTCTCACAAGTGGCGACTATACAAAAAACGTCCCTTTAATTGTTTGGTCGGCTCGTCTTGCTGGCATTATTGTATCATTTTATTGCACGCAACGAAAGATTATAAAAATAAAAACACTAACACATTAGGTAATAGCCCGCTTTAGTTGCACTATCCGACACGTTAATTTTTTCAAGTGGATGGCTAAAAAAAGTTTTTAAAAATGCACCCTTGCAAAATTATTTTGAATGACATAAAATCAAGATAAATTCACAAATTTTTAAAACTCAATCAGGTAATTGGATATTATAGTAAGCCTTGCAATTAGTTTCGTAAGTGTCTGTATTAATAAATTAAGAGGAGAAATGATGAAATATTTGGTTATTGGCGCCGGTGGGACCGGCGGATGCATTGGGGCTTATCTGGCCAAGTCCGGAAAAGACGTAACCTTAATTGCCCGCGGCGAACACCTGGCGGCAATCCGGGCAAATGGGATTCAGGTGGAAACCAATTTGCAAGGGACTTATCCCGTGTTTCCGATAAAAGCGGAAGATGTCCAGCATTATCAGGAAACGCCAGATGTAATTTTTGTCTGTGTTAAAGGCTATTCGCTGACCGAAATTGTTCCATTTATTAAACAAGTCGCGCACCAAAACACAGTGGTCATCCCGATCTTAAACATATATGGAACCGGCAGCAAACTCCAGAAAATGCTCCCCGAACTGCTGGTTACTGACGGCTGTATTTATATCTCTGCCAATATTGTCAATCCGGGAAAGATTAAGATGCACGGCGATATTTTTAGAATTTTTTTCGGCGTCCGTGATCCCACTGAGTTCAAACCGATTCTCAAAGAAATTGAAACGGATTTAAATAACAGCCAGATTCTGGGGGTGCTGTCGGCGGATATTCGTAAGGACGCTTTGCAGAAATTTTCCTATGTGTCATCTATGGCCGCCTGCGGTTTGTATTTTCAGGCCGAAGCCGGGGCCGTTCAGCAACCCGGTGAAATCAGAGATACCTTCATTAATTTAATAACGGAAATTACCACCCTGGCTGCGGCTATGGACATTCATTTTGACGTTGATCTGATTCAGTTCAATCTGGATATTCTGGACGCCCTAGCGCCAACCGCCTCCACCTCGATGCAGCGTGATCTTAGCCAAGGAAAAAAGTCAGAAATTGACGGCCTGGTTTATGAAGTCCTACGGATGGGCGAACACTATCAGGTTGCCATGCCCACCTATCAACGGTTATCCGAAGAATTCAAGTCCGTAGGTTTTTAACCTGATCGCAAAAAAAGACAGCCATCGCTAGCTGTCTTAACTATTTATTAATGGTCGGAGTGAGAGGATTTGAACCTCCGGCCTCATGGTCCCGAACCATGCGCTCTACCAAGCTGAGCCACACCCCGTAATGTGTTGCATTTCCGACTTATCTATTGTAAACTATAATAGACAAAAAAACAATCTTAAATTAAATTTTTTCTATATAAAGGAGGAACCACCATGCACAAAAAAAGTCCGATCTATCGAATTGGCGCATTGGTACTTGTCGCTGTTATTGCTCTAAGTCTTCTTGTTGTTTACAGTTTCTAGCCTGAATGAATATACGAATTATTGCGGTTGGGAAAATAAAGGAAAATTATTTAACCCTGGCGATCCAGGAATACGTCAAGCGTCTGAGTGCCTATTGCCGGCTGGAAATCATTGAAGTTAAGGATGAAAAAATCCCCGAAACCGCCAGTGAGGCTCAGCGTAAAAAGGCCGTCGAACTGGAAGGACGCCGCATCCTTTCTTATTTAAAAGACGATGAGATTGTGACGACCCTGGAAATCCACGGCAAACAAATGAATTCGCCGGCCTTTTCCAAAAAAATTGAAACCTATGGCATCCAGGGCAAAAGCCAGATCACCTTTGTCATTGGCGGGTCAATTGGCCTATCCCCAGAAATTACCAGCCGGTCAGACTGGAAGCTATCCTTTTCGGAAATGACCTTTCCCCACCAATTATTTCGAGTCATGCTGTTAGAGCAAATCTATCGTGGCTTTAAAATAATCCGTGGCGAAACCTATCATAAATAAAATCAAACTAATATACAATCAAACTAAATATAACTTGAGAGGTAAAACATGCCGGACTATGTAGTAAAAGCCACCGCAGGCAATGGCCAGATTCGTGTCTTTGTAGCCACCACCCGGGGCATCGTGGAAACGGCCCGGAATCTTCATCAAACCAGTCCCGTGGTCACCCAGGCGCTGGGTCGACTGCTGACAGCGGGTTCGCTGATGGGTTCGATGATGAAAAACGCCGATGAAGTGATCACCCTAAAAATTGCCGGCGACGGCCCGATGAGCGGTTTATTAGTCACCGCCGATGCCAAAGGCAATGTCAAAGGTTATCCCTATGTCCATGATCTGGGCGACACCATGGCTACCCCCCTGCCGGTTTCCGAAGCGATTGGCGGCGGCGCCTTGAATATCATGAAGGATATTGGCCTGAAAGAACCCTATGTGGGCTACTCCCCCCTGATCAGCGGCGAACTGGCCGAAGATCTGACCTATTATTATGCCCAATCCGAACAGATTCCCACCTCGGTTTCGCTGGGGGTGTTACTCAATGATGACGGCACCGTCCGCCAGGCCGGCGGCTTCATTATTCAATTAATGCCCGACACCGATGATGAGGTCATTGATGCCCTGGAAGAAGCCCTATCCAACACCCCATCGTTAACCAAACTGCTGGATGAAGGGCGAACCCTGGAAGCGATCATGGAAGATCTGTTTAAAAACCTGAATTTAAAAATTTCCAACACTGAAATCATCCGCTTTTTCTGTGACTGTTCGAGGCAAAGGATCACCAAAGCGCTGGTTTCCATCGGCAAAAAAGATCTCATCGAGATGATCGCGGATCAGGAAGATATTGAAGTCAACTGTGATTTCTGCAAAGAAAAATATTCTTTTTCGCCGGAAGAGCTCCAGTCAATCCTCGATCGGATTGAAGAAAATGAGGGCTGATATGTCTTTAAATTCTCGTTCCAGCGGGGTATTGATGCCCGTATCCTCCTTACCGGGGGACTACGGCATCGGCACCTTAGGTACGGAGGCGTGCGCTTTTGTCGACCGTCTCCAGTCGATGGGCTGCAGCTATTGGCAAATTCTGCCCGGCGGGCCGGTTGATGCCTGTTTCTCACCTTATAAAAGCACCTCGGCCTTTGCCGGGAATCCCCTGTTTATTGACCTGGAACTACTCAATCAATGGGGCTTATTAACTGCGGATGAATTGGCGGCCAGCCTGTCGACGGATCCGCCCTATTCCATCAACTATCCCCATCTCATCGACAATCGCAATGCCGTCTTCAAAATCGCCTACTCCCGATTAACCCCTGCCTTAAAAAATGACATCCACCACTACTGTCTTGCCAACACCGAATGGCTGCCCGACTTTTCATTATATACGGTGCTGTCTCAGCACTTCCTGGAAGAAGACTGGACCAAATGGAACAACCCAAATCTGGTCAAACGTCAACCGGCGGCACTGCTGACCGTTACCAGTGCCTATCGGGATGAAATCGATTATCAGAACTTTCTGCAATATGCTTATCACCGGCAGTGGACGGCGCTGAAGACCTATGCCAATGACAAAGGTATCAAAATCATTGGTGATATGCCCATTTATCTGGCCCATGCCAGTGCTGATGTCTGGTGTCATCCCGAACTTTTCCAACTGGATGCCCAAGGTTGCTGCACTTCCGTAGCCGGGGTGCCGCCGGATTATTTTGCCAAGGATGGTCAGCTGTGGGGCAATCCGCTGTATTGCTGGGATGTCATGAAAGCCGACAATTACAGCTGGTGGATGCGACGAATCAAACACGCTTTGGAAAACTTCGATACCGTCCGGATCGATCATTTCCGGGCCTTTTCTGCGTATTGTTCGATTCCGGCCAGTGCCGAAACGGCTAAAAACGGCCGCTGGATTCCCGGCCCGGCGATGGATTTCTTCGACCAGCTGGCCAAAACCTTTCCCGAGCCCAGCATTATCGCCGAAGACCTGGGGCTCCAGGATGCCGAACTGGTCAAACTGCTAAAGAATACCGGTTTTCCGGGGATGAGGATCATGGAATTCGCCTTTATCGATGACCTGGACAATATTCACCTGCCCCATAACTATACCGCCAATACCGTCGCCTACTCCGGCACCCATGACAACAATACACTGCTGGGGAGTTTTTTTAATTACACCCCGGAACAGCGCCGCTACGCCTTTGACTACTGTGGCTACCGCGAAGATTGGCCCGACCAATGGCAGCTCGGCGGTCACCAAAGTCCTTCCTGCCGGGCTTTTATTCGCACCCTTTTTCAAAGTGTGGCCAATCTAGTGATGCTGCCGATTCAGGATGTCTGCGGTTATGGCAACGATACCCGGATCAACGAACCAGGCACCACCACCAATAACTGGGTCTTTCGGATGACCCGGGACGGCCTGAACCAAATTGATGTCGACTGGTTTAAAAACCTGAACCGTCTATATTGGCGTTCCCGTTAAACTGTCACCTATTCGCGGACTAATGATGCAGCTATTTTATCCAGCGATTTATCACTTTACTGTGTTAATGCGTTTTTTCAATCTTTTGAATCAGCACTTTATAAACAAGTGTCCGCTGTCTTCAAACATTTCTTAATATAAACTTGCAATAAAACCTTAACCTTTGGTATAATAGGCCCAGGTAAAAATTAGGAAAAAAAGAAAAAGGAGGACTTTACCTTGAAAAAAACTCTATCATTATTGTTGTCCATGGCAATGGTCGTTACCATGGTCGCTGGCTGTTCCGGAGGAACCAAAACTTCTTCTGCTGACAGTGATGTCATTAAAATTGGTGTCTTTGAACCATTAACCGGTGCCAATGCGGCTGGCGGTGAATTGGAAGTTGAAGGGATTAAATTGGCTAACCAATTACGTCCTGAAGTATTAGGCAAAAAAGTTGAACTGGTTATTGCTGATAACAAGTCAGACAAAGCTGAAGCAACCACTGCTGCCGCTCGTTTAATCGAAAAAGATAAGGTTGTTGCAATCCTTGGTTCATGGGGTTCTTCATTATCGATCGCCGCTGGTGACGTTGTTAAAACTAACAAAGTTCCTGCCGTAGCACTTTCTGCTACCAACCCACAGGTTACCGCTGGAAACGACTATTATTTCCGTGTTTGTTTCTTGGATCCTTTCCAGGGAACGGTTATGGCTAACTATGCCTACAAAAACCTGAATGCTAAAAAAGTTGCGATCATCCAGGAAGTTTCTAATGACTACTCTGTTGGTTTAGCAAAATTCTTTACCGATTCATTCACCAAATTAAGTGGTGATCCCAATGCAATCGTGGCTACTGGTAACTACAATACCGGCGATCAGGATTTCAACGGTATTCTGACCAACATCAAAGCAGCTAACCCAGATGTAATCTTTGCACCTGGTAACTTTACCGAATCTGCTTTAATCATCAAACAAGCGCGTGCCCTTGGTATTACCGCTCCATTTATTGGTGGTGATACATGGGAAACAAATGAATTCATCACCGTTGGTGGTGCTGATGTTAATGGCGCGGTTATGTCAACCTTCTTCGATGACACCAACCCACTGACTGAAGCCGGCAAAACATTTGTTACTGAATACAAAAAAGCATATCCAAACAGCGCTAACATTGCTGCTGTATCCGCTTTAGGATATGACGGTTACATGATGACCCTTGATGCGATCGAACGCGCCGGATCTGCTGATCCCGTTGCGATTCGTGATGCCTTAGCAGCGACTAAGGACTTTGAAGGTGCTACTGGTATGATTACCATCGATGCCAATGGCGATGCCACTAAAAACCAGGCCGTCATCAAAGGCGTTAAAGATGGCAAGTTCACCTACATGGATACTGTTACGATTGACTAGTCGCTCGTAATAACTTACCACTAACAATTCACAAAAGAGAGCATGTTTTGCATGACTCTCTTTTATAACGCAAGGGCGCGTTAACTTGATACATAAGTGTATTTTTTGGCGTTACCTTCACAAAATCCAAACTTTGAGGGTATTTGATATCAGATACCCTCAATTCAATTATTCAATTCTATTAAATGATATAACGAGGTTAAAATTATGGTCGTTGGAATGACAATGGAAACATTCTTGCAGCAACTTATCAATGGTTTATCACTGGGTAGTTTATACGCCTTGATTGCCATAGGCTATACCATGGTTTATGGGATATTGAGACTGATCAACTTTGCACACGGCGATATCTTCATGATGGCTGCATATTTCACATATTTTGGGATCGCGGTATTTTTCCTTCCCTGGTATGTCACTTTTATTATTACTATTGGTTTAACCATGTTACTTGGTGTTGCCATCGAACGGGTGGCCTATCGTCCCCTTCGGGAGGCACCCAAAACATCGCTGTTAATATCAGCGATCGGGGTTTCGTTTTTACTGGAAAATGTGGCGAATTATCTGTTCTCCGGCAAGCCCATGGCTTTCCCAGAATTCCCACTTTTGACAACACCTTTCTTTGTCGGCGGTTTGTCCTTTCAACCGGTTTCTATTGTTATTCCAATTGTTGCATTTGTCCTGATGTCAGCACTTCTTTTTATTATTAATAAAACTAAAATTGGGATGGCCATGCGGGCTGTTGCGGTTGATTACGACACCGCTAAACTCATGGGTATTAAGATCAATGGGGTTATTTCTTCAACCTTTGCCATCGGCTCGGGCCTGGCAGCAGTTGGCGCTATTTTATGGTGTATGAAATACCCATCAGTGTTACCCCTCATGGGTGTTGTTCCTGGTTTAAAATGTTTTATCGCCGCCGTTATCGGTGGTATCGGTAATGTTAAAGGAGCGGTTCTCGGGGGGTTGATCCTGGGCTTTTCCGAAGTTTTGATGGTTGCTTTCTTCCCTGCCTTAACCGGCTACCGGGATGCCATCGCATTTGTTATTTTGATCATCATTCTGCTGTTTCTTCCCAATGGACTCCTTGGTAAGAAGCAAGTTGAAAAAGTTTAGGGGAGGTACCAGAAATGAAAGACATTCAAAACAGTTTAGGTGCCTACTTAAAACTACATTGGAAAACGGCACTTTTTCTCGTCGTGCTGCTGCTGGGGATTGGAATTGCTGATATTTATGTCGATTCTTATCTGCGGCGAATTCTGAATTTATGTGCAATCTACGTGATCGTTAGTCTCGCCATGAATCTCGTCAATGGTTTTACCGGACAGTTTTCTTTGGGTCAGGCCGGTTTTATGGCTATTGGTGCCTATACGGTTGCGGTTTTCACCGTCCCGGTTGAATCCCGGGCCGCCATTTTCTATCTGGAACCAATGGCACCATTTTTAGCCAATATCCAGCTGCCCTTTATTGTGGCGCTGATTCTCGGCGGCTTAGTCACGGCCGTGGTGGCCTTTTTTATCGGTTATCCGTGTCTCCGGCTGCGGGGCGATTATCTGGCCATTGCGACCCTGGGCTTTTCGGAAATTATCCGAATCGTCTTCACCAATACCCAGTCGATCACCAACGGCGCCCTGGGGATTAAAAGCATTCCCACCATCAGCAGTCTGTGGTGGACCTTTGGGATTGCGCTACTGATTGTAATCGCGACGCTGCTGCTGATCAATTCCACCTATGGCCGGGCTTTCAAGTCCATTCGTGAGGATGAAATTGCTGCCGAAGCGATGGGCGTTGGTCTGTTTAAAACTAAAATGACCTCCTTTCTGATCGGAGCTTTCTTTACCGGTATTGGCGGTGGCTTGTTTGCCGCACTACTCGGCACCGTTGACCCGAAACAATTCTATTTCACCTTAACTTATAACTTCCTGTTAATCATCGTGCTGGGTGGTATGGGTAGTGTTTCGGGAACGATTATTGCCAGTTTTGTGGTCACCCTGGGCCAGGAAGCGCTGCGTTTTCTCGACGAACCGATGGCTTTTGGCCTAGATCTGCCGATTTTTAGACCCGGTTTGAGAATGGTTGTTTTCTCATTCCTGCTGATGGTCATTGTGCTCTTCTACCGCAAAGGCTTAATGGGTACCAATGAGCTCACCTGGGATTTCATGGCCGAAAAATTCCGCGCCCTCAAAAAACGATTGGGCGGTAAAAAGACCGCAACTGAGGGAGGTAACAAGCAATGAGTTTCTTAAAAACAGAAAATGTCATCATGCAGTTCGGCGGTGTTGTGGCCGTTAACGACTTAAATATTGATATTAAAAAAGGCGAGCTGGCGGCGCTGATCGGTCCTAATGGGGCTGGTAAAACCACGGCCTTCAATGTCATCACCGGAGTTTATACGCCCACCAGTGGCAAGGTGCTGATTACCCCCACCGATGGCGACGGCAATGACGGCCAAATTGATATCACCGGAAAAAAACCCGACAAAATTACCAGGTTGGGCGTCGCCCGAACCTTCCAGAACATCCGCTTGTTTAAAGAGCTTTCCGTGATGGAAAATGTTCAGGTAGCCACCCATTTAAATGCCGACTACAGTTTCTTATCGGCCATTCTCCGGGCGCCCAAAGCCCGTAAAGGTGAGCGCCAGGCTAAAGCCGAATGCGAGTTTTTACTGGAACGATTAGGACTGATCGACCTACGCAATGAGAAAGCCTCATCGCTACCCTATGGCCAGCAACGCCATCTGGAAATTGCCCGGGCTCTGGCCACCAAGCCGCAGCTGCTGCTGCTGGACGAACCGGCTGCCGGGATGAATCCCCAAGAAACCGATGAATTAACCGACCTGATTTTTAAACTCAAAACCGATTTCGGTTTAACGATCTTTATGATTGAACATCATATGGATCTGGTTATGGAAATTTCCGATCATATTTACGTACTGGATTTTGGATGTACCATAGCCAAAGGAACTCCGGATGAAATTCAAAACAATCCGAAGGTTATTGAAGCATATTTGGGGGTAGACGCTGATGTTGAAGATTAGTAATTTAGAAGTCGCTTATGGCGGTATCGAAGCCGTTAAAGGTATTAGTCTGGAAGTGCCCGAAGGCAAAATTGTCACCCTGATCGGAGCCAATGGCGCTGGCAAAAGTACCACCCTCCGGGCGATCGTCAATCTGGTTAAAGCCAAGTCTGGCAGCATTACCTATAATGGCGATGAATTGCTGGGACTGGACACCACCAAGGTGGTCGACAAGGGCATCACCCTGGTGCCGGAAGGCCGTCATGTTTTCCCCGATCTGACAGTACTGGAAAATCTCAAGATTGGTGCTTACATGCGTAAAGACAATCTCGATGCCGACATTAAGCACATTTACAGTCTCTTCCCCCGTCTTGAAGAGCGTTCCTGGCAGGCCGCCGGAACCTTATCCGGCGGTGAGCAGCAAATGCTGGCAGTGGGCCGGGCGATGATGAGCAAACCCAAGCTGCTGATGATGGATGAACCATCGCTGGGGCTTGCGCCACTGGTTGTTCAGGGTATTTTTGATATCATTCAAACCCTGAATAAAGAAGGGATGACGATTCTGCTGATCGAGCAAAATGCCAACATGGCTCTCAAGGTTGCCGATTATGCCTACGTTCTAGA
The DNA here is from genome assembly GCF_963664135.1 of uncultured Acetobacterium sp. NCBI lineage: Bacteria > Bacillati > Bacillota > Clostridia > Eubacteriales > Eubacteriaceae > Acetobacterium > uncultured Acetobacterium sp. Next base: position 3,971,390 of record NZ_OY760905.1, on the reverse strand, counting down.
AACTGGTAAAATTACCAAAGAAGGCACCGGCCGGGAATTACTGGCGGATGAAAGCATTAAAGAAGCCTATCTGGGCAAAAGTCACCGCAATAAATAAAACTAACTAAAAAATGATTACTAAGATCATAAAATAAAAACAGCGCCAATTATTTGTGAAATAATTGGCGCTGTTTTTATTTTCATATAATGCGTTAAAGCTTTAATGCTTTGATTTTTTATCGCCGGGCGATAATGACCTTATTCTTAATTGTCAAGGTTTTATTAAAGACCCGTTTAAATTTCTTGCCGCATTCATTGATAATCATATTGTCAAACACCGAATGACCGGTGGTCAACACGTTGAGCTGGACTTCATTTTCCCTAATCACACAGTTGACATCCTTGACAACCCCATCCATACTCCGATCCAAATATTCGGCAATCTGCAGGAATAGGCTGAGCTGATCAATCAGATGCCGTTCTTCGTCCTGAAGCAAACCAATGTATTCTTCGGAAATATGGATTTTTTTATTGGTGCGGTGATTCAGCGCCACAAAAGCACTCATCAGCAGTTCTTTCTGCTCAACCCCCAAAAGTCCGGAGTTTAAGATAATATAAAAACTGTGTTCATGGTGATTGGCAAAGGCCAGTTTAACGCCGACATCATGAAGCATGGCCGCCGCCCGGATCATCTTACGAACATCCTGCTTGATGCCATGCAGCGGTTTGAGCTGCTCAAACAGGTTTTCAGTCAGTTTGAGGACATGGTAGGCATGGGGAATATTGACATTAAAGTTAAGCATGATATTGACTAACGATAACTCAAAAATATCATAAACTAGATTATTCTCGTTGTAGCCGAAGTAATCGTAGATAATCCCATCCCGCAAACCGGCATTGCTGATGATCAGTTCCGGTGAATCGATCTGCCTCATCACCCGTTCCAGGGTATGGCTGGAACCGACGAAAATATCAATTCGTCCTTTTGACAGTCCTTTTAAATTGGCGCGTTCAGCCAAGTTCATGCTGGCAGCCATTTCACAGATACGTTTCACTTCCCGGGATTTCATCCGATAATTATGGGCAATTTCCATCGGATAATTATTCATGCTGCGATCAATCCGGCCGACGTTTCGAATCGTTCCGCCCACCCCAATCAGTGGCAACCCCTGAGCTTTTTTCAAAATCGGGGTTTCTTCAAAAGCATTTTTCAGAAAATCATCCAAGGCTTTTAAATTTTTATCGGTCACCTCATCGGTCAGGTCAAATTTATCGGCCAGATCGATGGAACCAAAGGGCAGGCTGACGGCTTCCACCTTCTTGCGGTCTTTGATCAGCACAAATTCGGTCGAACCACCGCCGATGTCCATCAGCAGGGCATCTTTTATATCCAGAGTATTAATCGCGCCCAGATAGTCCATCGAGGCTTCCACTTCGCCGGGAATGATCTCGACATCCAGGCCAATTTCATCTTTAATCCGGGCCACATAGGCAGCGCCGTTTGAGGCTTTACGCACTGCGGCGGTGGCCACGGCGATGACCTTTTCAATGCCGTAGGCCGTACACATACTCTGAAACATCGCCAGAGTTTCGATTCCAAAGTCCATCCGGTCTTGTTGCAGCTCCCCGGTTTCGGATAGACCCTCGTTTAACCGCACATTTACCTTCACATCATCAATGATTTGAAAATACTCATTATTATAATATTCGCCAATGACCAGATGCACACTATTTGAACCAATGTCGATGACACCAATATTTCGTCTATCCAATCTTATTCGCCTCCAAGTTTTTGTTTTAAAATGGCCGTACTTTTGGCCTGTTCAAATTCTTTTTCTGCTTCTTCACAGAAATAGTCCTGACAGGACAGCAACTCTTTACCACGCTTGTCAATCCGGATATATTCGCCGGTTTCGGTCATCGTCCGGGTTTTGATGGTATCTTTTAAGGTGATCTCAATAATATGTTTCAGTTTGTTCTTCAGGCTTTCGTCTTCCACTGGAAACAGGGTTTCAATCCGCCGATTTAAATTTCGTTCCATCCAGTCTGCGCTGGAGAGGAAGATGTCTTCCTTGCCCTGATTGTAGAAATAGTAGATCCGGCTGTGCTCCAGAAAGGTCCCGACAATGCTGTGGACGGTAATATGATCGCTGACCCCGGGCAAACCGGGTATCAGGGAGCACATCCCCCGGACAATCAGTTCAATCTCAACCCCAGCCTGGGAGGCTTCGTAGAGTTTGTTGATGATCCCCTCATCCACTAGGGCGTTCATTTTAGCGATGATTTTGCCTTTTTCACCCATCCGAACATTTTCGATTTCTCGGTCAATGCCGATATAAAAAGCATTTCGCATCGTTTTCGGGGCGACTTCAATCTTTTTCCATAAGGTATAATGGCTGTAACCAGAAAGCAGATTAAACAGCGTCGACACATCCGAACCGTAGTTTTCTTTGGCTGTAAACATTCCCAGATCGGTATACAGGCCGGCGGTGACGTCATTATAGTTACCAGTACCCAAATGAACATAACGACGGATGCCGTCGGATTCTTTGCGCACCACCAGAATCATCTTACAGTGAATTTTCAGCCCCGCAAGCCCATAAATGACATGGCAGCCGGCCTGCTCCAGTTTCTTAGCCCAGACAATATTATTGGCCTCGTCAAACCGAGCCTTCAATTCGACTAGCACGGTAACCTGTTTGCCGTTTTGAGCGGCCTGAATCAGCGCTTCAATAATCGGTGAATCGCCACTGACCCGATACAGGGTTTGCTTGATGGCCAACACATCCGGGCACTTTGAGGCCGCCCGGACAAAGTCCACCACGGTTTGAAAGGATTGGTAGGGATGGTGCAGCAAGCGGTCTTTTTCCCGGATCACTTCAAAAATATCCTCAACCTCATAAAATTCATTGGAGATCAGCGGGGTATACCGGGGTTCTCGTAACTCATTAAACTCGTTACGATTCTGGAATTTCATATAGCAGGTCAGATCAAGATTACCTTTAAGCTCATACAGCTCGCTTTCATCAATTTCCAATTCATGCATCAGCCATTTTTTCATTTTTTTGCTCATGTCTTTGGTGACTTCCAGTTTGATGCTGGCACCCCATTTACGTTGCTGAATCGACTTCTCGATTTCAATCAGGAGATCTTCAGCCTCATCTTCATCGATGGCTAAATCGCCATTTCTGGTGATCCGGAATTCATTAACCTGCTTGACCTCATAGCCGGTAAACAGTTCGTCAACAAAGGGACTGATCAGATCTTCGACAAAAATATAATTTAGCGCTTTGGAATCCTTGGCACGCGGCAGAGCAATGATCCGATCCAAGACCTTGGGGATTTCCAGAATCGCCATAAAATCTTTTTCATCCTTGACCTTGGCCTCGGTATCATGTAGCATGATACACAGATAAACCTGATTGTTTTTAACCAGCGGAAAAGGACGGCTGTTATCAATCGCCTGAGGGGTCAACACCGGATAACACTCGTGCCGGAAATAGTGCAGGGCAAAATCTTTGCCTTCATCATCCAGTTCATCATATCTTAAAAAGAAGATATTGGTGTGATTAAGCTCTGGTAAGATCGATTTTGTTAAACAGGTATACTGGCGATTCATCATTTCCTGGGTCATGTTATTGAGGGTAGCCAGTTGTTCTAGGGGAGTTAACCCATCGACGCTTTTTTTCGTATAACCAACATTGATCTGATCCATAATCCCGGCCACCCGAACCATAAAAAACTCGTCCAGGTTGGAAGCGGTAATGGCCAGGAATTTGAGTCGATCCATGACCAGATTGCCTTTATCATAGGCTTCGTCCAGCACCCGATAATTAAAATCCAACCAACTAATTTCCCGATTGATAAATAATTTACTTTTCATGATTCAACCCTCTTAATCTTTAGTAACGGTTTAACGCCATAAACTTTTTCCATGGTTGTACGGCTGGCCTTGAAAAAATACTCTTCTAATTGAAAATTCTTGCCGGTGGTCACATCAATGACCAGCTTTTCGTCCTTAACGTGGCAACGCAGGTGCTGAATCTTCTGTTGATAGCTCTTGTCCAGAGCGATCGCTACCTTCAGGATCGCCGCCAGCTTGGCCACCAGCAATTGCTCTTTTTCATCGTAAGAATGAACCTTTTCTTCCACCTTGATAAAATTGGTTTTAACCGCCTCAGCAACCTTCCCCATCACCGCTTTTTCTTCCTGGGTAACCCCGATAATGTCAGTAGTCTCGATAATATAATGGCTCTGCACCCAAAAGTTCTTATGGTCAATGAAACTGCCTACCTCCATCAAGTAGCAGAGCATCGAAAGCAGCTGGCGCTCCCTTTTTCCCAACTGATGATATTTTTTTAGGGCGTCAAAGATTTTTAAACTGATTTTTTCCACAAATTCCGAGTGATGGTGACTGGTATGATATTTTTTCCCAATGGTTTTAGCCGACAAATAGCTGCCTTCATCAATCCAGTCGATCAGCTGTTGTTTTTTAGTAACCTGAAATTCAAAATCTAAGAAGGCATCGCCAATCAGCATCGGAATCAGGATAAAGGTTTCTACGCCGGTTTCAGCCAGCAGTTTTAAATAAAGCATTAAGGTGTGATTGAGGGTTTCGGCTTCGTTTTGATCCAACAGCGGGTATTTTTTAAGCAGCTGATTGACCGTCAGCTCCCCGGCAATCTTACACAGCTTGCCGAACTCCTCAGCATTGACAATATAATAATCCTGCCGCGTGGTATACCCGCATAGCTGGGCAATAACATCGACCTCATGAGAAGAAACAAACAGCTTTTTAATCTGACGCTTGCGGATGTTTTCAACGATGTCCTGGGTATTGATCGAGATAAACTCCATCAACAGCGTTTCAAACCGCTCCGAATTCTCTTCGATGGATTTCAGGATCTCTTTCATTTTCAGATAGCCCAGTTCAGCGGTCTGATGATAATCAATAATGCCATTTTTTAATAGTGCTACTGAAACATTGCCACTGGATATCGACGCCAGCATCTGGTCTTCTTTGGATTCGCTGATGATCTTAAATTCTGGATCGCATTTTAAGATCATATGCCGATAGATCAGATGCGTTTCTTCTTCCTTATCAAGAATCTCAACCTCATAACCGCCAGTGTTGATTTTAATCTGTTCCAGAATATAAAGCCGATTTCGTGCTTCACGAAGGGCTGTTGTTCCAAAGATCTTGATGGATTCAACGTCATAAGTTTTGGACATCTCGATGTATTCATTGATCGTCTGGCACAATGCATAAACAGATTTAAATGAAATTTCACCTTTCGTGAAACTCTGACTTCCGAAATTAATGGGAAACATAGCCCGATCCAATATTTTTATGCATCCTTTGCCCCGTTGTCCGACAATCAGTTCACATCGGATTGAACCAATATAAATCACTGAAAACCGCTTTATCATAAGAGTCACCTCACATCCTTTTTTCTATTTTAACACAATTCACGAAATTTTTATGTTAAAACTAATCGCAAATGCTCATTTTTTATTTATTTTGTAATAACTTGAGGCAAGATCGTTGTTATGATTTCAGTGAATTTACTTTTATGTTACAATAAAGAAAACACAATCTTCAGGAGGTAAATTCTTTGCTTGGAACCATTATTAACGCCGCAGCCATCTTCGTCTGCGGCTTTATCGGACTTTTATTTAAACGAGCCTTGCCCCAACGTCTCTGCGAGACGATTACTCAGGGACTGGGTTTGGGGGTTGTCGTCATCGGCATCACCATGACCATCGAAACCACCAGCATCATGCTGATGCTGCTCAGCCTCTTGTTTGGTGGGATCATCGGCGAACTGATTAATATCGAAAAACAGTTAAAACGGATCGGTGATACCCTGGAAGCAAAGATGAAAAACAATAACAATAATATCTCCCAGGGGTTTGTCAGTGCTTCTCTGCTTTTCTGCACCGGCTCCATGGCCATTATGGGGGCGCTGGAAAACGGACTCACCGGAACCTTCAGCATTCTTTTGAGCAAGTCGCTACTGGATGGCATTTTTTCTTTGATTCTGGCCTCCACCTTAGGGATTGGTGTGGTTTTTTCGGCTATTCCGGTGTTTCTCTATCAAGGCAGTATTTCACTTTTAGCCGGCTCGGTTAAAACCTTGTTATCGCCGGAAATGATTACCGAAATGAATGCTGTGGGGGGCGTGCTGATTATGGCCATTGGCATCAATATGTTAAAGATTAAGGAAATCAAGGTTGGTAATCTTTTGCCAGCTGTTTTTATGCCCATTCTTTTTTTATGGATGAAGAGCCTGTTCGGAATCTAGCGCGCAATAAAAGCCGGCACGAATGCCGGCTTTTATTGTATTTATCGCATGGAATTAATAAAGAATTTTAAATTCTAACCTAACAGCCCACTACGGTGGGCTTTGATGTAGCCACCACAATAATTATCCATCCCTAATAATGCTTTGGAGGTAGCAATATCTGCCATCGTTTTGGTATTGGTTGGATCAAGAACATAGCCATCCATTCCGATGGTCATCGTCTCAACAACAAAGAGCCGGTTAAGAATGGCACGGTTTGGAAGTCCATACGAAATATTACTGAGTCCACACATGAAATGCACATCGGGGTAATCAATTTTTATCTTCTTAATGGTTTCCAGCACCTCAATTCCTGCTGTTCCAACGCTGCTGACTGGTTTTACCAGCGGATCAAAATACATATCGTCATCTTTGATCCCCGCTTCAACCAATTTATTGTGCAGGATATGAACAACCTTCATACGATCATCTGATGTGACTGGCATTCCGGTACTGTCCATACAAAGCACCACAATTTTAGCATCATATTTTTTGATCAGCGGCAACACCGCATCAAACCGCTCTTCTTCATCAGATATGGAATTGATCATCGGTTGTCCGTATTTACAAAGACTCAACCCCATATCCAATGCAGTGGCACTGGGACTATCAATACATAATGGTACTTCGACCTCGCTTTGAATTGTATTGACCAGCCATGCCATTATTTCTTCTTCATTATTAATCATATTGCCACAGTTCACATCGATATAAGTCGCTCCGGCCTTGGCCTGTTGAATCGCAAGATCGAGAATAATATCTTTATCTCTTTTCAGAGCCGCTTCCTTAACCGCTGGCCGGCTGGTGTTAATTAATTCACCTACAATTGTCAGCATGATTGTTATCTCCTTCTTTTCTAAATCGATTTATGCGCTTAATGCTTCAGGACTGCGCTGTTCATTCATCATCCGATCACATAGTTCAACCGCGGTGGAGGCATCTTCCGAGTATCCATCTGCACCGATATCATCGGCAAATTCCTGCGTAACCGGGGCTCCACCAATAATGATTTTCACTTGATTTCTCACCCCATCAGCAACCAGTTGTTTGATGGTGGATTCAATTTTCATCATTGTTGTCGTCAGCAGTGATGACATTCCAACAATATCAGGATTGTGTTCTTTAACTGCTGCGGTAAAGGCTTCTTCTTTCACATCGACACCTAAATCGATGACGGTGTAACCTCGACTTTCCATCATCATAACCAGCAAATTTTTTCCGATATCATGTAAATCACCGTTTACCGTTCCGATGATGATCTTACCTTTGCTGGGGATATCGCCATCGGTTATCAATGGTTTTACGAGTTTCATTCCTTCATTCATGGTATCGGCTGATTCCATAACTTCCGGAACAAACATTTCGCCGCTTTTAAACAGGGGCGCAACAATATTCATGCCGGCAATCAGACCATCATTGATAATCGCAATCGGGTCGGTTCCATCATCAATCAGTGCCTGAACCAATACTTTAATTTCATCTAGATCACCATCTAAAACACATTGGGATACATCTTTTAAAGTTGCCATTTTAAACCTCCTAAGTTTTATCTCATTTTATTCTTGTTCTCTTTCCGGGTCGTTAATCATTCTCACAAAGTTTTGTTTTTCGTCGTTTATAAGCCATACTCACTGGGAATAAATTTGTCCATATCCAGGACTGATTTCATTTCATTGTAGAATTCATTGGGATCATCGGGGATCGTTTCGATCGCTTTTTCCATTTTATCCAGCCATTTCATATCACGTTTATCACTTTTTACTTTGCCTTCAATAATCGCCTTTTTCAGTTCCGCAACGGTCAGTTGGGCAGCTAGTTTAGTTCTCAGGAAGTTATCCTGGGTTTTAACCAGCTCAGTACTGATTCGCATCACCACATCTGGTTTTAAAACATAGGCCTGAACATCCAGGGCGGCATCGGATTGAACCAACAAATCTCTGAATAGTACCTGTTGACCATTTAATGTGGCTGCATTCATTAAGCGCACATCATAAATTAACTGTTCCATCGCAACCACAGGCGCCATTTCTGACAATAGCTTAACTTGCTGAATGGATTCATTGCTCCAGGTATCGGCTACGGCTGCAGCAATATTTCCACATGGGCTTAAATGTGCCCCTGCTGCCGTTTTTCCTTCCATGGAGATGGGCATGCCGGTAATCGCTTTGAGGTAAGGTCCTTCATAAGCACAATCCTTGCTTGGTCCAACGGCGCCCTGTTCAAAGGCGACTAACGCTCTTGGCACTGCGGCAACCCTGATAACGGCAGCAAAGACGTGAGGGATAAATCCTTTTTCTGCTAAAACCATGGCGGTGTTGGCAAAACCACATGCCGAGTCGCCAGCTGCAAAGCAATTATTTGCTTTGGCAATATCAACCAAGTGTTTCCATAGGAATTCCATATCATTGACACCCAAAATACCGAGAGCGAAAATTGCCAGGCGAATGTCAGCTTTGACCAGGGCACTATCATGAATTTCTTTTCCGCCCGTTGATTCGATTGAAAAGAAGTCAGAGCCATCTTTGGCACACTGTTCGTAAAGTTCCAGCATCGTTTCCCAATACTTGCCACTACGCATGATGGGTGGACGGCTGAATTCTCTTAAGTCATTGGGGGTCGTTCGAATTGCGGTTTTTAAACCATATTTTTCAGCCGCTTCTTTCATTCCGTTTAAAAGAATCCGATTGATTTCAATCCCGTATTTAGGGTGTTCGGTAAAATCGGGAAGCGTTTCATATTCGATTAAAACCCCCGGTGCGTATAATTCGGCAGCTCGTTTTAAAACACCTTCAATAATATTGGAATAAATCGTGGCGGCTTTCGGCATTGTTTCATCATTGATATCCATACCTGGCAAGGTAAAATTAATTTCCGGATAAACCAAGCCGCCACCAATAACCATTCCACTTTTGGTTGTTACTGGTTTGGGACATGTACCGTATACAAAATCATCTAAGTTCGTGTATGCTACTTTAGTAAACTTCGTTGCCATTTTTTCCTCCTAAATTCTTATTCGATTTGAGTACCCTCTTTTATGAAACCTTTGTACAAGATTTTATGACGACAAAACCTGCCATTTGTACAATTTTAGCTAGCACAACTTCACCTTTTTCAGGTTCATCTCCAAAAACTGATCCAAGTGTAATGATGCCTGATTTAACATGTTGAATCTCTTCCCCGATAATAATTTCCAATTTTTCTTTGACTTCCTCTAACAAAGCACCGGCGACTAATAAATCGCTGACAAAATATTCTCCTCTTTCGTACCGAAGACCAACTTTTTCAGTTCCCTTCTGACAGGCTTTCATCACTTCTATTCCTTCATCTTTAGTTGGTTTTTCAGCAATAAAACACTCTATTATTACCATCGCTTTTTCAACATCAAGATTTTCAATATAACAAACTAATGCTTTATAATCGATCATTTTATTTTATAGCCTCATAAGAACTAATTTACCCCTCCTCTGTTTCGCATAAATTTTATGCACCTGCAGGATTTACAAAATTTATTTTATACTCTCATCATACGCTCGATTTTTGATTTCGTCTCTAGACGATTTTTATAATACTTTGTACTATATTGCTTTTTAGTTATAATAAAGGCATAAAATAAGCATAATTATTATTTGTAATAGCAATAAATAACAATTATGCCTGACTTAAACCCTTTAGCCATGTTGATGTCCATTACAAATTGGACAATCATCGCCGGCCTTATGATGGTGATGCTCCGACTTCGGATGATTACTTTTAATTTCAAAACAAATTATGACGCTCTGATTTCGCATCACTTTACATGATCGTTCAAATAAAACACGACTTTCATCGGCACTGATATTGGAAACCAGCGAATTGACAATCATGTTTATTTTGAAGACATCCTGATGTTCTCCACAAAACTTGCTATTGATAACATTCGCATTGCTGATACAACTGTATTTAATAAACTCTGTGTCGTTAATTTGCGCCAGCGCTTTAATGTGACCGATGATTCGATCTTTGTTTTTTGACACCTGATCGACATAAACGTGCAAGAGATCATTAATCTGCGACCGCCACTTTTCGATCGGTAACGCTTGGTCCACGGTGAATTGAACGGTGAAAACAACGGGCAAGAATTCTTCCTGATACATCTGATTACCTACTTTCTAATAAAAATTGCTCAAACCCCTGGCTTAGCGCCGTATTTAAATTTATTTTGAAAATGATGCTGTCAGGATTTTGGTCAATTGCCATTTTCTCTGCTGTTTCAATTGCACTCAGCGTCACCTGGTCAATTTTATTGACCAGGACACAGCTGGCCAAATCAAGCGAATCTTGAAATAACGGGTTCATGTGCTCTTCATACAATGCAATCCGGGTTGGATCAAAGATAAAAATATTTAAAATTTCTGTCTGTTTATAACCACAATTTGTAATTGATGGATACATGGATAATGGATTGGCCATTCCAGAAGGCTCGAATAGGATATAATCTAAATCCTCATACTCTTCCAGCAAATAATTAATTGTTACTTCCAGTGTTACTTTCATTGAGCAACAGACACAGCCCCCAAATAAATCATGCACATCGTAGCCAAGCATCCGCATTTGTCGATTATCAATCCCTACATCCCCGATTTCATTAATAATAATGGCGCATTTCTTATGCGCTGCTGCCAGGATTTCAATGGCTTTTAACAGTGTCGTCGTCTTACCTGATCCAAGAAAACCGGTAAACAGGATCATTGTCGGACGTTTTTGGTTTTGTCTTCCATTACACATTGAAGTAACCTTCCTTATTCCCCAGCAATTTATTCACAATTTCGATTGCTCCAAAAACATCTTTGCCATAGCCATTTGCTCCAATCACATCAACATAGTCCTGAGTAACCGGTCCGCCACCGACGACAATTTTCACACTGTCTCGCAACCCTTCATCGCTAATTGCCTGAATGACGTGTTTCAATTCCCCGATGGTGGTGGTTAACAGCGCCGACATCGCCAGAACATCCGGATTATAACGCAGAATCGCTGATATAAATGATGCTGCTGGTACATCGATTCCCAAATCAATCACTTCGTACCCATCGCCTTGAAGGGTCATGGATACCAAATTTTTTCCAATATCATGAAGATCTCCAGCAACAGTACCAATGATGATCCGCCCTTTTCTCTGTTTAAGATTGGATTCAATAATTAAGGGTTTTAGTACATAAAGACTTGCATGCATTGCTCTTGACGACATTAACACGTCAGGAATAAAAATATTTCCACTTCTAAATTCCTTGCCGATCTCCTCCATTGTCGGAATAAGCGCATAAGTTATAATTACCTCTGCTGGAATCCCCTTAGTCAGAGCATGCTCAGTTGAGTTTTTGACCACTTCCGCATCGCCATTTATCAACCCATTTTGAATTTCTTTGATGTAATCATCCATTTATTTTCTCCTTCTAGAGGTTTTGTCTGAATTGTGTTGGTGTCATTCCCTCGTTACGGCGAAAAACTTTTGAAAAATAGCTACCGTCGCTATATCCTAGTGAAACTGCAATTTCCTCAATTTTATACCGGGGATTGCTAAGCATTTTTTTTGCTTCATCCAGCTTAACCTTGGTAACATAATCCATTACCGTCATGTTTTGACTTTCTTTGAAAATCCGACTGACATAAAAAGGACTTAAATAGACTGAATCGGCAATCTCTTCAAGTGAATTGTTGTTTTTATAATTGTTCCGTATAAATCCTTTGATTCCCTCAACAGTTGCTCTGTTTTTTGATTTACTGTGGCATTCAATTTCATCTAAATAACGTTCTAATAACGAATTTGCAACGATGTTTATTTCTCGAATACTATAGCAATTATTTAGTTCTTGTAATAAATTCGCATTAAAACTCATTGATTTTTCAATGTCAACCCCTGCTTCCACACAGGCTCGGGACATCACGACGATCAGCTCATAGACTCGGCCCTTCATAATCAGAATCTTCTCCCCACAGCTGGAAAAAATATCCGCCAGCATCACCTTAAAGAGTTTACGACACTCATCTAAATCACTGAGCTTAATCTTACAGATTAATGCTTTTTCTTTTTCAAGGAAAAAATTCAAACTCTGGCTATTCAGCTTTTCTTCAAGACTCTTTCGCGTTTGGATTTCCTCATTTAATAAAAGTTGTTGTAACTCAATTTCTTTCTTTTGATGTAAACTTTCTCCACCTGTTTTAATGATATAATTAGCGATGACATGTAGCAGCGATGCGGCCCCTTGAACCGTCTCCCCAGAAACAACCTGTAATTTCTTAGCTGCTTCAAATAACTCTTTAAAGTCATCTGTTAAGAATTGGTTCATTTCTTCCAATTCAATCCAAAAAAATTCTTCCGGCTCCCACATTAAAACTTGTCCGCAAATAATGGTTCCCAGATGCTCTTCATCAAAAATAATGGGAGCAGCCCATTCAATTAACCCGGCCGGGCATCGAAAAATATAGGGTTCATCAAAAATAGCCGCTTGTTTTCCTGCTCGGGCATATGCGCCGACACATCGACTAATCCCCTTCTGTTTTTCCATCTTCCAAATCATATGACAGAAATCACAATTTTTCTGCGCATCTTTTTTAGAAAAGATTGAATGACCGTCTACATCAACAATGTTTGCTGTCAGACTCGTGACAATTGTAAATGCATCCAGGATCTTAATAATAACTTCTTTATCCACGAGTTGAATCAAATGTGCGCGACTGGATCCTCTTCCACAATTATTATTTTCAAACGCTTTTTTCACTTTCGCACCACCTTCGTTACATCAATTGTAATCGTATAACATCTATATATTAAGAGTATATCATTTTTAGACTGAATAATAGGTATAATATTGCTATTTCTAGGATTATTATGTACTCAATACTATCTAAAGGTAAGAATTAGGCGCAAAAAAAGTGTAAAACTTTGATCAAGATCAGATCAAAATTTTACACTTCCAAATTAAAGCCAGTACATATTAATTTTTTGATTATTGATTGGATTTATACTTCTGAAAAACTGTTTTTATCAACTCCACACTCAGGACATACCCAATCTTCTGGAATATCCGCAAACGCAGTTCCTGCTGCTACACCGTTGTCTGGATCACCTAATTCTGGGTCATAAATATAACCACAGACATCACATTCATATTTTTGCATCGAATTTCTCCTTTATTTAGTATGACTTATCTCTATTATATTCATTCTAAGCATTATTACAATGATTTTTTTATAATTCGAAAATTCTACCCCAAATAACACCAAAAATGTTCTTGAATTTTTTAGGGAAAACAAAACACAAAGCAACGATTGTTCAATGTTTATGAATTGCGCAACTGCCTAACTATAAAAAACGTTTGAGATTTGCCGCCCCGATCAAACCAGCTTCATTTCTAAATTTGGCCAGTACAATTTCTGGTCTGGCATAATCGGGATAGGTCAACCGTTTAATCGTCTCTCGTTTAATTTTATCCAGCAGATATTCGCCCGCATAGGACAAACCGCCACCAATGGTAACAATTTCCGGATCGATGATATCACTGATATTGGCAATGGCCCAACCTAGGTATTCAGCTAAGCGGTTCACCGCTTCCCCAGCCAATTCGTCACCCGCTTTGGCGGCATCCATGATCGCCTTGCCATCAAAATTCGGTGTCGCTGTCAGGATTGATGAATCGCCCTCTTCTAAACGCATTCGGCAATAGCGAATAATCGCCGTTGCCGAAGAAAAAGTCTCCAGACAACCGTTTTTCCCACAGGCACAATCATAAAAATTCGCTGCCATCAACATATGACCGAATTCTGAAGCCACTCCATGGGCTCCGGAAATAACCCGATTATTTAAGATTACCCCACCACCAACGCCGGTGCCAAGGGTGAACATTACTGAATCGGCACGCCCCTGAGTACTGCCAAATGCTGCTTCAGCAATGCAGGCAGCGGTGGCATCATTGACTAGCAACGCTTCAACTGCAACCTGGCTTTCAATATCATACTTTAATGACACATTTTGCCATTGGAGGTTGGGGCAGGAAACAATGGTACTACCGTCACTTGAAAGAATTCCGGGGACCCCAATGCCGACTACTATTTCTTCTGGCGATGAGCAACGTAGTTCTTTAATCAGCACAACCAAATCATCAACTACCTGGGCATAACCCCGGTGGCTCTCGGTTTTAATTAAACGTTCAACCAGAATTTCACCCTGATCATTTACAATCCCACCTTTAATGGCGGTGCCGCCTAAATCGATTCCGATTCCCATCCTTTTCCTCCTTTTTAGATCCTACCGCTGGAACACGATTGCGATTTTGATAGGATAAACCAGTATTGACAATGATTAATCTGATTGTCCACGTCGAGGCGCTTACGGCAGCGGATGTCCGCAACCGTAAGCGAACAATGGATTAATCATTGGTCGGTACGGTCTTTTCTTGACAACCTCGATATTACAATTTTCTAACTAACAGCTGTCGTTGTTAAAGCCGCCATGGAATTCAGTGAAAAAAGCGTGATCCCCAGGCTTAACCCAGCCATTACGACTTCAAAGCCAAGCACCGGAATCGCTGTTTTTTTGTAAGAAACGCCATAAACAACCGCTAGTCCAATAATCGTCAGGACAACCTGCCAGATGTTGAAAACACTAAAAATCCCCCCCAGAAAAGAGACCCAGTCCATTTGCGAAACCTTGGTCATATCAATCGGTTTTTGGAAAAAGACATTCATAATACTCTGGATAATTTTGGGAAAATAGCTTAAGCCGATCACATAGACCGCCGTTTTAAAGGAACCTTCGCCGCCCATTTTTTTCAGCACCAGGTTAAAAATGCCGGCCTTAATGACCAGAGCGACTCCTAAACTGATGGTTCCGGAAATGATGGCAGTAATAATGGTGACGGTTTTCACCATGCCAATCTGTTCGGCAGGAAGATCCATGGTACTCACCAAATTAGCGGCAACAACTCCCGATATCAAACCGATGATTACCAAAATAAGGATTGGTACTAATAGGGACAGTTTTTCTTTTTCTGCAACCTGTTTAAAGAATTTGACCGGATGGATTAACAAATTTAAATAGTTCATATTTTCTCCTCTTTTCTTATCGTTTTCAGTTTTTAAAAATAATCAATTGTAAAATAGCAAACATCAAACAAATGTTGCTTTGCGTTCAATTTCGCTATTATCTGTTTTCTTTAATATCTACTCACTGCGGATTGCGTCCAGGGAACTCAGATTAGCCGCTTTAATCGCTGGCCGGACTCCCGATAGCATCCCTACCAGTGCTGAAAATACCAGCGCAAAAATGACCAGCCCCGGAGTAATATAAGAAATGGTTACGCCACCCTCGCCACCGATAAAAAAACCAGCGATCAGATTGATCAGCAAAGACAGGGCAATACTGATGATAATTCCGACAATGCCACCAATCAGGCCGATCATCGTGGATTCGGCAATAAACATGTTCCGGATATCCGATATCGATGCCCCAATAACCTTCATAATCCCGATTTCCTTAGTCCGTTCATAAATGGACATGGTCATGGTATTGACAATCCCAATGCATGCTACCAGCAAAGCGACGCCGCCAATACCGCCCAACAAAATCTGCAGCATCTGAAAGACACTGCCCATGGAATCCAGAATTTGCTGCATCGAAAAGACGGTAAACTTCATCGCTTCAATTTCACTGGTGACACTGTTAACCACCGAAGAATCCTCAACGGTTGCTAATGCCTCAGCATAGCCGTTCTTTTTGACATTGCTTTTGATACCAGTTTGCCATTCATTCAGTTCAGTGACCAGTTGATAATCCGCAATGATGGAATAATCTTCGTTACCACCCGTCGATTCCAGGATTCCAGCAACCTTTAATTTTTGACTGCGAATCTCTTCCTCACCGGCAGCATTGGTGCGCTTAACAATCAAATTGACGTTTTGTCCAATCAGATCTTCCATGTTGATGGTGCTCGCTTCCGGTTGAGCGGAGATCCCCGTTAAGGTAAAACTGGTCAGCGCCTCCTTCCCGAGAATCACACTATTCTCGTCATTGGCACCGGGTTTTTTACCACTGGTGGTTTCATAACGCATATCTTTCAAGACCCCATAGTCAATCCCCATCAGAGAAACACCGTATTGGTCACGATTTAATTCAATTTCTCCACCATTAAGACTAACAACCGGAGTTACTGCTACAACTCCATCAATTTTCTTCATATCTTTGATGGCGTCATCATTAAGAATCACCTTATCTTTTTGCTTTCCACCGCTCACTGCCGACATCCCCATGGATGACAAATCCTGATAGACCTGCAGGGTAGTTACCGAACCAACACCGGACAATTCGTCGGTAATGCTTTTTTGGGCGCCGTTTCCAATGGAAACCATAACGATAATAGAGGAAGTCCCGATGACCACCCCGATAATGGTAAGAATCGTTCGAAATTTCATGCGCCAGAGATTCTCCCAGGATAGACGCAGGAGTTCTTGCTTATTCACCCGATCACCTCGCTATGCCCCAATGCCAAAAACAACCCGCAAAAATTTCTGGAAAATATTCTCATCTCCGCTGTCAGTCGCTTGTTTAGTGGATTCTTCCGAAACAATGGTAATATTTTTTTCCAAGGTTCGTTCATTATTAAAACTATCCATATATTTCAGCGTTATCTTGCCAGGAAATTCGCCCGTTTCGGCGGTGGTGACATCAGCTGAAAAATCGTCATTGTCGTCTTTTTCAAAGGTCCCATAATACTGATAGTCTTTAGAAAAGTCAACCCCATCGGCGGAAATGTTCACCTGCACCCCGCGCACCGGATTGGAACCATAATTGGCAATTTCAAATTCCACCGGGGTGACACCTTTGTCATTTTTTTTAAGCACAAAACGGTCTGGGGCAATAATTGACATCGAATCACTTTCATTAATAACAATTCCCACCGTTTCAGTAAAATTATAGGCTTCTCCGCCGCTGGTTTCGCAGTTTAACTGCAGGTTCAGGTTATAGTTCTTGGCTTCAGCATTGGGTGATGAGACCATCAGTATTTCGATGGTAGCACTCTCTCCCGAAGCAATTTTTTCCAGATAAAAATGACTGCCGCTGCCCACCATTGAAAAGACGCCTAAATCAGCCACTCCAGATTGGGATAAGACGTCCAGGGTCACATTATGGGCATTGTAATCCCCATGATTGGTTAAGGTAACAATCATTTTAAATTCTTTTCCCGGCGATACGGTGGTCGGATTAAAGGTCACCGAACTGATCTGCAACAGGGGCTGCTCTGGGGCTGCCACGGCCGTTGGGCTAAAACATAACAATAGCAATAAACCCACCATCACGGCGGAAAATATTGCTTTTGTTGTGAAACCGAATTTTGTTTTTGCTTTCATCTGCTTCTCCATTTCTATTTTTTTGTAGTTCATATTTTTGTAGCTCGGTTTTTGTGATTCCTACTATTGGTTCTCAGAACGTTCAATAAGGCCATCCTGCATATGGATGACCTTGGTGCAATACTTGGTGGTGTCCGGATCATGGGTGACAATGACAAAGGTTTGATTTTCTTCCCGATTGAGTCGATAAATCATCTCCATAATATCGGCACTGGTTTTGGAATCCAGATTTCCGGTTGGTTCATCGGCCAGAATAATCTCCGGGTGGTTAACTAAGGCTCGGGCAATACTGACCCGTTGCTGCTGGCCACCGGACAGTTCACTGGGCTTGTGGCCCATCCGATCGACCAGTCCCACCACTTCCAGAGCTTCTTTGGCTCGTTCCCGGCGGATTTCTTTTTTAACTCCGGCAAAGGTCAGCGCTAAGGCCACATTTTCCATCGCCGTCATGGTGGAGATTAGATTATAGGATTGAAAAATAAAGCCCAGGTGTTCCCGCCTGAAAAGACAAAGTTCGTTCTCGGTCATCTCGCTGATCAGATAATCCCGAATTTTGATTTCTCCGGATGTCGGTGGTACCAACCCGCCCAGTACATTTAAAAAGGTGGATTTTCCCGATCCCGAAGGACCCAGAAGGGCCACCATTTCCCCTTGTTCAATGTCCAAATTGATTCCCTTGAGGATGTGGATGTCTTCTTTCCCCAACTTAAAATCTTTGTGCAAATCTCTGACTTGGATAAAAATTAAAATCGACCTTCTTTCTCAATGATTTACTTAACATTATGTTGCTTACTATTATAACATAAACAGGATAAAAATTATTCCAGATTTAAACGATTTTTCATAATATATTGGGTGGCAAAATAAAAGCCGCCGCATAACATCACATTTAATAAGGTCGTGCCATTGATGAGCCAATGCATCATCTCCATCGCCTGAATATCATTGCCTTGGGAAATCACGGTATCCAGATTGCCGATGGCAAAAATGGCCATCATGATTGAGCTGATAATCTGAATCGCAATGGTAATGACGATATAGGCTCCAAACGAGGCCACGATCCGGTGTTGATTAAATAATTGGCCAATCGCAATCGATACATAAATCATCAGAATCGAAGCGATGGTACTGACAATTCCAAAAATAATGATTTCAAAAATCAAAATATTAAGACTCGCTCCAAAGGTGTTAAAATAATCCATATATGCGGCGCTAATACCCTGGGTCAGATCCATCATCGTAAATGAACCCAGTGAGAGAATAAAAAATGAGATCACGAACATCAGCGTACAGACGGCTGACCACATCAGTCCCACTAATAGTTTAGATATAACCAGTTCCCAGGTCTTAACTGGCAGCGAAAACATCAGATAGCCCTCGTCGGTAAATAAATTTTTATAAAACCGCTGAATAATCATCACCAGCGTCATCACGGATAAGGCCACCACGGCAATAAAATATAGGGTGAAACTGATTCCGATCACCACTTCCATAAACGGGTTGGTGGCCACATTATCACTAAAAAAATCGGGGGCACCGAAAGCCAATGCCAATTTTGTAACAATTGTTAAAATCAGCAGCGCTCCGTATAAGGGGAGGAAAATTCTCCCTGTGGCCTTTATTTCGTTTTTGAGTAACTTTGTTAACATTTAAAAACCTCCCTGAATAATCCATCCACTGACTGGTTATGTGTTTCTCTTATTTCGTCGACTGAAGAAGTCAGTGTTATTTCCCCATTTGAAATAAAGACGATATCGTCGAGTATCTGTTCAACATCGGCAATTAAGTGAGTTGAGATAATCACCGAGGCATCTTCTTTATAATTGGTAATAATCGTATTGAGAATATAATCCCGGGCGGCCGGATCGACGCCGCCAATCGGTTCATCCAGCAGATAAAGCTCGGCTGATCGGCTCATCACTAAAATAAGCTGCACCTTTTCTTTGGTGCCCTTGGACATGGTCTTTAAGCGGTCGTTGGGGTTGATATTTAAATCCTTGAGCATGTTTTCGGCCTTAATGCGGTTGAAGTCCTGATAAAAATCTTCAAAAAAAGCCAGCAGCTCGTTCACGCGCATCCACCCGTTAAGATAGGTGCGTTCGGACAGGTATGAGGTTTTCGATTTGGTGTCAACCCCCGGCGCCACCCCATCAATAGTAATTTCACCAGACGTCGGCACCAGCAGTCCGGTGGCCAGCTTGATAAAGGTGCTCTTGCCGCTGCCATTTGGCCCAAGCAGACCAATAATCCGTCCTCTGGGGATGTCCAGGTCAATTTGCGCCAGGGCGGTCTTTTTGCCAAATGTTTTGGTCAGGTTTTTAGCGTTTAATATCGTCATTCTGATTGTCCCCTTCCGCAACTTTTTCCATTAAGGCCAATATTTCCGACTTATCCAGTCCCAACTTTTTCATTTTCTCCAGAAAAGCGCCAATTTCCTGAACGGCTATTGTTTTTTTTGCTTCCTCGATCACTTTCAAATCCTCCGTAATAAATCTGCCACTTGTTCTTTGTGCAAAAACAAGGCCCATGCGTTCAAGTTCCGCCAACGATTTCTGCATGGTATTGGGATTAACTCCCGCATCCATGGCCAGCTCCCGTACTGATTCAAGTTTATCTCCCGGGGCATAAAATCCTGAGATGATGCGGAGCTCTATTTGTTCGACCAACTGTTTATAGATGGGCCGATCGGAATCGATGTACCATTTCATTGCTGTCCTCCTGTGTATTATTGTATTGTTGTATTACTTACTTAATACAATAATACTATCTTGAATAATTGTCAAGGATTATTAAACAAAAAAAGAACCCCTAAAGGGTTCATCGGTTGTCAACAAACTATTGAAGCTCTGTGTTTCGTAACTATCGCTGGGGTCTGATTTCAAATTCGCCCACCATTTGTTTGAGCATTTGGGCCTGGCCGGAAAGTTCTTCGCTAGCGGCGGCACTTTGCTCGGCTGTCGCTGAATTAGTTTGAACCACCATTGAAACCTGATCAATGCCCTGATTGATCTGGCCGATTTCTCGCGCCTGATCGCTGGAAGCCTGGGCGATATTTTTAACCAGGTCGGTTACTTTTTCAATCTCCGCTAAGATTTCTTTGAGACTGACTGCCGTTTCATCGGCAATCCGGGTGCCTGTTTCCACCTTATCGATGGAACCTTCAATCAGACTGGTGGTCTCTTTGGCAGCCGCACTGCTGCGAACCGCCAGATTTCTCACCTCCTGAGCAACCACGGCAAAGCCTTTGCCGTGCTGGCCGGCCCGGGCCGCTTCGACGGCCGCATTGAGGGCTAAAATATTGGTTTGGAAAGCAATGTCATCAATCACCTTGATGATTTTAGAAATATTTTGAGACGAATCATTGATCTCAACCATGGCGGCCACCATTTTTCCCATTTGCTTGTTACCAACTTCGGCATTGTTGCGAACAGCAATCGCCCGTTCATTGGCTTCGTTGGCCCGAATGGCATTGTGTTTCGTTTCATCTGCGACCTCTTCGATGGAGGCGGTCAGTTCCTGGATCGAGCTGGCCTGTTCGGTGGTGCCCTGAGCCAACGCCTGACCGCTGTCAGAAATTTGGATAGCGCCACTTTCGACCTGGGCTGAAACTGCATCGATGTCGTAAAGCGTGGTACTCAGCTGCATATTGATGTCATTGAGGGACATTTTTATGGCTGAAAAATCGCCCCGGAATTCGGTGGTAATTTCCTGATTGAGATTCCCCCGCCCCATGGCTGCCAGAGTCCCGATAATTTCGCCCACATAGGCTTCCAGGGAAACGATAGTCTGATTGAGATCCTCTTTAATTTTAGCGTGATCGCCTTGGTATTCTCCCATCACCATGGTCTGCAAATTACCCTGGGCCAATTCCTGAAGTACACTGGAAGCTTCTTTGACCGGTTCGATCACCGCATTCAGGGTCTGATTAAAGCCGTCGATGACAGTAGCGTACTCGCCGCTGAACTTGCTGCTGTCACCGCGATAGCTCAAATCCCCTTCCACCGCAATCTGCGCCATGGTTTCGGTTTCGGCCACCAGCAAGTAAATATTTTCCATCATCCCCACCAGGGTTGGCATCAGACGATCATTTTCGCTGCGTTTCCCGTCCCGCTGCAGCTCCGGCAAATCGCTGAGATCTCCTTGGCTGATATTTCCGGCAATCCTGGTAATCGTCAGCAGCAGTCTGCGAATGCCATTGATGGACTCGGCAATTTCGGCGTAAATCCCCAGATAATCACCCTGGATTGATTGGGAAAAATCATTCTGATTCATCAGTCCCAATACATCATTCCCCTCTTTTAGGGCTTCCAGGCCGTCAATGCAGGCGTTGAGACTGTTTTTAAAGGTTTCGAAATCGCCATAGTAGGTGTCCTCGATTTTTTCTGGGATGATCCCACAACCAATCTGGCTGACACATTCTGCCGCCACATTCAGGGGCACTACCAGCGCCTCCAAGGTGTGATTAAAACCAACCAGAATTTCTCTAAAGCCGCCGTTAAAAGCATCAGCGTTGCCGCGGATTTCCAACCGCCCTTCAACAGCGGCCTGGGACAGCATCACCGACTCAGCAATCAGTCCGCGAATGGTTTCGATGGTCTGTTTCAAAGCCGGGGTTATTTCATCCTGATCATCCTTGGGTTCAATATCAGCTGACAGATCCCCAGCTGAAATCTGGTGCATGGTTTCAATGACTACATGCTGCAGATCATCGGCAAAATGATCCATGGCCGCCGCCATTTCGCCAACCTCATCCTGGTAATCCATGTTCAGCCGCATCCCCAGATGACCCAAACTCATTTCTTTGATCATCAGCTTGATGCTGGCAATCGGTTTGGTGATCGTCGAGGCAATCAGCAGGCCCAATAATAGTGACAGGATCACCCCCACCACCAGTAAGATTATTGTCAACAGCGTTGAAGATGCCGCAATAGCCTGATTGCTTTTGGCCGTGGCTTTGACAATCGCCAGTTTCAGCTCCATCATTTCCCGGTAGTTGGCTTCGATTTGGGTGTGGATCGCTTCAAACTCACTGCTCTTTGCTAAAACAGCTGCTTCCGCCGATTTCCCCTGATGAACAAGATTAAACATTTCGGTGACCATCGCATCAAACTGATCTTTGAGCAAATAGGTTTCATCGGCTATTTTGATGGCTTCCGGATCCATCAAGGTCGTTTGAAAGGTTTTAAGATTGGAATCAAAGCGGGCATTTTTTTTGAGAATTTCTTTTTCAATGGCATCAATGTCATCCGGCGTGGTGGCCCCAGTTAAATCGTCAACCTTGCCGATAATCCCCTGAAAGGAGTCGACAATATAAACCAGTTCGCCCAACGGCTTGGCCATTTTCTCATAAAGATAGACATCCTGCTGACTGATTTTCTGAATTCCCACTAGTCCCATGGCGCCAATCCCCCCGGCAATGGCGGCGATGATCAGATATCCCAAAATTACTTTGCGGCCTATTTTTAAATTATAAAACCATTTCATTTACACTTCTCTCCATCTTCTGCTTTTTATATGATTGATGCCTGATAAACTAAAATAACAGCGATAAAGATGCTAGGTTTCCCGATTATCTTTATCGCTGTTAAAAGTCTAACATGCGTTGCAGTACCATATGTTAACGGTTTGGAAAGTTTAGATTAAGGGCATGTAAATTTATCGCTAAAATTATTTAATCAAGATTAATTTAGTTAAGGTTAGTTAATTAAGGATCGCGCCGATTGTCAAAACAATGATTAGCGGGAATAATAAGATCACTAGATTTTGCACACTCAAGGAAAAGGTTTTGATCTTGGACTGTTGTTTTCTGAATTTCGAAATATTTTTTTGAACCGGAATTAAACCCGCAATCACGATTAATCCATAAATTGGCACCAATCCAAACAACACCATCACAATAATAGCTGCATATCCTAGATAGTAAAGGGCGGCAAACATGTTCAGAGCATTTTTTATCCCTGTATAATAAGGCAGCGTAAAACGATTTACTTTAATATCATCTTCTACATCACAGATATTATTGGCCAGCATAATATTGGCAATCCCCGCAATCGCCGGAATTGTTACAACGGCCAATTTGAGCAGATCTAAAATGTTAAATGACACTTGCAGCAGCCAATTTGTAAAAGTAAAATAAATCAAACTTTGCTCCGGAGCATTAATGAAAACCACCAGAAAGGGAATCAGTAAACCCATAAATAACCCGGAGAAAATTTCACCCAGGGGCATTCGCGAAATCGGTACCGGTCCGAAGGTATAGAAGATCCCCACGCCAAAACAGAGCGCTCCCAAAATCAAAACGACCACTCCAGTATAAAATACCAGCGCCAGCCCCAATAATATGGCCAGAATCAAGAGAAAAATCAATATCTGTTTGGCGGTTTTCTGAGAAAATTCCAGTATTTTATCATTTGTTTTCACATCGATATAATTATTCAAGGCGGTTGTTGCCATATCAAAGCTCAGCATCGAAGCGAAAAATAGCAGGGTATTCAAAATATTTATCTGTTGATAGACATATAGAACATAAGTCAGACCCAGTAAAAAGGGCAGCAGGCTGGCTATTTTTGTCCGAATCTCGACATAATTTAAAAATCGCTGAATCATCCGTTAATTCTCAACTTTCCAGATTCTCCCCAGGATCTCTCCAATTAATAATCGCTGATGCTTATTCGGCAGGGCAGCGATCATTTTTTCGGTTTTGCGGTAATATTTCTCGGCCACATCACGGGCCATGGATACCCCACCGAGACTAACCACTTCCGCAATAATTTCGTTGATTTCGAACCCGGACAATTGCTGCTGATGGATTCGCTGTTTGAGCTCGGGTTTTTTCAGAAAAGCATAAATTAACGGCAAAGTGATGACTTCTTCGGCCAGGTCATGCTTAACCGTTTTTTTCGTTACCACAACATCGGCTTCATAATCGGCACAATCATCCAGGATCTGAAAAGCCAACCCCATATTGTGACCAATCCGGCCCATAAAACGGGCCTCTTTATCAGAGCTACCGTTAATGATCGCTCCGGAATACATCGCCAGTGAAAAAAGCGCCGAAGTTTTACCGGCAATTATTTTCAGGTAAGTCAAAACACTCAGATCGGTGTCGGAATTGTGTTTAAATTGACGCAGTTCGCCTAAACATATTTTTGTCATTGCCTGGGTAAATTCTTTCAGCTTTTCGGGATAACAATTAGAAATCTCAGCCACCATCGCGATTGCAATGCAGAAGAGGTAATCGCCGCAGATTACCGCCTCTTTTTTGCCAAACTTCTTTTGCAGACTGGCATTTCCCCGTCGAATTTCGGCCTCATCGATGATGTCATCGTGAACCAGGGTGGCCAGATGCAAAATCTCCACGGCGGCTCCGGCAACAATCGCATCCTGGGGTACAAAGCCTTCTTCATCCATTGCCGAAACCAGTAATAACATCGCTCTTAAATTTTTGCCAGCTCCCAAGGTCAGGTGTTGCATCATCGCCAGGATTAATTCGTCGGTATCCAATAAGGTCTCTTTGATCAATCGCCTAACTGCTTCAAGGGCAGCCTGGTAGTCAAGTCTTTGAGGTAATTCACTTTTAATCATGATAGATATATAGTTTTCGGACGATTTTAATATTCTTATAGTGTTCTTTTAACCAGGGCATTGCATAATAATCAAGTCCGAATACGCTCCCTCCGCCAAAAATAACAGCCACTGCCGCAAAAATCATCCACCAGGTGCTCAGGTAAAGCCCAGTCGTTGATACAAACATCGCCTGGAGAATGATTGAATACAAGGAGGAAACGGTGGTAAAAAGACCGACGATCAGCAATACCCCGACGATTATTTCAGAATAGACAATTACGGTCTGAAAAAATATCTCTGACCCGCCGCTGCTTAAAATAACGGTGTCCTTGAACCAGTCCATCAGACCTACCTGGAATTTAATGGCAATATCCGTCGTCTGAATCACAATAGTTTTAAAGAGCCCCAAGATATTCCAATTAATCAACAGGGTTCCGGCCGCTTCAGCACCCGATCCGGCCGCGGTGGCGCTTGACACGGCATCGCCGCCTCCGCTGCCAGCCTGGAGAATCGAATAAAACAGGTCATTGGCGCCTTTGAAAAACGGCGTCAGCATCGGCTTTTGAAGCCAGCCTTCATTGACTTTCTTAATGCCCTCATAGACCCAGAATGCACCTAAAAAAACCCGCAGTGGCACCAATAAAAAACTGGGGGTTCGATTTGAAAAATGACCGCCAACAAAACTGCGGCAATTTCGGATCGTAAAGAACTCATGGCGAATATAACTAAAAACCTTATTCCATCCTAAAATTTGGATAAAGTAAATGATATTGATAAAATGTTTGACAAATTGCGAGAGGAACGACGGTAAGGCAAATTTCTTTTTGTCGGTTCCGACATACGAAATACCATAACGCCCGCCAATACTAACCATTACCCCATGGAACTTGGGGGCATATTTTTCCATTTTTCCGGTTCCGGTAATGGCACTGGTCAGATTATCAGCAACCGTAGCTGCCGATTGTTCGCAGTTTTCAACCATCTGCGGCACCGGTGTTGATTCACCCTCAGGAATATAAAACATATTATCCCCGGCGATAAAAACATCCTCTTTACCCTCGGCTCGGAGAAATTCATCGGTTTTAATTCGGCCGCGGCCAACCTGGGTAAGTTGAACGGCCTGATTGGCAATATCGGAACTCTCAATGCCGGCCGCCCAGACAACGGTATTAGTCGGCAATTCCTGATGTTGTTCAGCTTGTTTAAGACCAATGAAGTCGACTCCAATACAATCAACAGCGGTTTTTAACCTGACTTCAATACCCATTTTTTCCAGTCGTCTTTTTGCTTTTTCCGATAGCGCTTCAGATAAATTGGGGACGACTCTGTCCATCATATCAACCAGAGTAATTTTTACCATTTCGCGATCAATTTCAAATTCTTTACAGAGAATCGGTACCCATTCCGCCAATTCTCCGGCCATTTCAACACCGGTAAATCCGGCTCCCAACACATAAAAGCTAAGCAATTTCTGTATTTCAGCCTGATCGGTTTCCTGCAAAGCTTTTGTGAACATTTCAAAGATATGTCCCTTCAGCTTGATGGCGTCTTCATAAGACCACAGTTTATAAGTATAGACTTCCGCTCCACAAATGTCAAAAAACGACGGCTGTGAACCCGAAGCCATAACCAGGTAGTCGTAACTGTAAGTCGATTTTTTCCCGGTTAATTGTTTCTTATCATAATCGATCGCAGTGATTGTATCGATTGCTACCTCAACATTTCGGCCTTCAAAAATGCGTTTGATGCTGATTCGGATACTGTCTTCTTCCACCCGATTGGCGGCCACTTCATGGAGCTCGGTAAGCATGGTATGATAGCTTTTTTTATTAATTATGGTAATTTTAATATCGTCCTGACTTTTCAACCGTTTGGCCAACTTTTTTGCAATTAGAATCCCCGAATATCCGGCTCCTAATATAATAATGTTCTTTTCCAAAATGCACCTCCGGATTTTGACTTTTTTGTTTCCTTTTGAATCGCTTGCGCATTCAAATTTTTATCTCACAACCCTTTTTTATCCTCTTATCAACAATTATTTTCTACATTAATAATCTGAATTAATAAATAAAAGCCTCTAAATTGATGT
The DNA here is from genome assembly GCF_963664135.1 of uncultured Acetobacterium sp. Classification (NCBI taxonomy): domain Bacteria; kingdom Bacillati; phylum Bacillota; class Clostridia; order Eubacteriales; family Eubacteriaceae; genus Acetobacterium; species uncultured Acetobacterium sp. The sequence continues at coordinate 3,944,030 of NZ_OY760905.1, read as the reverse complement.
ATTTCACACTTCAATTTAGAGGCTCCCAAAATTTTAATTGTGAAATGTCAAACAATTACATCTATTGCTTTAATTCCTGAACACCAGTAACTACACTTGTTGCATCCATTTTGAAGGTGGATTGGGCTTCGGGATTTGTAAAATACACATTCCCTTCAATTTTTTGATCTTTAAGTTGGAAATCTGTCGCTGTTACATAAACATCACCGACAAAAGTACCATGCTCAATGCTGGCTTTGGGACTATTAATGGTAATTTTTGGTGCAGTCAGGGTGAATCTAGCGGTCACATTTCGGGCTTCATCCTGGGTATAGAGACCAATCTTTCGTTGGACAATGTCATTCCCAGCATCGTCTTTCTTGCCATTGACAAAGGTGCCATCCAGGACCAGATCGGAATTAATTTTCATATCACCGAGGGTGGCAATGATCCAGGTGCCATCCTTACTGATTGCTTTAATAAAGGCGTCCTCCGTATTAACAACCGAGGCCGTGGTAACAACGTCCGTCTTTGTTTCTGAATCTGTTTTTGGGGTGGTTGCCGGCGTTTGCGTACAACCAGAAATCACTATAGCAAGAACAAGCAACATTCCTAAAACTACATTTCTTTTCATTTTCTTCTCCTTTTTCATTTTGGTATATTAGCTTATATCAAAGCTTGTTTATTATTTACCCAAATCAAATCATTCTAATCTAAATTGATTGAAAAATTAAGAAATTTCATTTTTTTAATCGCTGCCGCAAAATTCCAGAGTATTGGTGCCATTAAAATAGCGACCCTGATTTAGCGCTTTCGTTTCTTACGATGGATCGAAATCATCAAAGCTAGACTTAGAATTATCGCGGTAAAATAACCCAATGCCCCCAGCGCCGGGATCCCCAAAATCTGGGGAGTCATATCAGTGGTGGCAATAAAGCTGGAGCCAATCAGCAGAGCCGCCAGAATAATACAGATCACGATCTTGTTAACCATCTGATCGATTTCGGCCAGCGGCTCATCCGATCCCAACACCTCCAGATTCACTTTTAACTGCCCCTTGGTGGTCAGACTTAAAACATCGGAAATCTGTCCCGGGATGCTAATGGCCTTTTCGCCGGAAATTAATATTTTCCGCCGATTCGTCTCCATAAAGTTCTGCAGGTCAAAATTCGCTATCTGCTGACCAGCCATATGGTTGGCCATAATCCGAACAAAATTGGCATCTGGCGAGATTTCGGCAATCACGCCTTCGATGGTGATCATACCTCGACTGAGCATACTGATGCCTCTGGGCATACCAATATGATTTTCAGCGGCGATCCGCAGGATTTCTTCCAAAAATCGACCCATGTTGATATTACTGAGCTCTTCAGTGCCGTAGACATCCAGCATCCGATCAATCGCTTCATATAAAAGAGAATGGTTGATCCGCCGGCCTTTATGCACTCCTAATGAAAGAATCGCCACTTCCAGACTTTCCACATCCCGGGTTGCCACCGCTTTAACACTGCGTCTCAACAGACCCATCTCCCGCTTGGACAATTTTCCCATCATCCCCAGATCGATCCAGACAATTTGTCCATTACGGATAAACATATTCCCGGGATGGGGATCGGCGTGAAAAAAACCATCATCAATAATCTGTTTGACATAATTTTCCGCCAGCTTAACACCAATTTCTTCCAGATCATAGCCGGCTTCCAAAAGGGCACTCTTTTCATCAATTTCAATGCCGACAATATCTTCCATCACCAAAACCTTGGAAGTCGTATACTGATTGTATATTTTAGGACAGCCGATGTATTTAATCTCGGCGTTTAACTCGCTAAATAGCTGGGCATTTTTAGCCTCAAATAAAAAATCCATTTCCTGCTGAGCGGTGCTCCACATTTCGTCAACGATCATTTTAAAATCGACCACATCGCCAATTCCGCTAGCAATGTTGAGAATCCCGGTAGCCCGGTTTAAGAGCACCACATCCTGAGCCATCACCTTGTAGATCCCCGGACGCTGGACCTTGATCACCACCTTGGAACCATCAATTAAATCCGCTGCATGAACCTGTGCAATCGAGGCTGACCCCAAGGGCACCTGATTGATGAACTTAAAGACATCTTCCACCGGACTGTCATACTCGTCTTCAATAATCTTAATAAATTCATCAAAAGGCATGGGGGTTACCTGAGATCTCAGTTTTTCCAGCTCAATACAATATTCACTGGGAAAAATATCCCGACGCATGGACATAATCTGACCAATTTTAATAAAGGTTGGCCCCAGGTCTTCGATAATCAGTCGAAGTTTTTCTGGAGTCAACCCTTTGGTGATTTCATATTTTACCAAAATAGAGACAATTTTTTTCAATCGCCGCCCATTGGTTTCCATGGGATTTATTTTGATATCTTTTACTTTTATGCCGGAATCACTTAAGTTCATCGATTTACTTTGCGTCGACGTCTTCTTTTACATCAACTTCAACGATTTCTTCCTCTGCCGGTTTTTCAGCACTCATCGCTTCAAGCTTATCTTTAATTTTCTGAATTTCTTCTGGTGTCATCTTATCCAGACCTTCCACGACTTCATCTGCCGAAGGTGGGGTTTCCGATTTAACCACATTCACTGTTACCGTTTCTCTGATGGTTTCTTTGATATTGTGTTTTAATTCTTCATTGAGAATTTTTCCCTGTTCCACAGTGATTTCGCCTTTTTCTACCAGCTCATCAATCAGAATCTTGGATTTCTCAGCCGTGACTGCCACCGCACCGACGCCAAACAGAAATATTTTCTTTAAATCTTCACTAATATTGGTTAACATTTTTCTCCTCCTGTTTTAAAACAAATCTGGTCCTTACAAAATTGATCGCTAATCTCACGGCACTTTCACAGTTGCCTGAAAAACAAATGATCCTTCTTAGTTTTGGGCCATTCCATACCAATATTTATCCCTGTGTGCTTCAGATTCAGTCAGACAGCGTCGCTTTATCCTAAAGCACACATGCGATAAACAGATGTTAAAATTTACTTATCGATTGGATTATACCCGGCAACGCAATCATTAATCAACATTATTATATTTTTTGCTAATTAATTTTGTAATTTAAAGCCACCTTCGATGAGAGCATCTCGGATTTCTCTGATATGCTCATAATTTCGGGTTTCTAACTCAATCCTTAAAAAGCAACCGTTAATGTCTGACCCCTCATTACTTCGTTCATGATGGATTGAAATAACATTTCCTCCCCAATCGGCAATGATCTGTGAGACTTTTTTCAGTTGGCCCGGTTTATCAATCAGTTCAATATTAAATGAACAGGTGCGGCCAGAGGTTAACAGACCCCGCTTAATGATCCGGGATAGAATGGTAACATCAATATTCCCGCCGGAAACAATGCAAACCGTCTTTTTCCCTTTGATCGGTAGTTTTCCAAACATCGCTGCCGCCACGGCCACCGCTCCAGCGCCTTCGGCAATCAGTTTTTGCTGTTCAATCAAGGTCAGAATCGCGGTCGAAATTTCATCTTCGGTCACTGTGACAATCTCATCCACATAATCACTGCACAAACTGAAGGTCAGTTCTCCCGGTTCTTTAACGGCAATCCCGTCGGCGATGGTGGAGACCTGGGGCAACCGGCAGATTTTATTTTCTTTTAACGAGCGTTCCATACTGGGTGCACCACAGGCTTGCACGCCATAGACTTTGATATCCGGTTTTAATGATTTGAGCACATAGGCAATTCCGGCAATTAGCCCACCACCACCAACCGGTACAATCACCGCATCCAGATCCGGCAGGCTCTCCAGCAGTTCCAGACCAATAGTCCCCTGACCGGCAATGACATATTCGTCATCGAAAGGATGAATAAAGGTATATCCTTTTTCAGCCTGTAGCTCCAACGCTTTGGCATAGGCTTCATCGTAGCCACCCTCCACCAGACACACCTCAGCCCCATAAGCCTTGGTCGCCTCGACCTTGGAAATCGGGGCCCCGTCCGGCAGACAGATCAGCGCTTTGATGTGATTTATGGCCGCCGCCATGGCGACCCCCTGAGCGTGATTCCCAGCTGAACAGGCAATCACCCCCTTGGTCTTTTCCGCTTCGCTGAGCTGGGAAATTTTATAGCAAGCTCCCCGCACCTTAAACGACCCGGTAATCTGCAGGTTTTCCGTTTTTAAATAGATATCGCTGTCCGGACATATTTTAGGAGCGTGGATCAAATCGGTGGGACGTATATATTTTTTAAGCGTAAACGACGCATGATAAATTTTATCCAGTGTTAACATTTTTTCTCCTATCCAAATCCAATGATGTCGAATTAATTAATGATGTTTGTTTTTATTTTGGTTTTGAGCTGTCCTTGGGGTACCATTTTAAAAACCACAGTGAAAATACAAAGGTCGGAATACTTAACACGATTGGCAGAATCGCCGCAACATTAATCAGCACGGTCGTGTTCAGCCACATTGTGATCCCCGCCTGAGCCAAAAAGACAATCGACCAGACATAACATAATAAACGATTCGTCCTGAGAAACAAGACATTTTTAAGGGCATTACGGCCATTGTAAAAATGGGTATAGTCCGCTGATAACGGCACGGCGTTTAGGGTCGAGACCGCCCAAATCAAGGCCAATGCGATATAACCAATAATGGCATAGGTATTTCCCTGATACTCGGCACCAAAGGTCACCACCATTGATCCCATGATGGCAAAGACCAACAGCGTACCTCTTTCAAAATAAACAATATCGGTTCCGCGCTTAATGCTGAACAAGACGCCACTGATCATCAACGGAATGACTACCCCCAACAAGGGATTGTACTCCGCAAAAAGGAAACAAAAAATCCAGGGACACATGGTCAGAAAAAACCAGTAAGGCGTGTTTTTAAAACTGATTGGAACCAGCTTTCGCTTCTTTTCCGGATTCAACATAACCGGACCAAAGAGTCCGTCCAGGAAGGCATTAAACAAACGCATGTCCCCGACCACTGAATATTTCTTCTCGATCAGGGATTGCGCCGCATCGATTTTCCCTTCCAGAATTCGCTCCAGCATCGTTAGATTAATATTGATGGCGGTTGTCTCTCTGGTAAAATCATTGCGCAACAAGGTACAGGTCTCATCTTTGATGACAAACTGGTATCGCTCTTTGATGTCGGTGAAATCAATTTGTAAGACCGCATTCATTTTAGGACGAATTTTGGGATTAAAAGCCGCCTGAACCTCTTTCATATAGTTCCAGGCAATCAGACCTCCATCAGAATCCTTCATCCGGGTGTCATCGACGCCCCAACTCAGGTTGGTGGTCTGTAAATAGGTTGGCGTTTCAACAAAGGGTTTTGACAGACCTTCCCGGACATGTAGGGAAATACTTAAATTTTCACCATATTCTTTACCAGCCACCCTAACCAGATCCAAATATGGACCGGTAAGGTTGTCCAGTTGGTGAATACCCAGCAGTTCACCCTCCACACAGATAATTTTTTCCCATTTATCCCTTCCAAAAAGATTGTTAAATTGTTCTTCAACACCCTCGTAATTGTTTTTAACGGATGGAAAACCGCAGGTGCTGATCAGAACATGCTTTTTATTTGCCATCTTTTCAGGATTTCGGAAAGGATGTCCGTAAGTTCCGCCACCTTCATGATCAATAAAAGGGAGCAGCGCCGGTTGGGTTCGTTCCATAAATTTTTTCATGGAGCTGGAAATTCCATAATGATAAAGTGGGGTCGCCCAAATAACAATATCGGCATCCACATATTTTTGGAACAGCTCGGTCATGTCATCTTGAAAAACACACTCACCCGGTGTTGTTGTCCAACAGGTGAAACATCCGTTACAGGCATTAATATTCTGATCCTTTAAATGAACTGATTCAACAATTGTTTCAGCATCAAACTCAATCAACCCTGAGACAAATTGCTCAGCTATTTGCATGGTATAACTTTTACCGGTTTTATGACTACCATTAAGTAGTAAAACTTTATTCATACTATCCTCACTTTCTATAAATAATTAATAAGCAATTGCAAAATAGGTACCCAATTCTTGATACAAGGGCGCAATTGATGACAAGGTTTCCTTATCATCTTATATTGTACCTCATATTCTAGAATTATAACAAAAATTATCTTGATCGAACACCTTATAATTCAATAATCATAGTTTAGCAAAGTTTCTTAGATTAAGGCTTAAATTATGTGTCACGTGTTATAATGATACATTAATATGTCCCATTTTGATACATGACACACTTCGCTTGTATCAAGAATCTTGGTTTTTGGTTTTTTAAGGCCACCTTGTTTTGGCATGATAATTGCGGGTATTATAACTACACGTCCATGCTTATGGATAAATATATGGTGACTATACCAAAAGGAGATTATCATGAGTAAAACAAAAGTATCTGTTGTTAAGGTTGCACAACCAGAAGGCAATGCCTCATTCATGGGTGGAAAATATGTTCGTATTGAAGAGGATGTTCGGAAAATTGAAGCCGCTGTTGCCGAAGCAGTTGAATTAGCTATTGGTTCACTTGATACCATTATCAAAGAAGGCGATACCGTCTTAATTAAACCAAATCTTGCTTTCCAGGCGCCTCCTGAGAGTTTTGCTGTTGTTGATCCGCGAACCATTGAAGCCGTTGTTTCTTATGTTAAGAAAAACTCCAAAGCCGGAAAAGTTGTTGTTGGTGACAACCCATCTTTAGGGATGCACGTCGGCCGGGCCAAACCAGCTTTTAAAGATTCAAAAATGGAAGAGGCTGCTAAACTTGGCGGGGCTGATGAAGTTATCTATTTTGACGAACATGATGTTGTTGCCGTGGACATTGAAGGGGCAAAATTATTTAAACATGCCACGGTTTTCAAACCCTTTATGGATGCCGATGTGGTCATCAACTTACCAAAAATGAAAGTCCATTTAGCCGGTACCGTTACCTTAGGTCTTAAAAACTGGAATGGGATTATCCCCAACTGTCATCCAAACGATCAACAGCAAGGTGCTCATCGTATCGAATTGGGTCAGAAAATGGCTGACATGTATCGAATCCGACACGCTGATCTGACCATTGTTGACTCTGTTATCGGAATGGAAGGTCAGGGACCTCACGCTGGTACGCCAATTGAAATGAACCTGATCGTCGCTGGAACCGACACGGTCGCCGTTGACTCAGTTGCCTGTTCAATCATGGGCTTCGAACCGATGGAAATTCCCGCTATTCGCTGTGCCGGAACTGAAGGCCAGGGCGAAATCGATTTGGAAAAAATTGATGTGGTTGGTAACTCCATCGCATCCGTCATGAAACACTTCAAACGACCTGGTGGTGACCCCATCGGTATGTACGCCGGTTTAACCTGTATCATGCAACAAACCTGTCCGGGCTGTTTTGTTAACGTACGTGGCGCCCTGGACTCATTTGCAATCTCCGGGATTGACATGAATAAATTCCTGGAAAAATCTGGCGAAGTCGTTGTTATCTCAGGCGGTGTACCTGATATTGATCCGCAATTCTGTGCCGGCAAAAACGTCTTTATTTGCGGTGATTGCTGGGAACTTTTCCCATCAGTAGACAAGGTTAAAGAAGCAGCCGCCCTTGCGAAATCGGTAACCTATTACCCAGGTTGCGCGCCAGTTTACATTTTTGCTCAACTTAATGCTGATCTTCAAAAACTGGCTGCTGCTAAATAGATAGCGCATTTGTGTATCAGGGGGGCAGCCTCTGATACACCTTTCTTGTCTGTTTGATTGAGTCAATCACCCTCCCGTCGTCAAATCAATTATATTTTAGGCAATTGCAGTTTTTAAAAGAATCGAACAATTGTTGCTTTGATGTCGGTTCCCGCAAACAATTTTGTAACGTGTAGGCGAACAGTTCAAGAAATTGTTGTTCGCCCTAGTGTAAAAATTGTTTGGCGGAAGCCGGCAGCAAAGCTCACGGCACTTTTGCAATTGCCTATCAATTATATTTAAAAGGAGCGTGAACGCTTTGAAGCTATCTGCAGACTTTGATGTCATGAAAAAAACATGGACTGATTTTGTCATTTCCAACGTCATTGGAAATCAGCTCCGCAAACCAATCATTGATTCCTGGTTGCGTTGTCAACAAGCCAAGCTGAATCCCTGGGCGGTTAATCGTGCACCTTCTGTTAGTGAAGAAAATTTCAGCAAACGGCTGGAACAAAATAAACTGCTGCTGGATGTAAGTATTCCGTTTATGATTGAATTACAGGAGTTTGTTAACAAATCTGGCTTTTCAACGACACTCACCGATCCCAATGGGGTGATTCTGGAACTGATCTGTGACCAATCGATTCTGAATGAAGCATTTACTAAAAATCTGGTTCGTGGCAGTATCTGGAATGAGCATAAGGCCGGTACCAACGCTACCGGACTGGCAATTGAACTGTTGCAGCCCATTCAGGTCATTGGGGCAGAGCATTATTTTGAATGTTATCATGATCTGACCTGCTCGGCAGCCCCGATCCTTGATGAAAATGGCAAGCTTTTAGGGGTAATGGACATGGCCGGACCCAAAGAGTTAGCTTACCCGCATACACTGGGCATGGTTGTCGCCGCTACGAAAGCGATCTCACGACAATTCTGTGTTGCCGCATCCAATCGCCAAATTGATTTAACCAACCATTATCTGAGTACCCTCATCGATTCCATGTCAGATGGCGTGGTGGCTGTGGATGTTCAGGGTAAAATTATCGGCATTAATTCCCAGGGCGCGAAAATTTTAAAAACCACCACCTTTGAATCCTATGGAAAAAACATTCTGGAAATCATGGATGGTGAAACCATTCTCGATCATAATGGCCATGTTCCACCTGCTTTTTTTGAAGAAAAAGACAAGCATATTATCACTAAAAGTAAAAAAATCAATTGTCTGATCAACAGCAAATTAATTCTACACGAAAATGGTACCGTGGCCGGTGCTGTCGCAACGCTGAAAGACTTGGATCGGAAAATTAATGTTATTGAAAAAAACAAACGCAAAGGTACCCGTTTTACCTTCGATGATATCATCGGAGAAAGTTCTGATCTGCTGCGCTCTGTCCATCTTTCCCAGATCGCTGCCAAAGGCAGTGCCACCGTTCTATTAGAAGGTGAAAGCGGAACCGGTAAGGAAATGTTTGCCCAGGCCATTCATAATGCCAATCAATCCGATAAACCATTTATCGCCATCAACTGTGCCGGAATTCCCGAAAGCCTCATAGAAAGTGTGCTTTTTGGATACGAAGAAGGTTCCTTTACTGGAGCCAGCAAGCATGGAAAAATCGGAAAATTTGAATTGGCCAAAGACGGCACCATTTTTCTCGATGAAATCGGTGAAATGCCCTTAAATACCCAAACCATTCTGCTGCGCGTCTTACAAGAACGCTATATCCAGCGTATTGGCGGGGACAAGGATATTCCGATTGATGTCAGAATCATTGCTGCCACGAATAAAAATCTTGCCGAAGAAGTTAAAAAGGGGAGGTTTCGACAAGATCTTTACTATCGCCTGAATGTTTTACAGATTAACATCCCACCGTTGCGGAAACGAAAAAAAGATATTCCGATTCTGGCTGATTTTTTTCTTCAGGAAATTACCCAGTCCTGCGGCAAGTACATTGAACCACTGCATCCTTCCACCATTGCCACCATGCAAGAGTATGAGTGGCCGGGGAATGTCCGGCAGTTTAAAAATGCCATTGAGCAGGCGGTGAATTTTACCGAAACCAATCGGATTGATGACTACTTCATCTCCAGTTATCTGCCGAATTTAAATGAAGAACTCACCCCCATTGAAGAACCGCTGCCCCAGCAGAAAATTTCAGTTGTTTCCACTGCTGAAAAACCCAATGTGGATTTGAAAGACCTGGAATTTACAACCATAAGAAAAGCGCTTTCGCTTTTTCCCGAACGTAAAAAAGCGGCCGAATTTCTGGGTATTTCCCGAAGTACCCTTTATCGCAAAATGAAACACTATCATCTGGAGGATTAAGCATGAAAAAAGACCTCAACTGGATTGACCTGGGGCTTATTTCTTATGAAGATGCCTTTACCATTCAAGAAAAGCTCCACCAGAAATGTGTGGATCGCACCGGAACCGACACCCTGCTTTTTCAGGAAAACTATCCGGTTATCACCCTGGGTCGGGGAACCCATGAAAAAAACCTTTTGTATTCTACCGAAGAACTGACAGCAATGGGCATTACGCTGACATCGGTCAGCCGGGGTGGTGATATTTCTTATCACGGCAACAACCAATTGATTGTTTCACCGATTCTGCATTTTGACCAATATGTCAAAGGCGCTCACCAGTATGTACGATGTCTGGAACAGGTCGTTATCAACCTTTTAGATCACTACTATTTAAAAGGCAAACGGATCAAAGGGCACAGTGGCGTCTGGGTTATCGACCCCGAGACTGGCGAGGATAAAAAAATTTCGGCCCTGGGGATTGCGGTGTCTCACGGCGTTACCCTTCACGGTATGTCCATTAATGTCAACCCCAACCTCCAGCATTTTAACACCATCATTCCCTGTGGTATTGAAGATAAGGGTGTAACCTCCATGGCCGCCTGTGGATGCCCCCCCGTCACCCTGTCCGAACTGCGGAATCAGTTTATTCTGGCCTTTGACGCCATGTTTGGAACCCGAACTGTTAAAAGAACCATCGCTGAAATTAATGATATTTAACGATCCGAAGACGTCCCAATAAATTTAACAATTGCTGTGGCACTTATCAATAAAAATCAAATTTAAGGAGAAATAAAATGAAATACGAAATTGCTATCCCAGAATTTGCCGAAGGCGCTGAAGAAATTAATTTAAGACAATGGCTGGTCGCTGTTGGCGATACTGTAAAAAAAGGTGACAATATCGCTGAAGCCGCTACCGATAAGATTTCCATCTATATTGAATCACCCGCCGATGGTGTTCTTTCCGCGATCCTGGCGCAAGAAGACGATCGGGTTTTAGTTGGCCAGATTATCGGCGAGATTGAGGGTTAAGACGATGGCAGGTATCCATCAGGATAAGGTCATTATTATCACCGGTTCATCCCGGGGAATTGGATATTCGTTTGCCGAATATCTTAGTAATGAAGGTGCCAACATCGTCATCATCGGCCGGAACATCGAAACCGCCAAAGCCGCCGCCGAAAAACTGCCTACCAAATGCATTGCTGTACAATGTGATATTTCTTCCGAGGAAGATGCCATTAAAATGGTCGATATCGTGATGGAAACCTATGGCAAGATCGATGTGCTGATTAACAACGCCGGAATCTTCCCGGTTAAAACCTTCAGTGCGATGACTCTGGAAGACTGGAAAGCAGTCATCGATATCGATTTAACCGGCACCTTTATCGCCACCCATGCGGTTTACAAGGTCTTGGAAAAACAGAAACGCGGCAAGATTATCAATGTGGCCTCCATCGCCGGTCGCGTTGGCGGCCTTGGATTTACCCATTATTCAGCTGCTAAAGGTGGCGTCATTGCCTTTACTAAAGCTCTGGCCCGGGAAGCTGCCCGACTGAACATTCAGGTTAATGCCATTGCTCCGGGGGTTATTGAAACCGACATGGCAAAATCAAATTTCCCCAAATACGCCCTCACCGAACATATCAAAAACACCCCGGCTGGACGACTGGGAACGGAAGAAGATCTTTTCGGAATTATTTCCTTCCTGTGTTCTTCGGGCAGTGATTATATCATCGGCCAGACCATCGCTATTGATGGCGGCTACACGATGATATAAATCTTGATTTTAACTTTTATTTAAATCATAATGCGATAAGCCAAACCGACAAAATTTTTGAGGAGACTCGTATGAATATACAAAATTCATTTATACAGCTAAAAACCAGTGATGTCACCATCACCTATTTAGAGACGGATGGTCAGGAAATAACCCAGACCTACGCCGCCCTTTTTGAAAATGCTACCAAAGTCCTCGGCGGATTCCAGTCTAAGGGACTTAAAAAGGGAGCCCTGCTCGTTTTACAACTCAAAAGCATCCAAGCCCAGATCACCTGTTTCTGGGCCGGAATCTTAGGCGGGATGGTGCCAGCCATCCTGCCCATTGCCCAGGATGAAAAATCCCGGGCTTACCTGCAATGCGTCCTGGAGACGCTGGATCAGCCGGTCATTATCAGCGATCTGGACGGCCTAGCCACGCTTTTTGAGAACAATCTGCTGATGTATCGGGCGCTACTGGCATCGCCAGCTGGGACCATCACGACAGTAGCAGACAGCGATCCCGGAATGATCCAGTTTACCTCGGGTACCTCCTCTGACCCCAAAGGTGCCATCCTCACCACCAAAAACCTGTTAGAAGGCGGTATCGCCAGCAGTATCATTGTCCGGGAAAACATCCAGGAACGCTATTTGAGCTGGCTGCCCCTCTCCCATTGCTTTGGTTTTGTCGGGTATCATCTGGTTCCCATCGTTAATAACTTTCCCCAGTATCTAATGAATCCGCTGCAATTTGTGCAAAACCCCAACCGCTGGCTGGAAAAGCTGTCGCAGTTTTCAGCCACCGTCACCGGGGCGGCCCTCTTTGGCATTGAACACCTCCTGAAAGTCGGCATTAAACAGAACCGCGCTGTGGATCTGTCCACCGTATATATCTGTTTTTGCGGCGGTGAAGACGTTAACCAACTTTCATTAACCGCTTTTGAGACACAGACGGCGACCATGGGTTGGATTAAGGACACCTTAAAACCCGCTTATGGCCTCAGTGAAACAACCATGGGCGTCGCTTATACCCCCTATGGATCGTCTTTCCAGGTGGATCATTTTTTAGGCAGTGGCATTGCCATTGGCGAAAAGTTGTTCTTCTGTGACCCCGATGAGGATACCATCAGCCGGATGTCAGTGGGGGTTTTGGATGAATGCAACGAAGTCGTCATCAAAGATCTGGATGGAAATGTGTTGGATCCCGAATATTTGGGCCTAATTCATATCCGTGGAACCAATGTGATGAAGGGTTATTATTCTAAAGACAACAATGCACCCACCGGGCTGGATGAAAACGGCTGGTTCAATACTGGCGATCTCGGCTTTTTCCGCAACAGCTGGCTGAATATCTTTGGCCGTTATAAAGACATCATCATTGTCAACGGCGAGAATTATCTGGTCTCCGATCTGGAAAAAACCGGCCGAAAAGCTTTTTCGGAAAATGCCAATCTAATTCTGGTTCAAGGCAAAGACGGCCTGACTCAGGAAAATTGTCTGATCCTCTTCAGCGATTCAAAAGATCCCGAAACCCTGACTCTGGCCGGACAGTCTATTTCAGCAACCTGGCAACTCCCGATTCAATGGGGGGTGATGATTGATGAAATCCCCAAAACCACCTCCGGCAAAATCAATCGGCTGGCGCTGGCAATTGGCTGGGAAAATGGCGACTACAACAATTATGATCATGCGCTTCACTTAGGCAGTACCTCCGAGTCAACGCTGGATGGACCTTATCAGGAAATGGCCGCGTACTGGACAAAAATTTTGAAGATTTCCCCTGCGATGATCTCCCTTGACAGCCATTTTGTCTTTGATCTAGGCGGCGATTCCCTGAGTCTCATCGACCTGCTCCACCAGTTGGAAAAAGCTTACGGCGTCACCATCTCTACCGATCAGATCCGCAACCGACTAACCTTAAAAGAAATGACCAATTACGTCCAAACACTTTAATAAAACTTCTTAATCAAACTTTTTAATATTCAGCTGACTTATCAGCAGTAATGGAGACAATTATGAATGTAGATCAATTAACAAAACTATTAGAAGACGTCAAGAACCAGGAATGTGAGGTTAATACAGCGCTGGAACTGCTTAAAACCCTGCCCTACGAAGATCTCACCTATGCCAAGGTGGATCATCACCGGGAACTGCGCAACGGTTATCCAGAAGTGATTTATAGTCCGGGAAAGTCATTAAATCAAATCAAAGGGATTGTCGAGAATATGCTGGAACGATCCACCGGAAATATCCTGGCTTCCCGGGCTGAACGTGATGTCTTTGACACCATTAAATCCATTACGCCTGATGCTATTTATTATGAAGAAGCCCGTTCGGTTGTCGTCAAACGAGAAGAGTATAAAACCACTGATGACTATATTCTCGTTGTCACGGCTGGTACCTCGGACATCCCGGTGGCCGAAGAAGCGGCGATCACCGCCATGGTTATGGGTAATCAGGTTAAGCGCCTTTATGACGTCGGCGTGGCGGGTATCCATCGACTGCTTGGCAATGTCCCGATTATCAATCATGCCAAGGTGATTATTGTGGTGGCTGGTATGGAAGGCGCGCTGGCCTCTGTCGTTGGCGGACTGACCGATAAACCGATCGTGGCCGTCCCCACCAGTATCGGTTACGGCGCCAGCTTTGGCGGCATTTCAGCTTTGCTGGGGATGCTGACTTCCTGCGCCAGCGGCATTGGGGTTGTTAACATCGACAATGGTTTTGGGGCTGCCTGTATGGCCTCAAAAATCAACAAATTATAGATTATAATTAAAAATTATTACATTATAGCATTTCATCAGGGCGTGGCCCAAAGAAGGAGATTATCCCATGAAGGTTTTATTTTTCGATTGTTTTTCCGGCATTAGCGGCGATATGGTTTTAGGGGCCTTTATTGATTTAGGGATCGATCCGGCTTATCTCAGCACCGAACTGCAAAAACTGAATCTCGACGGCTTTCGCATTGAAGCCGAGTCCACCATGAAAAAAGGGATTTCAGGTACCCGATGTCACGTCATCCTGGAGACTGATCGTCATCACCACCGACACTTTAACGATATCAAGGAAATCATCGAAAAATCAACGTTATCAGATGAGGTGAAAACAACAGCCCTGGCCATTTTTATGCGGGTGGCTGTGGCTGAAGGCAAGGTTCACAATGTTCCGGTGGAGCGGGTTCATTTTCATGAGGTTGGTGCCCTGGATTCCATCGTTGATATCGTCGGTGCCGCCATCTGTTACCACGCGCTGAAACCGAATCTCGTCTATGGTTCCAAAATAAATGTCGGCAGCGGCTGGGTCCGCTGTGCCCATGGCCTTCTGCCGGTTCCGGCTCCGGCCACGGCAGAAATTCTCTGCGAATCTAATTTTGAAATGTATTCCAAGGCGATTGACGGTGAATCGGCTACCCCAACCGGCGTTGCGATCCTGGCTGAACTGGCCACCTACTCCCCCAACACACCAAGTTTCATCCCCGAAAAAACCGGCTACGGCTTTGGCGGAAAAGATTTCGGGGTGTTGAATGCTCTGAGAATCATTCAAGGCCGCAAATCCGAATCAAACACCATTATGGTGATTGAAACCAATGTCGATGACATGACCGGTGAAATGGCCGGCTATGTGCTGGAAATATTACTCCAAAACGGCGCCCTGGATGCTTTCTATACCCCGGTTTACATGAAGAAAAACCGCCCCGGCATTCATCTGACGGTCTTATCCAGTGAAGCCAACCTGCCCTTGATTGAGGAACTCATTTTAAAAGAAACCTCCACCATTGGGATTCGCAAATATCCGGTGGAACGCACCTGTATGCATCGTCATTTCAAGAAAATCGCTACGCCTCTGGGTGAAGTGACCATCAAAATCTCCCAGCACGGTGATATTAAACGGGCCACTCCGGAATATGAAGATGTTAAAAAGATCGCTCAGGAATCAGGAAAATCACTGTGGGAAGTGCTGGAAATGGTTGAAAAATTAAAATAGACTGCTGTTAAAAGCACACATAAAAAGACTCAGAAAGTTGCGCTCCTGAGCTTTTTTTCGCTATTTTCATTTTTGCTTAGTTTTTAAATAAACTAATTTTAGTATTCATCGTACGTGTTTTCCATTTTTAAAACAGAAATCACACAACTCATTCCCTGCTGCCAGGGTCCACTTTCGTTGAAAAACAACCCTTGGGGTTAAAGGATCATAGACAACATGCTCTGAGTTGCAAAAAGCCGGACAAAGTTCCAGCGCGTCTCTTTTTGAAAGTTCCTCGCAATACAAACAGGAAGTGATATGAAAATATACCCGATTCCGGCTAAACTCTTTCCATTTAATAGTCCATCCTTCTTTTGGATAGCCTCGTTTCAACATTGGTTTCATTACTAATTTGAATAAAGCATAACCAAAAGGCAGTTCACTGACTATTTCCGATATTTTCCGCATCCTCAAGGCTGACTCAGCAATTTCTTCTTCAACAATGGCAAAGGCCACTTCCCAGGCAAGTCCGCATTCAATCAGGGCATGATAACAGGCATAACCAGGTAATATGGACGTTCTTAGATGCTTGCTAATGGTTTTATTTCCGCGGTCATCGATGTTTTGAAGTTCATACTCAAAAATAATAACGGCTTTATTGTAATAAAACCGTCCTTTAATTTCACCAAACAGTATAATTAATGTGTCCAACAGATTAGGGAGTCGCGTCTTCTTAAAAACATCACGGTTTTTCTTATTTTTTATCATCTTTTTTCTCCGTTAATGCTGTTGTAATTTGATAACTGATCGATTGTTTTTTTTCAATCTGATAGATGAGTCCTTTTTTGCGCAGATAGTCCAGGTGTGACATGGTTTCACCCACCGCAAACCACTGTTGCTGAATCGGAAATTCGCTCCAGTCTTTGCCCCGCATCGACCATTTCAGTTGACTTGCTATCACATAGGCGTTCTGATCATCTTTATTTTTAATAATGTCGATGATTTCCGCCAATCGTTCTTCATGGTGTTGTTTTAATTGGTCAATTCGCTCATAAACACTGATTTCCACCTTCCGATGAGCCGGAAGTGGCACCTTAATATCATAATCACCAATGCTATCCAGGCTTTTTAAATAGTCACCCAATGAATCTTCTATATCAGGCCAGGCGGTAATATTCGGGGTAATGTCAAATAATACATGATCACCCAAAAACATGATCTTTTCATTTTTCAAATATAAACAGGTGTGCCCTGGAGTATGGCCTGGGGTGCGAACACATTCAAATTCCTGATTGCCGATAAAAAAAACTTCGTCATCCTTTAACAGAGTTGCCTCAAATGTTTTTTTCGGGGCATAAATAATTGCCGGGTTAATTTTTGCCTGGGCGACTAGATCTTTTTCAGGAAACCCTTCCTGCAAGAACCGTTTATCATATTCCTGCCAGGTTTTGCTGTCTAAAATTTTCTCAAAATAACGATAATCGGTTTCTCCCATGATCACCCGGGTTTTCGATGATCGGATTTTTTCAACTAAACCGACGTGATCCGAATGTAAGTGCGTTAAAAACAGGGTGGTCCGATCCATATCGATTGAAAGCATCTCTAATCCCTGGGACAATGCCTCAAAGCACTCCGTTTGATTAAACCCGGTATCCACCACCAGGTTTCCACTTTCGGTTTTCATTACATAACAATTTAAATTTCTTAGTGGATTGTTCGGTAAGGGGATTCTTAACTGAAATATTTCTGGTTGGTCGAGAATTTTTTTTATCATATAACTCCTATATTTGTATATATTTATTTTTTTGTCTACATCTATTTCATACTTTGAATATATTTTAAATTATATCTGTCTATTTTATCATAACCGATATTTCCTTCAAGATTAAAAACAAAAGAACCTGCTCAATTGAACAGATTCTTTTGATGGCTATAAGGGTTTAAACTCTTGTTTATGAATTCCAGGCTTTTGTCAATTCTTCAATATCAAGCTTTTTCATTTTGAGAAAGGCCGCAGTTACTTTGGCCAACTTCTCGGGATCGCCGTCTTTCATCATTTCCGCCATAATGGTTGGGACAATCTGCCAGGATAATCCATAGCGGTCTTTTAACCAACCGCATTGTTCCGCTTCCGGGACAGCCGAAAGGGCATACCAAAAGTGATCAATTTCTTCTTGCGTATCACAATTGACTACAAAAGAAATCGCTTCAGTAAAGGTAAACTGATGGTCATAGGCACTGTCCATGGCGGCAAATCTTTGCTTGGCCAGGCTGAATTCAACATGCTGAATTGATTCCGGCTTATCTGGCGGAGCACCCTCACCATATCTTAAAATATCACCAACCTCAGAATCGTCGAATAAGGACACATAAAAGTTTACCGCCTCTTCTGTCTTCCCGTATTGATCGCCAACAAACATCAGGGTTGGGGTAATCTTCTGGGTAATTTTCTGATTGCCCATATACATAATTTGCCATGAGAGACCATATCGATCAGCAACCCATCCGTATTTTTCACTGAACGGATAAGCACCAAGAGGCATCATCACTTCTCCGCCAACACTTAATTTTTCCCACAAAACTTCAACTTCTTTTTGAGAATCACATGCAATCAGAAATGATACTGCCGGTGTAAATTTGAAAAATGGACCAGCTGAAATCAGCATAAAGTCCTGCCCCGCCAACTCAATGGTGAGCATCTGGGCCGTTCCGGATGGGGTATCATTAAGAACCGTCTTATCTTTAATTTTCGACCCTTTAAACAAAGATGTATAAAATACTGCCGCCTCTTCTGCTTCTGTGTCAAACCATAGGTGAGGAATAATCTTCTGTTTCATTTTAAATTCTCCTTCCATTTTTTGTGATCAAACTTTGCAGAGCTTACCAGTTCACTGTTGATACTAATATCTGTCTATTTTATTCTATTTTAACATAATATTCACAAGCATCAAGAAAAAAAAACGGCGACTTGTCATTAGACGAGTGGCCGGTTTTTCGCTTGATTGCGTTGATTGTTAAACAGCTTCTTGGTTGACTTCATTTTCGTTAGCTTCTGCTTTGATTTCTTCCAATTTATTTTGAGCAGTGAATACTTTTCCTTCACGATAGCCTTGCGCATAAAAAGAATAGTGGTCTTCATGGTTCTTTTCTTTATGCTGGGCATGCTCCATAGGCTTGAGAATTTCTTTGACTTCTGGTGGCACAGTCATTACAAGTCCCCATTCCTGGTGCTCATAATCCTGAATCGTATAAGCATCATCCAAACCCTCATAAAATCCTTTACCATAGGTTTCACAGGCTTCGTTAATGATCGTATTTGGCTTTTCATCCAGTTTCATCACCTTTTTAATTGCCTTCAACTGGGAGCGGACACAATCAACCGCATAAGCAAAGATACTACTACAAATCAGAGCATCTTCTTCATATCCATGAAAAATAATATAGTGCCGTTGGGTCCCGGGTGGGGTAATCATATAGAAAACACAACAATTATTTTCTGAAATAACATCAGCCAGACCAGTCATCCAATGTTCTCGGCGGGTAGTGTAATAAATATTACTATCGACCTTAATTGGTTTTTCATCATATCTTAATAAATCCCGATCCGTCAATTTATATTCAACCATCAGCTTTTTTGCTTTTAAAATAGCATAATTCGCTTCATTGGGGTTGGGACTTGTGCCAAGGGCTAACAGTTTTTTGATTCGATCTTTAATATTCGTTTCCATCTTTTTCCTCGTTTTGAACTTTCCGTTTTTTTGCTAAAAAAACATCGACTGTTATCCAAAAACCTTCATTATAGAATCAATCTTACTTTAATGTCATTTCATTCTATATCTCTTATTTTATTTGTATTGGTTCAAACTGTCAAGAAAGAAGACGAATATTTCGACAAATCTTAATTATTTTAGGATTGGATTTTCAAATCGTCGCCACTTTAAGGTTTTCTTGCCATACTGGATGGCTTCCTGTGGACAGCGATTGATACAGGCAGTGCAGTGGGTACATTGTTTCTTCGTCCAAACCGGTTTGTTAGCCTCCATTTGAATAGCAGAAACCGGACAGACTTTTGCGCACTTCCCACAGCCATTACACTTTTCATCAGCATAAAAAAGTCTGGTTTTTCGGCCATGCATATAAAGTGGATAGGCCACGCTGGTCAAAAATGATTTTTTTCGCTTGCTTTCATCATCCTTCTTATTTTTTGAAATGACGGCAATAATATCGACTAATTTTTTATCTGTTGAGATCTGAATTTTCTTTTGCAGATCTGGTCCCGTTGGCTGATACATCATTATATAATTGCTGGCCATCTTGAGTTCAAATGATGCACTGAGCGGTAAGCCCTGTTTTTCCAACAAGTCTTCCAGCATTTTCGGTGTTCCGCCCATCCCGCCACCGCATGTCACCACTCCAAATACATACGGTTTTAGTCCCCCTTCCTGAATTTGTTCAACTTTCAGTTCAGCAATAAAATCTGCCACAATGGAAGGCACCCCATAAAAATAAACCGGGAAAACAAAGCCAATCTTTTCATCACCTGAAAGCGTATAGCTAAATGATTTCTCTTTCATCGCAGCAGTTATGTCAATGAGTGGTTCTCCCAGCTCATCACCAATTTTCTTTGCTGCATACAACGAATTACCTGTTCCTGTAAAATAAAATATCATGTTCTTCTCCTTTATTTTTTATTCTATAACTTATTTGCACTGACCCATTAAAAGGTCGATATGTTCTACCAATTTTTTTAAGTCAAGTAACTTGCTTTTTCCTGGATCCAGATAATAAAAATTCATAGTTCCCTGCTTATTGACGTTAACAATTTTTGCATCCATCAGAATTTTGATATGATGAGATACCGCTGGCCGAGACAGATTAACTTTTTTTGTAATTTCCCCTACCCGAATGCCGGGATAGCACCCACTTTCCATAATTGCTACAATAATTAACTGCCGCGTTTGGTCACCGATGGCGGTGAGCAGTGGTTGACAGTCTTTGAAATTCTCAACGAGTGCTTTTTGCTCTTTACCCATATCTTGCAAAGCCATTCCTCCGTTCAATGGTTTAATTCATTAAACCATTGCTAACAGTATACATGATTAAATATTTTTATCAACATCGGGAAAGAAATTCAAGACCATTCAAGTTATTCCTACTAGAAATATCGATTTCAAATAACATAAATCGATTGTAATTTATATCATTTTCAGGTTCTCCATCCGTTCTTTAAATGCTGGCTGCAAAGTAAAATAATTCCCTGATTTATGCCATTTATTCCCAATAATCAAGCTTGACAATGGATTGAAAATAGCATAAAATATTAATCATAGTAACTATATATGATTAATATTTTATGGAGTGTATTATGGATAACCTGACTAATAAATATCAAGCTTTGAAAGATTACTTAGCCGAACTGGAAAGTGTCGCGGTGGCCTTTTCGGGTGGTGTCGATTCAACGTTTTTACTAAAGGTCGCCTACGATGTTTTAGGTAAAAATGCTGTCGCTGTGACGGCCCGATCGGAAAGTTTTCCCAAACGAGAATTGCGGGAAGCTACTACATATGCTGAAGAATTAGGAGCCGATCACTTTATCATTGATTCGGAAGAACTGGATATTGAAGGTTTTTCCCATAATCCCAAGAACCGCTGCTACCTCTGCAAATCCGAGCTTTTTACTAAGATCAAAGAAATTGCTGCGATTAAGAAATTAAACTATGTTGTTGAGGGTTCCAACACCGATGATGATGGTGATTACCGGCCAGGACTTTTAGCCGTAACTGAATTAGGCGTGAAAAGCCCGTTACGGTTTGCCAATCTTTCCAAAGATGAAATTCGTCAACTGTCAAAGGAAATGAATCTGCCAACTTGGAACAAACAGTCCTTTGCTTGTCTGTCTTCCCGATTCCCATATGGCGAGAACATTACCCCTGATCGTCTCCACATGATCGACCAGGCCGAACAATATCTTCTAGATCTGGGCTTCCATCAGGTTCGCGTACGCTATCACGGTAATCTGGCTCGGATCGAAACCGATGAAACCGGTTTTGATGCCTTACTGAATAAGGATACCCGCAACAAAATCCATGATCGTTTTAAAACCATTGGTTTTACCTATATCGGTCTAGATTTAAAAGGCTATCGAACCGGCAGTATGAACGAAACCTTGTAACTTGTAGTCTGGCATTAGCAAATAAAAAAATGGCTAAATAAAACATTTCAGTTTTATTTAGCCATTTTTTATAAACTTCGATAACGTCCTTCACCAATTTCAAAATCAAAGGCCTTTTCCCCATCGCTTAAAAAATTAAGTTCTATTAGTCGATTTTCTTTTCCCTGTTCAAAGCGAAAGAGTTGCTGTCCGATAATTAGCGTATTTTCATTCTTGGGGGCAAGGTTAAAAATATCCGCCCAATGAGCAGTGGTCGCTTTTGGGTTTTCAACTTCAAAAACACCCTCATAGAGAAACAACTGACCCAGTGGATGTTGATTAATTAAGCCTTTTGCTTTAAGCTCTCGAAACCGCTGTTCTTCTGTTATTTCCCAGTCAATGATAAAAGGATATGGCAGCCCGTTATAACCTCCGTTGATCATCAGTAATTTCCAGGTGAGTTTTTCACCATCAGGGGTCATGCGATTACCGGCGAAGATTTCAGACAAGCTAAGCTTCTTTTTAGACAGTCTGTTTCTTAAATCAGCGATATCATGGGTTCTTAAACCAATGCGACCAAAAGCTTCGGTTTCAGAAAGAATTTTGGAAGCATCCTTGAAAATCAGAATATCCTCAATTGGATTTTTGTTGACTCTGACATCTTCAATTGCCAGAAACTCCACATAAGAAGCCCAAAAATAACTGAGTGAATTACAGGTTCCAAAGCCTTCATGGCTGCCGCCATATTTAGCTTTTAATCCATTTTTTTCAAAAATAGTGTTGGCTTGTTGCAGATCATTTACATAATGAATGGTATGATCCCATAGCAATGCTCCCATTGACTCAGCTCCCTTCAATAAACAATTTTTCTGAAACAAGATATTTCACCCGCTCACGTTTGCATTTCTCTAAGGCATCTTTTACATAAGTTGTCATTGCGATCCCCCCCATGGAACAGGTATTGGCACATTTGCCGCAGCCAATACACGCTTCATAGTTTTTCAGGATCGGTATGGAGAATCCCTGATATTCTGTTTGTACCATCGTAATGATGTTTAAAGGACAGGCATTTAAACAACTGGCGCAGCCATCACATAAAGACGGGATTGTCCACGGTAATTTATCTGCGTGTTTCATTTTTAACTTGGATTAACAGAGGCCAAATCGGTCCATCGGCTTTCATCATAGTTTTTCATGCCATCATATCCCAATACGTCCAGCCGAATACCTGCCTCAGGGCCCGGTTTTGTACAATATATTTCTGAGATTTCGACTTCCAGATAACCATTCAAGAGCCGACCGCTGCCTTTTAACTGGTATGGTGCCCGAATCGCACCGAGTTGACCAGGTGCTAAAGCGACATAATCATTTTTCAACAAAACACCTTCAATTTGATTTCGTTGATTTGCGGATAAATCGATGGTAACGACATCTTCATCTACGGATGTTTTCGCTGCCACAATAATTGTAATTTGACCTTTTTCATCTGATAGGGCTACATGCACGCCAAAACTTTCGATCCAACTTTTAATTCTTGGTGTTAATTTCATAATCTTCTCCTATGCAATCTTACTACCAGAATTTTCAAGTTCTGATGAGATGATTTCTTCGACTTTTAAAACAATTAATCCTCGTTGAGCTACCTTGGGTGGCGCAATATCTGGTGGCACTTCCAGTGGGGGCTCTTTAGCTGCCCAATCCCCCCATTCTTCCAGTACCTGTCCTACATTGATATCATGCCAGGTGTCAGTCGAAGTGGCCCCAATATTAATAACTGTCGCCGGGCCTCTAAAAACCCAGAAACGGGAGCCAATAGGGTGCGCAATCGAAATCGATGCATTGGGATTTTCATTGAGATTAACCTTTGTCTTTTGTGCAAACATATCGGCAATTAAGATATAATCATCCAAATAGCTGGTTACAAACCGCTCGGCAACGATGTTAGGTTTGCCATCAATACTACTGGTCGCCAGATGTACAACTGAACCACCTTTACCCACTACCTTCAATGCATCTTTAATTTCATTCGTTAATAGTCCCATCATTTTACCTCTTTCAATTTATTATAATCCTGTTTTTGACAAGGCCTGTTCCAAATCGGCTATGATATCTTCAACATCTTCTATTCCAACACTGAATCTGAAAAAACCACGATGAAATTCTTCCGGATAGAGATACTGCCGTTCATCATCTTTGCCTAGAAAAACAATTAAACTTTCATCATGACCCAATGAAACCGCTGAAGTAATGATTTGCAAATGACTGACAAATTCATTGTGTTGAGCATGAGTCGCATTTAACCCAAAGGATAGCACCCCGCCATAACCAGCATTCATCTGTTTTTTGGCGATTTCGTGTCCTTTATTGCTGGGAAGTCCCGGATAAGCTACGAAACTGACTGCATCCAGATTTTCTAAAAACCGGGCCATTTTCAAGGCATTTGCATTATGTTGTTTCATTCGAAGTGGAAAGGTAACCGCTCCACGCATAATCAACCAGGCATTAAAAGGACTAATCGTCCCACCAAGATTCACCTGAGATTGAAACCGTATTTTGTCCAAATGCTCTTTTTCCCCGGCAATCGCTCCCCCCATAGCATCGCCATGTCCATTGATGAATTTCGTCAGGCTTTCAATTGAAAAATCTGCCCCCAACTCGATGGGCCTTTGATTATATGGCGAAGCAAAAGTGTTATCGACCGATAGAAGCGCACTATTTTGATGAGCAAGCTTGGCTATTTCTGCAATATCAGAAATCTGAATCGTTGGATTTCCAGGTGTTTCGATATGGATCAGTTTTGTATTTGGTCTGATAGCAGCTTTCACCGCGTCCAAATCGGTGGTATCAATAATGGTTGTTTCCACTTTGAATTTATTATTTAATAACTCATTTAACAACCGATATGCTGCTACATAAGTTACATTTGAAAAAACAACATGATCACCCGTTTCTAACAATGCAAAGAACAATCCTGAGAGCGCCGCCACACCCGAAGCCAAAACAATACAATCCTCGCTATTTTCAAATGCTGCAATTTTTTCTTCAAGATATTTTTGATTTGTCCCACCATTACGTGTATATAAACTTTTATCAGAGCTGCTCCAATTTATGTCGGTGGGATCATAGGGTAATTCATAACTGTTGGCCATTGTAATTGGTCGTTTTATCGCCCCAGAATCCAGATCCACATCATTTCCGGTATGTACAGCTCGAGTTTGAAAACCAAATTCACTGCCGTATTTTCGTTTTCCCACTTCTGTCACCTCCAATTTTGTCCTGTTATTTATTAAATCTGACGTTAACTATAACACCGCGGTCTCGTAGTTATTTGCTTTTTCTGCATCGTCATTGCTTATTGCTAATTCATAAAAGCGCTTTAACAAAGCCATGCCATATGTTTTGTGTTCATGAGTTTCGCAGAATAAATCACCGATGCATTCTGGGTGAAATTGAACGCCCCAAACATTCTCTTTAAATCTCAACGCATGGGTCGATTCAAAATCATTTTCAGCTAAAATACCAGCATTTTGGGGTGGCATGGTAACTGTTTGAAAGTGGGATGCATAAGCGGTGAAGTGTTCAGGTAATACCCCAAGCAATGGATCATTTTTGCCTGCTTCAGTAAGACGTATTTCAACCTCGCCCTTTTCTTCCCCTAACTCATGATAGTCAACCGCTCCGCCAAATGTATGGGCAAGTAATTGATGTCCAAAGCAGATACCTAAAACTGGGATGTTTTTCTTAACAACTTGCTTCAGCCATTGGGAAGTGGCAACTCCCCAAGGTTCTAAATCAGTTACCATAGCGGGGGAACCAGTAATGATTATACCGGCAATATCATCTGGCAAGATCGGTACTGCATTTTCATAGACTGAAATCACACGAACTTCTTCATATGGGATTCCAACACATTGGGCAATACGTACGTCGCAATCTCCGCATTTATTGATCACATGCTGATCTGATGATCCTGTCTTTATAATAAGTAGTTTTTTCATAACTGTTCCTCCTCCAAAAATCATTCTTCATTCATAGTTTTCCTATATGATTTATATTTTAAACGATCATAAGTCTCTTGTCAACAGCAATAATACTAAATTAATAATAATTTTATGTTTTTTTATATCTGAAATTAAACACTCCTCAAAAAAATAAACTGTTGTAGAAACAGTTATCTGATCATTTTAAAAAACTGCAATAAACTTCATCTTAAATTAATTGGAGCACCTGGTTTTTTTTAAACCAGGTGCTCCAATTTCTTATTCATCAAAATATTGTTGTTTTACATCGATCCCTTCAACATAAATCATTTCTCCGCCAAATATTTCTTTTAACTTAAAATGGAGGATTGGGTCAATTACCTTTGTTTTTTTACTGATATTGAGTTTAATATCATCTTGCTCATATACATCATATAAATCCGGTTGATCCGGTTTTCCAAAATCAATCTCTGAAACATCAAAGAACGGGCAACATCCGCCACCGGTCAAGATAATATCGAGTTTCAGTTCTTTTTTATCAAGTTTATTCATATACTCTATCACTTCATTATCAACGCTAACTGCATATTCAGTATTCATATTAATCACCATATCTCCTTAATTTCATTTATAACTTTTATACCCCACATTAGCATATAAAAAACATTTATTTTAGAAATACAATGCGTGCATCTTTTTCAAAAAAAGAACTTCGGCATACATTTAACCATGTCAAAGAATGACCATCCGAAAAATGCACACCGAAATTCAAATTAATCTGATTTTGTTTACTCTTTGTTATTAACAGCCCGTTCCAACTGGGTCAATGCCTGCTCCAATATCAGTCTTGGAGCGGCGATGTTAATTCGCTGAAAGCCTTCGCCGCCGATGCCAAACATGGTTCCGGCATCCAACCAGAGCCCGGCCTTGTTAATAATTAAGTCTTCTAATGCTTCTTCATTTAATCCCAATTCGCTAAAATCCAGCCAGATAAGGTAGGTTCCTTCCGGTTCGATGAGTTTAACCTGAGGCAATTGTTCATTTAAAAACTTTCTGATAAAATCTAAATTTTCGCCGAGATAAGTTTTTAATTCCTCCAGCCACTTTCGGCCTTTTGAATAGGCAGCAGTACAAGCGACAATGCCCATAATGTTAATCTCATTATAGCCACCTTTTCGCATCTCCTTTCTAAACTTTTTTTGGATTTCCCTATTTTCGATGAAGATATTTGAAACCTGGAGCCCTGCCAGATTAAAAGTTTTACTCGGTGCGGTACAGGTAATGGTGATCTCCAAAAATTCTGGTTTCAAATTAGCGAATACCAGATGTTTATGCCCGGGATAGATAAAATCCTGATGGATTTCATCCGAAACTACGATTACCCCATGTTTCAGACAAATATCGCCCAAATGAACCAGTTCATCTCGCGTCCAGACCCGGCCAACCGGATTGTGGGGATTGCAAAGAATAAACAACTTAACAGAGTTTTCCTGAACTTTTCGTTCAAAATCTTCAAAATCGATAGTATATCTTCCATTTTCATAAACAAGCTGATTTACTACCAGGTTTCGCTGATTGATCGTAATCATGTCAGCAAAGGGATAGTAGACCGGCTGCTGTATGATAATGCTCTCACCTTCTTGAGTCAATGCTCTTATTGCTGTGGCAATAGCATAAACTACCCCTGGGGTCGTGACCAGCCATTCCGGTTGGATATTCCAGGCAAATCGGGTTTTAAACCAATCCTTTAAAGTAAAGAAATACTCCTGCCCACTTTCAGAGTAACCAAATATACCATGCTTGCTTTTCTCAACCAGGGCATCAACCACCGGCGCCGGCGTTTTAAAATCCATATCAGCTACCCATAATGGCAGCAGCCCCTCCGGTTTACCCCGGCGATTGGCAAAATCATATTTGATCGAATTGGTGTTATCCCGTTGAACAATGTCATTAAAATTATATTTCAATTCCTATGCCCCCTTTATTACCCTAGCTAATTCAACAATTAAATCCTGGGCACTTTCAATTCCCACCGACAATCTCAATAACCGGTTATTGATGCCTTTTGCTTCCCGTTCTTCTTCTGGGATATCTCCATGGGTCTGTAACATCGGATAAGTGATTAAGGTTTCCACCCCACCCAAACTCTCGGCATATTGAATAATTGAAACCCCTTCCAAAATATGGATGGCCGTTTCTTCACTGTCCACCTCAAAAGAAATCATGCCACCAAAGCCAGTGGCTTGACGTTTAGAAATTTCGTGCCCTTCATGGGAAGGAAGCCCCACATAGTGGACCGCTGTAATTTTCTCCTGCTGGCATAGCCAGTTGGCAATTTTCTCGGCGTTTTCCTGTTGTTTATCCATTCGGATCGGCAGGGTTTTAATCCCCCGAATTAACAGCCAACTGTCAAAAGGCGATAGACACGCTCCGGTGGTCTTGTAAATAAATCGTAGTCGCTCCGCAATTTCTTCATTTTTTACAACGGCAAAACCGGCCAGGGTATCATTATGTCCGCCTAAATACTTGGTCCCGCTATGGATCACGATGTCTGCCCCTAATTGAAGCGGTTGTTGAAAATATGGAGTCAGAAAGGTATTATCAACGATTAACGTCAACTGATGTTTTTTAGTAATTTCTGCCACCCCGGCAATATCAGTTACCTGCATCATCGGGTTCGTTGGTGTTTCAACAAAGATCGCCTTAGTATTTGACTGGATTAATGGCTCAATTAAAGAAAGTTCAGATGTATTAACCAGATTAAATGTAATGCCATTTTTCATGCAAATATGATGAAAAAGCCGGTGTGAGCCACCATACAGATCATCGGAAGCGATGATATGATCACCTGGTGAAAACAGTTCCATCACTGCGCCGATAGCTGCCATCCCAGTGGCAAAGGCAATGGCGTCGACGCCGCCTTCAAGTTTCATCATTACATTCTCTAAATGCTCCCTAGTTGGGTTTTGCTGTCTGGTATAATCGTAACCCGTGCTTTCACCCACACCGGGGTGAGCAAAGGTTGCCGATTGAAAAATCGGAACACTGACGGCTCCGGTGTTATCGTATTTTTCTGTATTTCCATGTATGCATAAGGTGCTAAAATCCATCATATTTCTCCATTTCTGCGTTAAATTCATAGTCGTTCAGTATGTTTAATAAATACTACCTGAACTAGATTTCATTGTCAAGTTTAGCTTTTGTTTTTAAAAATGATTATACCACATCTATTACCACTTATTGAATACAACAGCATTGTTGTTTTAAAATCTGTTCTTTTAGTTTTGTTAACTATTTGAACACTTCCATAGTCCAGCTGAAACATGTCTTAATATTTTAGATCATGGTTGTATTTCATATTAATTCCATAGTATAATTATGTTATCTTATGTGGAGGTACACCATGTACAACGATACAGTTCTCGATCATTTTGCCAACCCCAGAAATGTTGGTAGTATCCCAGATGCTGATGGCATTGGACTATCCGGAAATCCGATCGATGGGGATAAAATAACTATTTATATCAAAGTTCAACAAAATATCTTAACCGATGTTAAATTTAAAACCTTCGGTTGTGGCGCGGCCATCGCCGCCAGCAGTATGCTGACGGTACTTGCCACCGGCAAAACCTTGGCCGAAGCGTTAAAAATAACCAATGCTGATGTGGCTGAAGCTTTAGGTGGTCTCCCTGAGCAGAAACTGCTTTGTTCAAATATCGCTGCCGATGCCTTGCACGTAGCTATTAATGATTATACCAATAAAAAGGCAAATCTAACTGACAAGAATGCTGCTGATTCGAATTTAGCAGATGGTAATGAACCTGAGCCTTCCTCTTCCGAAACAATTGAAGGCTTAACAGAAGCAAATCAAATTAAACGCTATTTACGCCATATTATTATGCCAGAAATTGGCGGCTTGGGTCAAAAGAAACTTTTAGACACCCGGGTTCTTATCTGTGCATCGCAGGTTGAAAGCTGTGATCCGCTGCTCCGCTATCTTACCGCCATTGGTATTGGTCATATTGATTGCTTTTTTGAAAGCAAGGTTGGCTGGGACTCGGCGCTGGAGGCATTATCTGATCTCAATCCTGATGTAACCTTTCAACTGAGTGAAGATTTTAGTACAGAGACAGACTTTACTATTATTATCGGAAATACCGACTATTCGACTAAGATGTCAACACTGCTGATCAATTCAGTAAGCTCAAAAATTTCACCAACATTTATTTCGATTAATGAATCATGGCAAGGTTGTTTCACCCAGTGCAATTGCCGAACAGAAATAACTGAATTTCAGGAACATATTAAGCATAAAGGGTTTGTTGCAGAAAAGATATCTCTGCAAAGTAATCTTTCCAAAAATCTGGGTTGCCTGCTGAGTGCTTGTTTTTCAGGTACTCTATTGGTTGCTGAATTAGTAAAATCCCGACTTCAAATTGGCGTTCAACTGACTGATATTTTTTATTTCGATTTAATAAACCAAACGTTTGACAATCAATTTTCAAATAGTGATCTAGCTTACTCGGATTTTGATTTATCTGGATATGAGATGCATAATTCATTGAAAAGTGCAAACGTATTAACTATTGGTGCCGGTGGTCTTGGATGTCCAGCCAATTTTGTGTTGGCTAAAGCGGGTGTCAAAAAACTGAGTCTGATTGACTTTGACCAGGTTGAAATCAGTAATTTGAACCGTCAGATTCTCCATTCAACCTCGACAATTGGAATGTTGAAGGTTGAGTCTGCCAAGCGGTCGCTGGAAGCCATGAGTCCAGATCTTCAGGTAACCACTTATTCTGGCGCTTTTTCAAAAGAAAATGCCCGGGAAATCATCAAAAAACATGATCTGGTCATTGATGGACTGGACAATTTACCCACCCGTTACCTGTTAAATGATGCCTGCTATTTTGAAAAAAAACCGCTTGTCGAAGCAGGCGCTTTAGCTTATTATGGACAAGTGACCACCATTGTGCCTGATGAGGGACCATGCTTTCGCTGCCTGTTTCCCGAAACCAATAATCAGACGGCTGGGAGTTGTTCAGAAACTGGTGTTTTAGGACCTGTGCCAGGATTAATGGGGGTGCTGGAGGCTATCGAAGCGATTAAACTAATTGTCGGCATCCCGACAACTTTAAAAGGGAAGCTTTTAATGATTGATGTCTTGGAAACATCTTTTGACACATTTACATTCAGGAAATATGAAGACTGCCCACTTTGCGGCAAACACCCCACCATTCATGAACTTGGCGATTTTACTTTTGTTTGCAAGGAGGCAAAAAATGAACAATGAAATTTATAAAAATCTTTTGGATCAAATGAATCTTGGTAAAAAATCTGTCATCATTACTGCGTTGAACAATCAAACAAGTCAATCCAAGTGTATCCCAGAAAAGTTTCTGATTACCGAAGAAGCCCTACTGAATCAGAATTTTGATAATCGACTCACTAAACAAGTCTATCATAAAGCATCGCAAACCCTTGAAACCGGTTTGCTTGAATTTGTCCAGATAAATGATGAGGACTATTTAATCGAACCCTATTTCCCTGAACCGCAATTGATTATTTTCGGTGCCGGTCATATTGCGATGCCACTAGCTGAGTTTGGTAGCCGGGCTGGCTTCGCTGTTACTGTTATCGACGATCGCCCCTCTTTTGCCAACGAATCGCGGTTTCCCACTGCCCAAAATGTTATCTGCGAAAGTTTTGAAAAGAGTTTTGACCGTATCAATATCCATCCTTTAACCTTTGTTGTCATTGTCACCAGAGGTCATCGCCATGATATGGACTGCTTGCGACAGGTTTTGAACTATAAAACTGCCTATACCGGGATGATTGGCTCCAAGCGACGAGTCAAAGGGGTGATGGAAAAAATGCGTGAAGAAGGCGTTTCCCAGGAAAAGCTGGATTCGGTTAACTCTCCCATTGGTTTTTCAATTGGCGCCGTCACTCCTGATGAAATTGCTTTCTCAATTATTGCTGAGGTGATTAGTTACCGCCGATATTCCAATTATAAAAAAGAAAATCTGATTAACAAAAAACAAAATTGGCCAGAATATGATCCGGATGTTATTTATGAACTCTCTAAAAAGGATGATTCCCCCAAAGCTATTATTACCATTGTCAGTACAAAAGGATCGGTTCCCCGAAAAGAGGGCGCTAAAATGATTGTTTGGCCTTTTGGAAAACTACTGGGCAGTATTGGTGGCGGCTGCAGTGAAGGTGCAGTGATCACCAATGCCCGGGATGTCATTGCAAGCGGCGGGTATCAATTCCAACGGGTTGACATGACCGGCATTGTGGCGGAAGATGAAGGCATGGCCTGCGGCGGAATCATGGATGTTATTGTCGAATATTTTGAATAATTTCACATATTTAAAAAGAGTTTTAATCAGCTCTTTTTTTAATTCTCAAGAAAAGAACCGAAAATAAAAATGTATAGTTTTGTTGACCTTTCTTCCTTCTCATGATATTATACTATACATATATATATACTATGTTTTATATTTTAAAGAAGGAGGACGAAAAGATGGGTATTGTAATTATTGGAGGGCACGATCGCATGGTATGCAAATACAAAGAAATTTGCAAGAATTATAAATGCAAAGTGAAGGTTTTCACCCAAATGCCAAGCGATATGAAAAATATGATCGGCAGTCCGGACCTTCTTGTACTTTTCACAAATACGGTTTCACATAAGATGATTCATAATGCCTTAAAAAGCGGCGAAAAAACCGGAGCTGAAATTATTCGTTCACACAGTAGCAGCGCTTGTGCCTTAAATAAAATATTGTCTGAATATTGCTCATCAACAACTGCTTATCTGAATCATTAAGATTTAAAAGCTCTTCCTAAAAATAAGAGGTCTCGGTTGAAATTTCAACCGAGACCTCTTATTTTTATATTGTTTTTTTTGATTTTATCGCTTTTTAAATTCATCTCAGTCATAGATATTTTTACTGAAATACCGATCGCCCCGATCTGGAAAAATAGTGACAATATTTCCGCTGTCAATTTTTTCTGCCAGTTTAAGTGATGCATATAAAGCTGCTCCGGAAGAAGTGCCAGCAATGATCCCTTCTTTACTGGCTAATAATTTGGCCAGTTCAAAAGCATTTTTATCATCTACCTTAATGACTTCATCCACCAGGCTCATATCCATTGTCCCGGCAATAAAATCATTGCCAATGCCTTCAATATCATAACACCCGGAAGTACCGCCACCCATAATTGAACCTTCTGGGTCAGCCAGAATCCCTCTTATATTGGG
The DNA here is from genome assembly GCF_963664135.1 of uncultured Acetobacterium sp. Taxonomy (NCBI): domain Bacteria; kingdom Bacillati; phylum Bacillota; class Clostridia; order Eubacteriales; family Eubacteriaceae; genus Acetobacterium; species uncultured Acetobacterium sp. Next base: position 3,910,963 of record NZ_OY760905.1, on the reverse strand, counting down.
GTTTCTTTCTTTTAAATAACCCAGGATCCCGCTGTAAGTCCCGCCGCTGCCGGCACCAGCTACCACATAATCGATTTTTCCGTCTAAATCGGCATAGATTTCCGGTCCGGTTGTTTCATAGTGAATGGACGGATTTGAGGGATTATCGAACTGCTTAAGCGAAATAGAATTGGGAATGGTTTTTAATAACTCCTGAGCTTTGGCCGTTGCTCCCAGCATCCCTAATTCTCTTGGCGTATTAACAATTTCGCCACCATAAGCACGCATCAATGTTTGTTTTTCAATGGAAAATTTTGTCGGCACCACAAAAATAACCCGATAGCCTTTATTGATTGCCGCTAACGCCACGCCAAGTCCAGTATTTCCGGCTGTACCTTCAATGATGGTGTGACCGGGTTTGAGTAATCCTTTTTCCTCAGCATCTTTGATCATTGCCACCCCGATGCGATCTTTGACACTTCCGCCAGGGTTCCAAAGCTCTAACTTTGCAAAAATATTTACTTTTTCTTTGACCTTAAATTGATTGAGCTTGATCATTGGCGTATTACCAATTAATTCTCTGATATCATTATAATAAGCCATTTTAACCCTCAAAACTTTTTAAGAATGCTTGTTCCAGATCACTTAATATATCGTTTTTATCTTCAATACCCACAGAAATCCGGATCAGGTTTTCAACAATCCCAACTTTTTGCCGTATTTCATAAGGAATCGACGCATGGGTCATACTGGACGGATGACAAATCAGCGATTCCACGCCTCCCAGGCTTTCTGCCAAAGTGATTAACTCCAGTGATTCAAAAAACGTTTTAATATTATATTTTTCGTCCAGCTCAAAGGAGAGCATCCCACCTGGGCCGTCAGCTTGCTTTTGATTGATTTCATATCCCTGACTGTCAGGTAAACCTGGATAATAAATTGCTTTGACCCCAGCATAATTTTTCAGCGCCTCGGCAATAAAGGTTGCATTTTCAATATGACGATCCATCCGAATTCCGAGGGTCTTGATGCCACGAATCAGCAGAAAGCTGTCAAAAGGCTGTAAGACCCCACCGGTAGAATTTTGGACAAACCAAAGACGCTCTGCCAGTTCTTTGCTATTTACCACTGCCAGACCGGCAATCAGATCGCTATGTCCGCCTAAATATTTAGTGGCACTGTGAACGACAATATCAACTCCTAACGGAATTGGCCGTTGTAAATAAGGGGTCATAAAGGTATTATCGACAATGCTTAAAACGCCGTATTTTTTCGCAATTTCAGCGACGGCCTTAATGTCAGTGATGGTCAAAATCGGGTTGGCCGGGCTTTCGATGAAAATCGCCTTGACATCTTCGGTCAGGCTTTTTTCCAGAAGTTCCAAATCTGACGTTTCCACAATTTCATAGGTAATGCCAAAATTATTAAAGACCTTATCAAGGACCCTGAAGGTTCCTCCATAAACATTGCTGGAAATGATAATCTTATCACCAGTTTTAAAGAGACTGAGTACCGCGGTGGTTGCTGCCATTCCGGATGCAAAAGCAAAGCCAGTCACCCCTTCTTCCAGCTCTGCAATCAACGACTCCAAAGCTTCTCTGGTAGGATTTCCAGATCTGGAATATTCATAGCCCCGGTCTTTGCCCAAGCCATCCTGTTTGTAGGTAGAGGTTTGGAAAATTGGCACATTTACTGCCCCGGTCTTTTCATCGCCATCGATTCCTCCGTGGATCAATTTAGAATTCAAATAGCTGTATTTACTCATGTTTATGCTCCTTCATCTTTCTGATTTATTTGTCCTAATATATTGATTAGTCGTAATTTATTTTTCTTTATTGATTTTGAAACTATGTGCGGTTTGAATCATTGCCTGGACATTTTCCATTTTTGTCTGTGGAGGAATATCGCACCCTGGAATTAAAACATATCCTACTTGTCCGGCATCTTCAATACATGCTATTGATGCGGCTTCAATCTCTTTTGGCGTTCCTTCCAGTAACACCGTGGTGGGATCCAACTGCCCACCAAAAGCAACCTTTCCAGCCAACTTTTCTTTGGCAATTTTCAAATCAACCTTGTAATCCATTGAGAATAAATCCGTCTCAGTCTGCGGGATTAAATCAAGAACCTTGGTGGTGTTACCGCAAATATGCAGTGCTTTTGTTTTGACACGTCCTGCAATGCTCTGATTTGCTGATTTTATATGCGGGAATGATATTTCTTTAAATAACCGTGCTGAAATCACATCTCCCGAAGAAAGTGGTTCAGCCTGATTGACCATTTCCACTCCGGCATCTATGAACAAATTCCAATATTTTAAGAGGAGTCTCTCCGTAAATTCCATGATATGGTGCAGTCCCGGTTTGTCTTTTAAAGCAGTGACCATCATTTTATCCATCCCTAACATCTGTCCCGCCAATGTAAATGGACCCCATTGACTCACAGCAATAAGGTATTCGTCACCAATTCTTTCGGATACAATTTTTGCGATATTTAAAATATTGGCAATTTCAGCCGATTTTTCCAAATCATCGATGTTTAACTTATCAACATCCGATGGTTTAGAGATCAGTGGTTCATCCATAGTGGACGCTTCTCCCAAAAGATTGAAGGTACACTTCGCACCCAGCGCTCGAAGTACCACATTGCTGCAATCTGCCCCGACCCAAACCACATCTGAATCTACCTTTGTATTGTCATTGATAATGCAGTCGGCGATTTTTTCAGGTAAATCCTCCAGAACATTCTGTAAGGTTAAGCCATTGCGATAAACAGTCCAGACACCGCTGGAAAGAATCATAACCGGTAACCGTGGCGTCTCTTTTAATGCGATTCCTGATAGTAATATCTCTTTATGTGTCAAGAAATCAACTCCTCTAAGTGATAGGGTGTCTGTTGATAAACATAATAATTCAACCAATTGGTAAACAAGAGCGATGCATGACTGCTCCAACTGGTTTGATCAGAATAATTAATTTCACCCTTCAAATCATAATTCTTGGGAACCTGTGGGTGCAATCCCTTCAAAATATCACGAACATATTCTGTTTTTAAAGTCAAGCGATCAAATTCGCAATGGCCGGTTACGAATAGTTGGCGATTATTTGTATCGGCGATCAAATAAACGCCTGCTTCGTCAGATTCAGCTAACAGTTCAAGTTCTGCTATTTTTAATAGATCTTCCTTATTAATTGAAGTGTACCGGGAATGGGGAGCAAAAAAGATATCATCAAATCCTCTGACAATAGGGTGCCTCCGATTGTTTACCGTATGTGAATAGACACTTGACATTTTTTCTTTAAGATTAGATTTCTCCAAGCCATAATGATAATACAAAGCCGCCTGGGCCCCCCAACAAATATACAATGATGCGTAAACATGACTCTTCGCCCATTCCATTACTTCACATAATTCATCCCAGTAATCGACTTCTTCGAATTGATTCTTTTCTACCGGAGCACCGGTGATGATAATGCCATCATAGGATTTATGCTTAATTTGATCAAAGGTCTGATAAAATTGCTGTAAATGCTCTAATATTTTAGTATGCATGATATCCGATGAAATCTTCAGGAACTCAACATTAACCTGCAAAGACGTATTACTGAGAAGGCGTAAAAGCTGGGTTTCAGTGGCAATCACTGTGGGCATTAAATTGACGATTAATATGTTCAACGCCCGGATATCCTGATGTTTGGCGCGATTTTCTGTCATGATAAAGATATTTTCGTTGGCTAAGGTCTCAATGGCCGGTAAACCTTCTTTTACACATATTGGCATAATAACACCTCTAATTCTCCAAGAATGTACTATGAATTTTAGGACTGGCACTAAAATAACTTTGACCAAAATAACTTTGAGTGGGATGATGCCTGCCCGAAAAGAAAACATCTGCTGCTTTGCCATTAACAGCAGATGTCTCAATTTGACTACATTATTATTCTTTATTGGTTTTATTTTTAGTTAATTGCTTTGTTTAAAGCCTGATCAATATCATAAATTAAATCATCGACATCCTCAACACCGATGGATAAACGAATTACTTCTGGCGGGAATCCAGCTGCTGCTTGTTCTTCGGGGCTCAACTGTTGATGGGTAGTTGAAGCAGGATGAATAACCAGGGATTTTGCATCTGCAACATTAGCTAATTGAGAGAAAATTTCCAAGCTGTCAATGAACTTCTTCGCCTGATCAATTGTTCCATTAATTGAAAATGTGAAAATAGAACCAGAACCGAGGGGCAGATATTTTTGACCAAGATCATAGTATTTATTTGATTTAAGTCCCGGATAATTAACTGTTTTGACTTTTGGGCTGTTTTCCAGATATTCGACAATTTTTTTCGTATTGGCAACATGTTTTTGAACACGCAGTGATAATGACTCAAGTCCTTGTAAAAATAGGAATGCATTAAGTGGTGCTAAGCTTGCTCCAGTATCTCTTAAAAGTTGAGCTCTGATCTTAACTGCATAAGCAACTGGACCCAGATCAGAATAAGTTATCCCATTATAGCTTTTATCTGGTGTCGTAAAATCTGGGAATCGTCCGCTGGTCCAGTCAAAGTTTCCGCCATCTACAATGATGCCGCCAATCGATGTACCATGACCGCCAATAAATTTGGTGGCCGAATGAACAACGACGTTTGCGCCATGTTCTAATGGGTTAAATAAATAAGGGGTTGCAAACGTGTTGTCAACAATCAAAGGCACTTTATTTTCGGCTGCAATTTCTCCAACTGCATCAAAGTCGATAATATTGATGCCAGGATTACCAAGGGTTTCAATAAAGATTGCTTTGGTTTTGTCAGTAATTGCTTTTCTGAAATTTTCCGGATCATCAGGATCAACAAAGATTGTCGTGATTCCAAACTTTGGTAATGTTTCTGCAAATAAATGATAGGTTCCACCGTACAGTGTGCTCGCTGCGACAATTTCATCGCCAGCGCTGGCAACATTCTGAATCGAATACGTAATCGCGGCTGCACCAGATGCTGTTGCTAAGCCGGCTGAACCACCTTCAAGAGCTGCAACCCGTTGCTCAAAAGCATCGGTTGTTGGATTTGTCAGTCTTGAATAAATGTTTCCAGCGTTTGTTAATGCGAAACGTCCTTCTGCTTCGGCAGTATCTTTAAATACATAAGATGTAGTTTGATAAATTGGAACTGCTCTTGCTCCGGTTACTGGGTCAGGGGTCTGTCCTGCATGTACCTGTAAAGTATCGAATCCTAATTTTCTTTCGCTCACGTTTGTCAACCTCTCATTTCTTTCTTTATTTTGATTATTTTCTATGTTGTTTTTATTGTTACCATTCTGATTACTTTTGAATATCCTTTTAAAGAAACTTTCTTTTGATTTGCTCAAAGATGCAACTCCTCTCCTAATAATATTCACATGAAATTACTTTTCATTATAACGACAAATGCAACATCTTATTTTGACATGCAAGAATACTGATAATTATTTCTGCTACAACACATGCATAAAACTCTCTCATTTGAAATGCATAATTCACTGTTTAACATATTGCTTTGCCTCCTAAATTTTAATTTCATATATTTCCTATATGTTTGATATGATACATGATCACTATTTATTTGTCAACATTTTTTCAGTGGTTTTTAATATTTTTTTTATAGTTTTTCAAATTCTTTACACCTTAACTTACCTATTCTCTCGTTAAATCCAGAATTACGTTAAAACTTAATTTTGTTAATCCTCTTGATGAAAACAGGTTTGATACTATAAATTAGAACTAACTAAAATCGTATTAAAAAGAGGTGCGAAAAATGAGTTGTTCATCAAGGTCATCAAAGGGTAAACATTATAAAAGTGGAAATCAGGGCAGCAGTCACTATAAAAAAAGGGCTATTCAGAAATATGTTTGATATGCTCGATTCTGGTTCTGGAAGCGGAAGACGTACCCAACATAACAACATGGGAAATCCCTCTCAAAATACTCAGCCCAGTCACCAACCGACCAGTAGTCAAAACACAACGGTTTGCGGAAGTTGCAACGCCACAATTCCAGCGGGTTCAAAATTTTGTCTGCAAAGCGGCCAAAAAGTAAATACCGCCGCATTCTGTTTAAACTGTGGTGAAAAACTTCCCTCCTGTGCAAAATTCTGTCTCAGTTGTGGTCAAAAAGTAAATCAGTAAACTGATGCTTTTCAATAATAAGTTAAATCTTATTGGAAAACAAATTGGCGGATATACCATATTGACCCCGATTGGCCATGGTCGATATGGTATCTGCTTTCTTGCGCGTTCAAATACTGTTCAAATGGTTATCTTGAAAAAATTCAAGCCTCAGATGTATATGAAGAATTAGAAATAACGCCTTTGAAGCGATCATGCTTTCGCAGCTAAATGACAACCGGGTACCTGAGTTATTGGGAATTATTAACGAAAAGAACTTTTATGGATTTGTTCTGGAGTATAAACCTGGGAACACTGTGAAAGACTTGCTTTTTAAACAGAATTATAAATTTTCCAATGAAGAAATTTTCAATATTGGTTGTCAACTCATCAACATTATCAAATACCTTCATATAAATCACATCGTTCATCATGATATCCGAACACCCAATGTTCTGATCGATCAGGAAACCGTTTATCTTGTGGATTTTGGTTTAGCAAGATGGGCTGATCCAAATCAATACCCATTTGATTTGGATTTTTCTTATCTGGGTGATTTTTTACTGTATTTATTCTATTCTTCCTATGACACTGTTAAAAAACATAAGCAATTACCTTGGTTTGTTGAACTGGATTTAGCTCCGGAACAAAAACTATTTTTGAAACGGTTACTTAGACTTGAAGAAACCTATAAGACTATTGATGACATCGAAACTGATTTTGTTCGATTGTTCAAGATTTAATTCCATACTTACTTTTTTGCCAACAAAATTATAACAAACTTAAAAAAAACTCATTTTATCAGTTTATGATAAAATGAGTTTTTTTGATTCTTGATTAGGCACTCTTCTTCTGTTTGTCAAACGACAGACAGTTTACAAAGATGCGATCAAAATTTTCGCCGTTGGACAATTCAATGACATCAATTTTTGTAACCAGGCTTTCCATTTCATCGCGATATTTCTGATTTAATAAGAATGCCAGGCCGCCTGATTTTGAGGTATTCCCGACAAAATCAATTTTTCCTTCAAATTCTTTTGGCAACAAACCGATGTTAATCAGACTTTTTGCTCTCAAGTGAAAACCAAAAGATCCGGCGATCTGAACTTCATCAACTTCCTGAGCCTTGAGATTTTTGGCATCCATCAAAAACTCGATCCCAGCTCTGACGGCGCCTTTTGCCAGTTGCACTTGTCTGATATCCTTTTGGGTCAGATAGACACCACTGGCGACCTCAAAAGCAATTTTTCCGTCGATTTTAACCAGTTTTTCTTTTAAATTCTGTTTCAGATCAGCACTTTCCAGAGATGCTAATCGTCCCCGCTTATCAATGACTTTGTGGACTACCAACTCACCGACAATATCCAGCAAGCCGCTGCCGCAAATACCAATCGGTTCGCCATCTTCGATGGTTCTGATGTCAATGCTACCATCGTCATTAATTTCGAAATATTCAATGGCACCTTTTTCAGCCCGCATCCCATAAGAGATATTCATTCCTTCAAAAGCCGGGCCAGCCGCCGTCGAGGTTGCGGTAAGTGCGCCATGATCGGATAAAACCATTTCACCATTGGTGCCGATATCGACAAACAGAGTGACTTGTTTTTTGTCTTGGAGCCGGGTCGCTAACACTCCGGACGTAATATCCGGTCCGACAAATGATGAGATAATCGGTGGCAGATAAATTGAACCAAATTTGGATATGTTCAGCAGATGTTCATCAAAATTCAAACTGCTTCCGCCTCTTAGTAACGGTGTATAAGGATATTTCCCCAGTGAATAGGGGTTTACATTGGCAGCCAGATGGATCATACAGGTATTTCCACTATAAATCACTTCATAGATATGCTGTTGATCAATGCCAGCATTTTTGACAGCTTTTTCAATCAGTTTATTCAATTCTTTGGTAATCATTGAATACATCGCATCCAGACCTTTTTCATCAGAAGCATATTTAATCCGGGATAGTACATCCTGGGCATGCAAGCTCTGTGGATTTAATGCCGAAACGGAATGCAATTCTTCTCCGGTATTGATATTTACCAGGGTAGCAACCAAGGTGGTCGTTCCAATATCAACAACTACGCCGTAATTCTGGGCTGAGGTATCACCAACTTCTTCCCCTAAGATCACTTCGCCAGCAGTGATAATGGTCTTCCCATTGCCATTATGGGCTTTTTTAATAAAGCTGTTGACATCAATGTCAAAGCTTTGGCCATGATTGAGTATTTGCAGTGTTTTATTGAGATTTTTGGCGACGGCTTTGACTTCAACGTTGCCTGTCACCTTGGTTTGACATGACAGCACATAACCCTGCTTTTTTTCTTCTTCAGGCAGCTGATGTTTGCCATATTCTTCGATATTTTTGAGACTTGCTTCGGCAAGCTGAACCTTGCATTTGCCACAGACCCCTTCCGAATTACAAGGTGATTCGATGACAATCCCCAACTTTTGGGCTGCCTCTAAAATGGTTGTGCCTTTGTCAACGATAATGGCCTTATTTTCTTCAATAAAATTTACATTTACCATGATTTAAGCCTCCTTGACGCGACTGGTCATCGCGGTGATATTTGCCAGCGGTGTAGATGTACTCAATCCACAGGCTGGCGCAATAATATTTATTCCATCTAATTTTAGTTTTTCGGTTTGTTTTGAAACTTTTTCGGCTTCGCCAAATTCTAAAAGATAAGTACTGAGATTGCCCATGGTGGTTAATTCAGGATAATCTTCTTTTAGTTTTCTCAAGCTGATCGAAGAATCGGTACTAATCGCGTCAGACTTAATTTGCGGCACAAATTTTCTGACCGCATTCATTTTTCCGCAAATATGAACAATAACCGGGGTATTGGTTTCGTGGATAGCATCGATAATTTTATTCAAATACTGGACGGCATATTCATCAAACATCGCTGGTCCTAATATTTCTCCGGTTGCTGTCGGATCGGCAATGGTAATGACACTGGCCCCGCTGTCAATCATCAGCTTAGCCAGTTCAATAATATGATTTGAGGCATAATCAATTACCCGATGCGCCTCCCTGGGATTTTTTCTTAATTCCTTTAAAAATGGAATCGGATCAACCAATGATGCAGCGGTGCTTAATGGACCGGTGATACTGCCAAACACTGGTACGTCCGGATATTTTTTTGATAAACTATAAGTCGCTTCAATGATGGTGTTAACCCGTTTATTTTTCGCCATGGCGCCATAATCTTTGTAAATAACTTCTTTGACTGAAGGAAAGACTTCTTTTTGTATTTTGGGCTCACAGGCCAGGGTTCCATAATTAATCTCACTTCCCAGTACTTCGGCTTCTACTGTCATACAAAAGGGGATTCCGAAATTTTCAAAACCTGTATTTTCATGGACGTCATTGGCAATATCTGCCATCAGTTGGCTGTCGTGATGCCCGTCGGGTAAGGTATGACCGGTTTTATTCATTACTTCAACGATGGCCGAATTCATCATGCCACCGGGACAGATAACCGGTGCCCGATCAATGGATTCTTTATTTAATGAACGGAGTATTCGTTCCTTTGGTGTTAAATCATTCATTATTCATTCCTCTTTCTTGGCTAGCATTCTAATTTTTAATAAACTAAATTGTAACAAACTAATTTTTTTTATTGATTCCAAAGTCTTCTTCGGTGATCTCTCCCAAAGGAGGAACCTTAATAAAATTCAGATCGTCCCAGGGACCTGCAATTATTTTTTTAATAAAAGCAGTCTCTCCTTTAACGGTTAAATATTCAGCGCCAAATAAGGTGGCAATTTCTTTTGATTGTTCGATAACCTCCTCCTGACACTCGGCTGTTGTCTCAATAAATAAAACCTTATTATAACCATCGTACATTCTCTCCAGCATCCGCTTGGCTTTTTTTTCTCCCAAACGATTCAAGATGCGTTGATAATCAGAAATAATCGTCTTTTCGGTAATCATCCAACCATTGCTGAGATAAAATGTCCCTAGTTCTTTTTTAAAATCACAGGCACTGCATTTATCGGAGCTTAAAAAAATTGAAATACAATCGTGAACTCTGGGGATAATCAGCTCACTAGTTTTTGATATTAAACCGCTGGCAGCCCCGCCGCATAAACCGAAGGCCAGGATTATTTGCTGATAATCCTGGGACGCATCGATGATTCGCTGTAATTCAACTTTTAATTTTTGCGGATAAAGATGAAAATCCATGGAAACAAACTCATAGTCCCGATCAGCTATTGGTTCTAACCGCTGAATTTCTTCCTGCATCACTTCGCATGCGATTACTTTTATCTTCATATTAAAATACGGTGACTAGCTTTTCTTTATTGAGTTCGTGGCCAATGACAGTAATGCGTCCGATTTCATCGGGATCAGACTGTCTGATTTCAAAGGCATTGGGGACAAAGTCAAATTCCACCCAGTTCACATCATCAACCTGAACTTTGCCTTTTGATCGGACAACCTTCCCAACGTTACTTTCATCTTTGAGCCCTTCAAAAATACTTTTTAAAAGCTCGACGGAGAATATTCTGGGGGTCTCAATTCCCCAGCTTGAAAAGATATCGTGGTTATGATCATCTTCATCGTGATCGTGATCATGGTCATGTTCATGATCGTGGTCGTGGTTATGATCATGATCGTGGTCATCATCGTCTTCGACTAACCGCAGTTCGCCAACTTCCTCAGAAAGACCGATCAGTTCAACCCCGCTTATATCATCCCAGGGAGTGGTCACAATGGAAGCCTTCTCATTAATCGCTTTGATTCTAGAAACAACTTTTTGCAGTTCATCTTCCCCAACGTTTTGGGTGCGACTCAAAATAATTGTACTGGCATGAACAACCTGGTCTTCATAAAATTCACTAAATAATTCAACAAACTCTTCATACATAGTCACATCTACTGCCGCGATTACCAGATTGAGATTGATGTCATAAACCCCTTCCAGTTTTTTGACAATCTTAGCGATTTCTGACAGCTTTCCAACCCCGGACGGTTCGATGATAATTCTTTCTGTTTCTTTCGATTCAATGATCTCTTTAAGCGTATTGGTAAAATCACCGACGGTTGAACAGCAAATGCAGCCTGCTTTGATTTCTTTTATTTCGATATTATATTTTTTTAAAAATGCCCCATCAATCGGGATTTCACCAAACTCATTTTCGATTAAAGTTACTTTTTTTGAATACACTTTTTCGTCAATCAGCTTTTTGATTAATGTGGTTTTACCGGCACCAAAAAAACCAGAAAAAATATCAATTTGTATTGTCATACTTTCACTTCCCTATCTGTCATAAATTCAATTTTGATCAATGACAACTATCATTTATGCTTGATAGTTGTCATTGATCAGCTAGACTAAATCTATTTTATTCTATATTTAAAATCACTAAAAAATTATATCGACCATCGTCCGTATCTTCGGGACGCTTCTACCATTGCGGCAGCATTTAATAAATTACCATTAGGAGGGAATTCACAGCCCGATGAAAGGATGAACCCAGCATGGTGCTTTTTAAAGATATCAAGTTGCTTTGTACAATCTTCCAACACTTCATCACTTGTAAACACTAAGCCTGTTTCAGCCGGATCGGAGTATCCAATTGTGATAATCTTATCGCCCCATGTTTTGGCATGTTCTTCCCAGTCTTTAGCGCCATGAGCCGGATGAGCAACGGAAATAGCAACGGGATCAGACCACTTAATGACTTCTTCGAAATAAACACCGCCACCGCAATTATGAATGGCCACAGCCGAACCGGCTGCTCGAATCGCATCAGCCAGACGTTTTAAATACGGGCCTTCGAATTTTTCCCAGGTGGTGTTTCTTAAAACGGTTCCTGAAGAATAGAGCGGATCGATAACGATGGAATGGGCACCAGCTTCAATCTGAGCAATGGCATACTCAATCAGTACATCCGTGATCACATCAACAGCAGCCAGTACTTCTTCCGGGTGTTTAATTAAATCTACAAACAATTCTTTGTGTCCTCTGATCTGAGACAGAACCCCTAAAGGACCATAAAGGAAACCGAAGATGGCCACTTCGTTACCTTTTGCCTCGGATAAGCCTTTGACCATATCGATGACCTGTTTCATCCGTTTTGTTTCACGTGGATTGACTTTTTTAATTTTGTCATATTCACCAGCGGTTTTTATAAACTGGTTATTAAAATCTGGATAGGCGGTGCTGAATTTTGGATAAATAATTTCTTGGCCAAAGTCAGCCGCTTCAACCGAAAGGTCAACCAAAAGCAAAAAGGCATCCTGGCCGATTAATTCCTGGGCAGCCAGTAAACTCTGAGTGGCAATTTCGGCATCCTGAGACCATTTATCATAGCGCGAACCCAAAATTCGATAGGAAGCACCACACACTAGTGGAATCGCAGGAATACGATCAACTTCTTTTCGTTGCAGCGTCAGGACAACACGTTCCAGGGATTTAAGTTCTTCATTTCTTTGTATTAATGACATAGATGATTTCCTCCAATATAATAGTCTTAAACTTTTAGTATTTTCCTGTATTAGATTTCATTTCCGTATGCAGCAACAATATTATTTGCCAGTTTTACTGCCTCGGCAGCATTTTCAGCGTAACCATCAGCACCAATTTTATCAGCGTATGACTGAGAAACAGGACCGCCACCAATTAACACTTTGTAGTCTTCTCTGATTTTTTCTTCAACCAGAATTTCAATGACTTCGTTCATGCCTTCCATGGTAGTTGTCATTAATGTTGAAATAAAGATGAATTCAGCTTTTTCTTCTTTTGCTCTTTCAACGAAAGTAGCTGGAGAAATATCTCTTCCCAAATCCACGATATCATAGCCACCGGTTTCAAGCATAATTTTTACCAGGTTTTTGCCAATGTCATGGGTATCCCCTTCGATAACTCCAATAACCGCTTTTCTTTTTGTTTCGTGTTCATTGACTTTAATATGGGGCTTTAAAATATTCAAACCGGCATACATAGCGTCTGAACACATCAGCAGTTCTGGTACAAAATACTCTTCTTCATCAAAAAGTTTTCCGGCCTGATTCATTCCGACGGTCAATCCATTGACAATTGCTTCGTAGGCGTCAAGACCTTCCGCTATAACCTGATTACTGATTTCAATCGTCAGGTCTTCATCCATATCCACAATAGAGTCAGCCAGTTTTTCGAATAATTCCTGTTTGTTTATAGACATTTCATTTCCTCGCTTTTTTTAATAATAACATATATCTCCTATATGTTTGGTATGATTATTATATTAGATGATTTTTCTTTTGTCAATAACTTTTTACTGAGGTTTTTTAAACAATTTTTAGATTCAATTTCGCTTGTTTTTTATGAGTATTTTTTCGTTTCTCAACCGTAAAAATCGGTCGTTTATAGCAATTTCACTAAATTTTTTTCAAAAAAAAACACCTGTCGGTGTTCACAAATTGCTTGTAATCACTTAGTAATTTGGATACTTTCACAGGAGAACTGTTAAATTTCCCCTGTGAAAACAAGTCCACTTTTTTCAACTAAATATAATATTCACAATTACCTTTTTCATGATAGCGTCTGACCAACTCTGCCAACGTAATATTATCGACAACATCATCAATAGCATCTTTAATCTCCTGCCATACATCCGCTGTTACAGAACGATCTGCCTGCTCATAATTTCCCGGTTCATCAGTTAGAACCACTGGCGATAATTCACCTTCCAATAGCCGGACAATCATCCCAACTGTATATTCTTCAGGGGGACTTGCCAGCTGGTACCCTCCCTGTGATCCGCGAACACTGCGAACAAATCCAGCTCTTGAAATCTGGGTGATGATCTGCTCCAAATATTTTTCAGAAATCTCCTGGCGCTCAGCAATCCGTTTAATAGGAATATATTCCCCGGTGTTATTAATCGCCAGGTCCAGCATTAAACGTAAGGCATACCTGCCCTTAGTGGAAATTTTCATTATTGAAACAATCCTGTGGATAAATAACGTTCGCCAGTATCCGGTAATAAGACCACGATGGTTTTACCTTTGTTTTCTGGTCTTTTTGCCAATTCAGTCGCTGCATAAATTGCCGCACCGGAAGAAATCCCCACTAACAAACCCTCTTTCCGTCCAATTTCTTTTGAAGTCTGGAAAGCATGATCATTACTGACCTTAATGATTTCGTCATAAACACTAGTGTTTAAAACTTCGGGAACAAAACCTGCGCCAATCCCCTGAATTTTATGAGGTCCTGGATTTCCGCCTGATAATACTGGCGACGCTTCTGGTTCTACGGCCACTACTTGAACACCAGGCTTCTTTTCTTTTAAAACTTCGCCAACACCGGTAATGGTACCACCAGTTCCGATTCCAGCGACGAAAATATCCACTTCACCATCGGTATCATTCCAAATTTCGACAGCGGTTGTTTTACGATGAATTTCGGGATTTGCCGGATTATTAAATTGTTGAGGAATGTAGGCACTGGGAATTGTTTCAGCTAATTCTTGAGCTTTAGCAATTGCGCCTTTCATTCCCAGAGATCCGGGTGTTAAAACCAACTCAGCCCCTAAAGCCGAAACTAAATTACGACGTTCAACACTCATGGTTTCTGGCATCGTTAAAATCAGACGATAACCTTTGGCTGCCGCAACAAATGCTAACCCAACGCCGGTATTTCCGCTTGTTGGTTCAATAATGACTGTATCTTCTTTGATCAATCCTGCTTTTTCGCCGGCTTCGATCATCGCCAAGCCGATCCGATCCTTCACCGAAGATAAAGGATTAAAGTACTCCAGTTTCGCCACAATTTTGGCTTCTACGCCTTGGCTTTTTTCATAATTTACCAGTTCTAATAAGGGTGTATTTCCGATTAAGTCAGTTAGATTTTTTGCAATTTTTGACATCACATTACCTCATTTCTATTTTATTTCATATTAATTCTATATGAATTATTATATTTCCTGTTCTTTTTTTTGTCAACTAGTTTTTTTGATTTTGTTGAAAATTTTTACCAGTTGAATAATGCCGATCTATTAGAAATATAAATTCTTAAAATTCAAAATCTTCGATTGTATTCTAGTAATTCTATAGTATAATTATGATATTACCTTGGGATTTCAGCTTAAATCTCACGGATATTTTTTTGTAGCACTGCATTTCATACTATTAGTTTTCTCTTATTAATAGTTATGCCGTCACAGACAGTTACATAAACAAATGAAAGATATGGAGTTAGATAAATGATTTATTTGGATTATGCAGCGGACACCCCTGTTAATCATCAGGTTATTGATTCATTTTATGAGATCAGTAAAATCTTTTTTGGCAATGCCAATGCGAAGCATCATGCTGGAGAAAACGCCAAATCAATAATTGAAAAATCTACGGTGGAAATCAGAGAAATATTAAACTGCCCGGGCATGGAAGTCATCTATACCTCCGGCGCCAGTGAAGCAAATAATCTTGCCATCAAAGGAGTTGCCAGAACCTACCGGGATAATGGCAAACATATCATTTCAACCTGTCTTGAGCACGCTTCGGTTAGTGGTACCTTAAAGTATTTGCAATCCCTCGGGTATGAAATCGATCTGGTCGATATCACGAAAGATGGTACCGTTGATCTGGATCATTTAAAAGAATTACTACGAAGCGATACCATCTTGGTATCCATTTGCTATGTGGATAGTGAATTGGGCGTGCGACAACCAGTAGAAAAAATAGCAGAAATAATCAAAGCCTATCCCAATTGCGTTTTCCATGTCGATGCGACTCAGGCGGTGGGCAAAATCCCAATTGCTTTAGAAGCTGTCGATTTAGCCACCTTTTCGCCCCATAAGTTTTTTGGACTCAATGGAATGGGAGTTCTGCTCAGAAATGAACAACTCCAGTTGGAACCATTAATTCATGGTGGAATGAGTACCAGCATCTATCGCAGTGGCACTCCTTTCACGGCTGGTGCTGCCGCCACTGCCTTAGCTTTGAAACTTTGCCACGAAAAGATTGACAATAAATTGAAACAGGTCAGGGGAAAAAATGAGCTGCTAAAAAAACAATTAAGCGCTTATCCCTTGGTACATATTAACAGTACTAATCATTCCGTGCCGCATATCCTCAACCTCAGTGTAAAAGGTATCAAAGCCCAGACTTTTCAAATGGCACTGAATGATTTTGATGTTTATGTGTCAACCAAATCTGCCTGCTCAACAGACAATACCCCATCCCGTTCTGTCTTTACCATAACGGGCAACCGGGAGCTGGCCAGATGTTCCTGGCGAATCAGTCTTTGTCATTTAATCGAAGAACAAGAAATTCAAGAATTTTTAAATATATTTGATCAATGTTATACGAATCTTACCCGAAAATAGGAGTATTAAATGGAACAACGTCATGAAGCAATTGAAAAGAGTTTAAAAAAGAAATTTCGCAGCAATATCTGGTGCCGCTTTACCAGCGGCATCAATGAATATCAACTGGTCAATGAAGGGGATAAAATTGCGGTGTGCATATCTGGAGGAAAAGACTCCATGCTCATGGCAAAGTTATTTCAGGAGCTCAAAATACACAATAAATTCGAGTTTGAATTGGTTTTTCTGGTGATGGATCCGGGTTATAACCCCATCAATCGCGAGATGATTAAAAAAAATCTAAAGCTTTTAAATATTGAAGCCACCATTTTTGAATCTCAGATTTTTGATTCAGTTGCTGATATCGAAAAGTCCCCCTGTTACCTGTGTGCCCGGATGCGGCGGGGGCATTTATACAGTAAAGCTCAGGAGCTGGGATGCAATAAAATCGCTTTGGGACATCACTATGACGATGTTATTGAGACCATCTTAATGGGTATGCTTTACGGCGGCCAGATCCAGACGATGATGCCCAAATTAAAGAGCAGCAACTTCGAAAACATGGAACTGATCCGACCGATGTATCTGATCCGGGAAGAAGCCATTATTAATTGGCGGTTGCATAACGACCTTCAATTCATTCAATGTGCCTGTCGATTTACCGAAAATTGTATGATATCAGACAATGAGGGGGGAGCCTCCAAACGACAGGAAATGAAAACTCTGCTGAAAAAGTTTAGACAAACTAGTCCCTACATTGAAAGCAATATTTTTAAAAGTGTGGAGAATGTCAATCTCAATACTATTATTTCCTATAAGCAAGATGGGATTAAACATCATTTTTTAGATGATTATGATAATTAACTCGCTGATAATAATGAACTATCTACTAAAAACCAACTGAACCATTTAATTATCTGAACGGAGAGTTTTAATGTTAAACCAATTTTCAAGAACTGAATTATTACTTGGCGGCGACGCCATGAAAAAACTGGAACAAGCACGAGTAGCCATCTTTGGTATCGGAGGCGTGGGTAGTTATACCGCTGAAGCCCTTGCCCGGAGTGGCATCGGTCAATTTGATCTGATTGATGACGACAAGGTCTGCTTGACAAATATCAACCGCCAACTGATTGCGACCCGCAAAACCGTCGGTCAATACAAGGTCGAAGTGATGAAACAGCGGATTCTGGAGATCAATCCCAATGCGCAGGTCAATATTCATCAATGTTTCTTTTTACCTGAAAATTCGCATCAATTTGATTTTTCATCCTATGCTTATGTAGTTGATGCCATCGATACGATTTCTGCTAAAATTGAGTTGGTTGTCCAAACCGAAAGCTCAAACGCGCCCATTATCAGCTGCATGGGTGCCGGCAATAAATTAGATCCCACCCTTTTTACGGTTGCCGATATTTTCAAAACAACCATGTGTCCGGTTGCCAAAATCATGCGAAAAGAACTTAAGAAACGACGGATCAAGCATTTGAAAGTTGTCTTTTCTACGGAAGAACCAATCAAGCTGATTGAAGATTGTTCGAATTCATGCAAGACTAACTGTATCTGTCCCCCTGGTACCGAACGGAAATGTACCGATCGACGATCAATTCCCGGTAGCATTTCCTTTGTCCCCTCGGTGGCCGGTTTGATTTTAGCTGGCGAAGTCATCAAAGATCTTTCATTTTCAAAGTAATTATTTGGAACAAATAATACCCCGACTTTCTTATTGATTAAGCAAGTCGGGGTATTATTATTTTGGCAAAATGACCGTAAAACAACTGCCTTCATTTGGATGGCTTTCAACCTCTACAGTTCCGCCATGCGCGGTGACAATGGATTTGACGATAGCCAGCCCGATGCCGGTGCCACCGGTTAGTCGGTTTCTTGATTTATCAGCTCGATAAAAACGTTCAAAGATATATGGCTGTTCATCTTCCGAAATACCCACACCATTGTCTTTGACACTGATTTTAACCAATTGATTCTTTTCTGCAATCATAATTTGAATCTGACCGCCTTCCGGGGTGTATTTTATGGCATTAGAAATAAGATTCACCAACACCTGACTGATCCGGTCTGGATCGCCGAAAATATCTGAACTGGATCCCTCAATGGATACCCTCAGGTTTTTCTTGCTTATCTCTGCTTCCAGATTTCCTAAAACCTTTTTTGTCACCTCAGTCAGATTGAGCTGTTTTTTATCCAGTTTCAAATTTTCACTTTCAACCCTGGCCAAATTCTCTAAATCCTGAATGATTTTGCCGATTCGCAAGATTTCATCATAACAGCTTTGCAGTCGCTGCGTAGTGGGTTCCCAGACTCCTTCGATCATCGCTTCAATATGGGTGCCAACTGAGGTAAGCGGGGTCCGCAGTTCGTGAGCAACATCAGCGGTGAGTTGTTTTCTCAAAGCTTCCTGCTTTCCCAGTGAATCGGCCAGGTGGTTGATCGCATCGATTAATTCATCCAACTCTGTGGTATTTGTGTTTTCTTCAATTCTGACTGCATAATCGCCTTCAGAAATTTGCTTGGCTACATTAACCGTTTTTAAGATGGGTTTACTTAATCGTTTGGCCAAAAAAGACCCGAGCACAATTGATAAAAACAGCGAGACAAATCCAATGCCAATTAAAATAGCATTAAGCGATTTTAGAAATTGAAAATCATCTTCATTCAAAAAGTAGGGTCCATAGTATTTTATGTTCACTGCCCCAATTGCTTCATTTTCTTTAGTCAAACTGATGGATTTTGATGTAAATTGTCCTTGTGACTGGGGATACTGCATATTCATTGTCTGGATGATGTCATTTGTTACTTGATTGCACATGGTCATGTCACAGGTTTCAGCATCCCAGATTACTTGCCCTCCTGAATCGGTCACCGAAATAATGTAGCCATCATTCAAGGCATACATGCCAATGGTATGTACAAAGTCAGCATCCCAAGTTTTTGTGATTGGATCATATTGCTGGCTCAGACTATTAGCGATTTCCTGGGTTCTTTTTTCCTGCTGAATTCCCAAATAATTTGTAAACTGCTTTTCAATTAAAAAATTCGATAATAGGCTGATTAGTCCGATTGTCAGCAGCATTACGATTGCAATGGTAAGTGAAAACTTCGTTCTCAACCTATGTTTCATGGTTTTCGCCCCCCAAATTTATAACCTATCCCGTAAATAGTCAGCACATAAACCGGATTTTTAGGATCGTTTTCTATTTTTTGCCGGAGGTTCTTGATATGACTATCGACGGCACGATCATACCCTTCAAATTCATCACCTAAAGCTACTCGGATTAAATCCTCCCGGGTAAAAACCCGGCTGGGATATTTTATTAAAGCTGCCAGCAATTTATATTCATTTGGAGTAAGATTAATTTCGATCTGATTTTTTTTGATGATATGGCTTTCAAAATCAACCTCTAAATCACCACCATTGAAAGAAGCCTTGTTATAAAGGGGCACCAGATCATCACTTGATCTGCGAAGTACTGCTTCAATTCTGGCATAAAGGGCTTTTAAGCTAAATGGCTTTGTAATATAATCATCTGCTCCGATATTTAAACCTCTCAACATGTCCGATTCTTCAATTTTCGCGGTGAGCATGATAATTGGCACTCGGGATTTTTTTCTGATTTGAATGCAAATTTCTTCGCCAGTCATGTCTGGAAGCATCAGGTCTAGTACAATGAGAGCAATGTTCTCCTGCTCAAATAATTCAAGGGCTTGTTTGCCGTTTTCTGCCGCAAAAACGATAAAGCCTTTGCTTTCCAGAAAAGACTTTACCACCTCAATTATTTTTAACTCATCATCCACAACAAGCACTTTTTTAAAATGATTGTTCATTATTACCAAACCTCCATATTTCTCAGGTATTCAGGTTATTGAATATCCAAGCGCTCTTCTCCAATTACTTTTTTAAAATTTTCAAACGACACTTTTAAGGGTCATACTCTATTATAGCAGTTTTTCCCACCAGATCAACAATCATACTTTCAGCAATGCCAACGTCAATTTAACACTTTCGTAATCACAGGCAGCGTTTTGACGTTGTTTTTTATAGCCCGATCATATAATTTTATAACAACTAATGATATCCCAAATCCGATTATGCCACCACCAACTTGAAACCCTACTAAAGATTGACCAAGCTGATTTGCAATCAACCAACCAATAACGGCTCCAGCTGCGGCCGCAAATAAAGGAATCACATACACCACAAAGGCTGCGAGTACCATACTTGCACTGTGCATCTCAAATGCTACTTTTTGTCCCGGTTTAGCCGAAACGGCATTGCGAACATCCATGACAATGGCACTGTCCCCAGGACATGCCCCACAGTTATCGCAATCCCCATGTCTGGCTGCTTTGACTTTTGCCACATTTCCATTTACTTCAATAACAACTCCAAATTCTTGCTGTTTCATTTTCATTCCCACCTTTTAAAATTTCAATCCGTTCTGATTGATGAATCGATTATCATATATCCAGATTTGAATCATACTATCGGTTGCTTCAAAGCACCTTTACTTTAATGCAAAGACGCAATCAAACAACTTTTTAACCGTATCAGCTTATGACATCTTTAAAATTTTTTAGGATATCCATTTTCTACTATTTACGGTTGTTTGGATTATTTTTTAGATTTGTCCTACTACATTGAAGTCTTCTTCTTCGATGGCCGCCTTAAAGCTCTCAAAGGTTAACTTATCAGAATTATATTCAATCTCGACCGTTTTTCCGGTAAGATCAACCATGACACTTTCAACACCGTCAAGTTCACCAACTGCATTTTTTACAGCTCTTTCACAGTGAGCACAGGACATACCTTCGACATTTAGAATTATTTTTTCCATTTCTTACACCTCATTAGATTTTATTTAAATTATTTATTTAGAGTCATCATTCTAGACTATTTATTTAATACTAAACGGTTTTAAGAATTTATCAACTTCAATCGGTTGTTTATCCTTATCTTCTGTTTTTACCTTGGCAAAAACCCAACCTTCAACTTTTGTCGGATCAACGCCGGCATCAATAAACATCTGCGGATTGAGTGCAAAGACAATATCTTTATCATTGGTACTCATGTCTTTCGCCCATTCAAATGCATTGCCATCGCCAAGATCTACTCCATAATGGTCAAGGGCTGTGTGATATTTAATATGATCACGTTTCAGATTGACAATCTGTTCGTAGGAGGCTAGCGGTGTGACTTCGCCTTTATAGGTTAATTTTTCATCACCTAACATTGTTCCGACCATAATCTTATCGCCGATTACCATCCCGGCAGGAAGTTTGGTGATATCAAGTCCGGCATCGATGAATGGTTTTACATTCGTTTCAATCATGACATCATGAGGTGATCCGCTGCTGTAATCTTTACTCCAGATAAAACGAGCTGTTCCATCCGATGCCGACAACGCCCATCCGCCATTCATTTCATCTTCGGCAATTTGGTTGGGCATTGCCTGAAGAACCGCATCAAATGATGCAATGGATTGCTTTCCGACGACATCTGTCTGCTGGCAGCCGGATAGGACAACCAACAATAATGCGGCGGCTCCAGCTAAAATAATTTTCTTTTTCATACTCTTTTTCTCCTTTTTATTTAAATTTATTTATTTACTACTACTTATTACTTTTTATGGTTTGAACCCTTTTAATCTCAGTGCATTGGTGAGTACCGAAACCGAACTCAGTGACATGGCCGCGGCTGCAAAAATGGGATTCAGCAATGGTCCGCCAAAAAGATACAGAAGTCCGGCGGCAATGGGTATTCCGGCAACGTTATAACCAAATGCCCAAACCAGATTTTGTTTAATGTTGCGAATGGTACTTTTGCTGAGTTTGATGGCGGTTGGCACATCCATAAGATCACTTCGCATCAGTACGATGTCTGCTGATTCCATGGCGACATCGGTACCCGAGCCAATGGCGATACCGATATCCGCCTGAGCTAATGCCGGTGCATCGTTGATACCATCCCCCACCATGGCCACTTTTCGGCCTTCGGTCTGGAGTTTTTTAACTTCATTTGATTTATCCTGGGGCAATACTTCGGCCAGGACTCGATCAATGCCAACCTGTTTGGCAATGGCTTCGGCTGTTTTTTTATTGTCGCCGGTGATCATCGCCACTTCGATGCCCATTTCATGAAGTTTAGCAATGGCTGCTTTACTGCTGGCTTTGACAACATCGGCAACGGCAATAATCCCAGACAACGTGCCATCCATTGCAATGTACATGGGGGTTTTACCTTCTTCAGCTAGCCGATCTGATTCTTCTTCCAGGGTAATCAGCGAAATACTGTTTTCATCCATCATTTTTCGGTTCCCCAGCAACAGCCGTGAGCCGTCAACTTCCACTTCAATCCCATATCCGGGGATTGCTTTAAACGTATCAATTTTAAGTGTTTCCAGGTTTTCCTTTTCGGCACCTCTGACAATCGCTTCTCCCAGGGGATGTTCTGATCCTTTTTCAGCAGAAGCAGCAATTTGCAGCAGCCAATTCCGCTCAATCCCGGAAGCAGTGACAATGTCGGTTACTTCGGGCTTGCCTTCAGTAATGGTTCCGGTTTTATCAAAAACGATGGTATTAATCTGATGGGTGGTTTCCAGCGCTTCGCCGCCCTTAATTAAAATACCATACTCGGCGCCTTTTCCGGTTCCAACCATTATGGCTGTTGGCGTTGCCAGCCCAAGAGCACAGGGGCAGGCGATAACCAGAACCGAAATGAAAATGGTCATCGAAAATACCAATGAATGACCAGTGAAATACCAACCTGAGAAGGCCAGTACGGCGATCACAAAGACAATCGGGACAAAATAACTGGAAACAATATCGGCTAATTGAGCGATGGGTGCTTTTGAACCCTGGGCGTCTTCCACCAGTTTGATGATTTGAGCCAGGGCGGTGTCCCCACCAATTTTTGTCGCTCTGAATTTGATCACACCATTTTTATTAATACTGGCAGCATACACTGCATCCCCTAATTTTTTATCAATGGGCATGCTTTCTCCTGTGAGCATGGATTCATCAATAGCGGTGTTCCCTTCGATGACGATCCCGTCAACCGGAATTTTCCCCCCGGGTTTTACCAGGATCACATCATCAATTTCCACTTCATCGATGGGTGTTTCAATTTCCACACCATCCCGAATAACGATGGCTGTTTTTGGGGCAAGACCCATAAGCTTTTTAATGGCTTCTGATGTTTTGCCTTTCGATACCGCCTCCAGATATTTTCCTAAAAGGATCAGGGTAATAATAACGCCTGCGGTTTCAAAGTACAAATCCTCAACTGCACCAAAATTACCAATGAGGATCTGATAAACAGAATAAAGGCTGTACAGAATCGCTGCTGAGGTTCCCATGGCAATCAGTGAATCCATATTCGGACTGCGCTGAATGATGGCTTTAAAACCAACAGAATAGAAGCGATTCCCGGCAATAATAATCGGGATGACCAGAATTATCTGGATAAGAGCATAACTTAGCGGATATTGCATCGGTTCCAGAAAACTGGGAATCGGCAGACGCAGCCACCAGATCATCGCCCCCATAGCCAGATAAAGCAGTGGAATAGCGAAGGTCGCGGACACAATTAACTTGGTCTTGAGCGTTCGTATTTACTTTTCCTTCCGGAGTTTATCCTCATCAATGGCATTTTTTTTCTCTATCTCAAGTGCCTGATACCCGGCTTTTTCAATGGCCTGTCGAATGGTTGAGAGCTTTACCAGCTGGGCATCATAGTGAACGGTGGCTTTTTCAGTAGCCAGATTAACCGATGCACTGGTGACCCCTTCAAGTTTTCCCAAAACCTTTTCAACTCGAGCCGAACAGGCGGCGCAAGTCATCCCCCCAATGGGGATGGTAACTTCACTTTGGGTGGAAACTTCCACGGTACCGTATCCGGCTTTTTCAATGGCTTCACTGATTTTTTGTCGGGATGTCTCGGCCTCATTGTATTCAACTGACAGGTTTTCGGTGGCAAAGTTCACTGATGCATTGGTTATCCCTTGCATCTTATTGACTACTTTTTCCACCCTGGCAGCACAGGCCGCGCAGGTCATTCCGGTTATTTTGACTGTTTCTTTATTCATTAAATTCCCCTCCCTCAACTTTTCATTTATTCGATTTTATTTTTTATTGATTAATATCGTCTACCACGGTAATGGTACTTCCCACCATCCCCATCCAACAGGAATAAACAATGGTTCCTGACTTGGTTGGGGTAAATTCGACCACATTTTCACCCACTGCTAATTGCTTTTCCACGCCATAACTTCTGATGACCATTTTATTATTGCAACTGCTCAGATCCCCATCTTTTGCAGTAATGGTCCATTTTACCGGAATCCCCGCTTGAACAACGATTGGTTTATAAATACCTTGATCCAGGGTGGTTGCTACCGTTTGAACCCCATCACTCACTGTGGCTTTGGTCCCGCCATTTGATTTGGCAGCGGAACTGCTGGTACTTTGCTGTGTTGTCGTTTTTTGAGTCTCACTGCTGGTTTGTGACGAATTTGAATTAACTGCCGTTCCGCCTGTGTTTCCCGTACTCCTGGTACAACCAGCAAATAACACGATCCCAATCAAGGCGACTGCTAACATACTTCCTAATAAATAAAATGATTTTTTCATTTTTTAATCCTCCTTTTAATAATACCCTTTAGTATCTTTTAATCAACAATTGTTATATTGCTTTTAATCATCCCCATCCAACAACTATAGGGGATTGTTCCTGTTTCAGTTGGGGTGAATTCGATGATATTGTCACCGGCCACTAATTTCTTTTCAATATTGTACTTGGGAATCAGTATTTGGTTGTTGCACCCATTTATGTTACTCTCGTCTGCCTGAATGGTCCATTTAACGGGTACCCCCACATGGACAGTGATGGGTTCATAACTGTTTGACGAAAGCCTGGTTGTAATTGTCTGCCCCCCCTGATCGACGGATGTCGTATTATTTTGCTGTGCTTCACTCGCCGCTGTAACACCACCAGTTAGGGAATGAAGTGCAATACCAGATAAACTCATGCCGTTACTGAACATAAACATACCCAAGATCAGAACTAATACGGCACTGGCGGTCATCATTTTGCTGGTGAATTTTTTACTGAGAAATGAGCTGATCGCTCCCAGTCCAAACATCAGTGGCACGGTTCCCAAACTAAATGCTAACATCGATAAGGCACCCTGCACCGGATCACCGGTGGAAAGTGCATAGAGTTGCATCGCCTGGAGTGGTCCGCAGGGCATTAAGCCATTTAAAAGTCCGACATATAAGGGACTGTTACTTTTTTTCTGTTCATTGATCTTCCTGGCAAAAATCTTGGGCACTCTGGGATTAAATTGACGCAGCCAGGGAAAAAGATTCAGCATGTTCAAGCCCATAATCACCATGAACACCCCTGCCATAACAGCGACAATTCCTTTTGCTGTCCCGGAAAAGCTGACGACTGATCCCAATGCTCCGACGATCCCGCCAACAATGGTATAAGAGATCACCCGGCCGATGTTGTATAAAATACCGGGTCTGAGATTTGCCGTTTTCTTTTCACTTTTGATACTTGCATTGGGAACGCATTGTGAAAGATTGATGCCCCCACACATGGCCACGCAGTGGATGGATGTGAGTAAACCGATTAATAGTAGTGCTCCATAACCGACACCCTGTTTTGCCTCTGGAAATGAGTTGAAGATGTTAAAACCGCCAAAGTAATTAATAATCACAAATGCAGCAATGATGATGATGCCGATTCCTAAAACCTCATTTATTTTATTTTTCTTTTCAACGGTTTGATTCTTTTGTTTTTCACCTGCACGTTTTACATGATAATCCATGCATTCAATAGTCTCTACTATGGTTGACAGCTTCACACGATCCGGGTCGTATGTAAAACTGACCTGTGAACGCGGATAACTTGCAGTGACATTGGTTACACCATCAAGCTTTTTAAGTTTATTCTCGATTCGATTTTCACAATTAACACAGGTCATCCCACTAACTGAAAATGTCTTTGTTATTTGTTTTTCTTCCATTGGTCATTCTCCTTGTCACTTCTTGTCTATAGGAATAATAACAATAACTTTTGTAGAACTTATGGAGACGAAAATTTTTTTGAATAATTTCAAAAAAAATAAAGCAACACATTAATTATTCTAATGCATTGACTTTATTTCAAATAATAGGTATTTCTGAGGACACTTAATTGCGGATTAGTATTTTTGATGCTACTTTCAATTTTCATAAATATGTCAACCAGTTTGTCATCAAAATGAATGGTTAATCAATTTTAAGTAGTTTTGCATTGATTGCTACAATAATTGTACTTAATGACATCAACGCTGCGCCGACAGCTGGATTTATGACTATTCCTTGATTATACAGAACGCCTGCTGCTAAGGGCAGTGCGATCATATTATAAGCGGTCGCCCAGATCAGGTTTTGGATCATCTTTTGATAGGTTGCTTTTGAAAGCTTTAAAATCGTTACTACATCCAGTGGATTACTTCGAACCAGAATAACATCCGCTGTTTCAATGGCAACATCTGTTCCAGCTCCGATGGCGATGCCTAAATCGGCTTTTGCCAGTGACGGTGCGTCGTTAACGCCATCACCGGTCATAGCTACGATCTTTCCTTCTTTAATAAGCTCATCAATTTTGGATGCTTTTTCCTGGGGCAATACCTCTGCAATGACGGTATCGATCTTTAGTTGATTGCCCACATACGCGGCAACTCTCTGGTTATCCCCGGTTAAAAGGATAGTTTCAACATTCATGGACTTTAGACTAGCAATGGCTTCTCTGGCAGTGTCTCTGACAATATCAGATAATGCCAGATAGCCGAGAAGAGTGCTGCCAGCTAATACGAAAATAACTGTTTTGCCCATCTGAGCCAGTTGTTCGTAATGATCTACGTCAAAGGCTATCTTTTCAGTTCGCATATAACCTGGACTCACGACCATAATGTCTTGTCCATCCACATTGGCCTTTAGTCCTTTACCCGGCAAGTTCTGATAATCTTTTACTGCTTTCGGCTTAAGGTTTAATTTCTTTCCTTCATTGGCGATTCCCTGTGCAATGGGATGTTCTGAATTTGACTCGACTGAATAAACAAGTAAGAGGAGTTCTTCCTGCGTTATTCCTATTGCCTTGATATCCGTTATTCCAAATCTCCCTTCGGTTAAGGTTCCTGTTTTGTCAAAAACCACGGCATTCAATTTACGAGCGTTTTCAAATGCCGCCCGATCTCTGATTAAAAGACCTTTCTGGGCTCCGATACTGGTTGAAACAGCGGTTACTAGGGGAACTGCCAAGCCTAATGCGTGCGGACAAGAAATAACGATGACCGTGACTGCCCGTGTGACGGCAAAATTCAGATCCTGGGAGATGACCATCCATGTCAAAAAAGTCAATGTTCCGGCGATTACGGCAATATAAAACAACCACTTGGCTGCTTTGTCCGCTAATCGTTGGGTGTTGGATTTTGAATCCTGAGCTTCGCGAACAAGTTTTAAAACTTGCGACAGGAAGGTATCTTCTCCAACCCGGGATACTTTAAATTTTAAAATCCCCTCACCATTGATGGATCCTCCGACTACTTCATCACCCGCTTCTTTCTCAACAGGTGCAGATTCTCCAGTAATCATAGATTCATTAACGGCTGATCGCCCATCATAAACCAAACCATCAATCGGAATCTTCTCACCCGGCTTAATAAGAACAGCATCGCCGGTTTTTAAATGTTTTACCGGAATATCCATGATTTCGCCATTGTTCATTATAAGATGTGCCTCTTCAGGCATGAGCTTAACCAGTTCATCCAGTGCCTGCGACGCTCCCATCACAGATTTCATTTCAATCCAATGACCTAAAAGCATGATGACAATTAATGTGGCGAGCTCCCAAAAGAAATCATCACCGGATATTAAAAATACAGTTAGGGTACTATAAATATAGGCAACTGTTATAGAAAGCGCAATGAGTGTCATCATTGCCGGTGATTTTTTCTTCAGCTCATCTCTGGCACCAGTGAGAAATGGCTTGCCTCCATAAACAAAAAGAACGGTAGACAGACCAAACAATAAATAGGAATCACCGGCGAATCGCCAATCCACCCCCATAAACATCTGAATCATTGGCGATAAGAATAATATCGGTACAGTAATAATCAAAGAAACAAAAAACCTTTTTCTAAAATCTGCCACCATCATAGCGTGGTGATCATGATGTTCTGCATGGTCGATATGCTCCCCATTCGCTGGAATTTGATGATGAGAATGATCCTTTTCTGTCTGGGGAATCTGTTGGCCTGCATCATGCATATGATTCATTTCCCCATGACCTTGATAATGTTCATCATTATTTTGAGGAATGCCAATGTGTTCCTGATGTGTATGTTCTTGATGGGTTCTATGCTCGTCACGCATCACTTCTCCATCAGACAAATCATTCTTTAGATCTTTCGTCGAATTTTCTTTATCCATCCCGTTCATCACCTTTCTTTATTTTTGATTACCATCTAATCTTTATCATAGCTTCTATATCTTATGGCTTATTTAAAATCATTACTTCAAAACCACTAAAAAAGAACAGCACCAGAAAGCACTGTCCTTTTCCATCCTGTCTTAGCTATAACTTTCGCAACTCCGCTTTTTTTCGATTGTACTCTTCTTCATCGATTTCACCCCGAGCATATCGCTCATGCAAAATTTCCAGAGCTTTATTACCTGAACGAGTTCCTTCTTTTACATTTGAATTCGTAAAATGGTGAACAATAAAATACACTCCGATAATAACCAGAACAAGTAATAGAAACAATCCAAATATCATAAAGAAGCCAAAGCCACCACCATAACCTATCCCATACATCATAATCGATTCCTTCTTTCTCAATCATATTTCAGTCAAACGAGCTAAACTAAAATTTGAACTTATTTTAGAGAGCGGATGTTCTTTGTCATATTATCAAATTCTTCTTTTGTGATTTCACCATGTGCGTACCGTATGCCTAATATTTCCAGGGATTTTTCCTGAGCTATTGGTATCTTTTTTGATCTTACCACTGCAAAAATAATGACGCCGATAATTATAATTAGAAATATGACCATAATACCAATGGCAACCGCGACAGATGCAAAGGAATTCATCATTCCATATCCATTCCATCCAGAATTGCCATATGAATTATTATTCATCATTCCGTTTCCGGACCATCCTGAACTAGTAGATGAATAACTGTTTGACATCATCCCTCCACTCATGATATTCATCATACCATTTGGGTAATCTGTGAGATAGTTGATGGCAAGATTGATATGAAAGGCTTTAAGGGATTCTGATCCGTCGCCACCAAGTCTAATATCCATTTGGTCATGCATGGCTGTATTACCAATCATTTTTTCCATTACCGAATCACCTAATTCTTCAAGTGTCTCCTGCCTTACCTTGCTTGGATCAATCTGTGTTGCATCCTTTATTCCTTGCTCTACCATAATTTCTGATAGGATAACATCGGGACTTTTAAGAACCATCTCCTCAGCAAATGAAATGCCGGAGAGAGTCAAGACTGTTAACAACGATAAAATGAAGACAAGCATTACTTTTTTCATTTTTTTCACACTCCTTAGTTAATTTAATACCCGGA
Source organism: uncultured Acetobacterium sp. (assembly GCF_963664135.1). Taxonomy (NCBI): domain Bacteria; kingdom Bacillati; phylum Bacillota; class Clostridia; order Eubacteriales; family Eubacteriaceae; genus Acetobacterium; species uncultured Acetobacterium sp. The sequence continues at coordinate 3,880,890 of NZ_OY760905.1, read as the reverse complement.
TGACTATGAATGAAACGAGAATTAAGAATTTATAATAAAATTTTCTTGTAACATAGTGTAATGGATGGAATAAGCAAATAGCCCGTTTAGTGTCTTAAATTAATGTCAATTGCGATCTTTATTATAAACGAAATTCAAACTACTTTTTAAGATGCTAATCATTTCATCAATCTGTTTTTTCTCAATAATTAATGGCGGTAAGAATCGCAATACATTAGGTCCGGCCGTGATAATGATCAGTCCCAATTCCTGGGTTTTTGCAATGATGTCTTTTTCCGGACGATTCAGCTCTAAGGCTTGCATTAAACCTTTTCCTCGTCGTTCCTTAACACACGAATAGTCACTTACTAACTGATTTAATTTTTCTTCTAAGTAACTGCTGACCTTTTTGACATGAGTTAATAACTCAATTTGCTCATAAATATCCAGCACCACATCAACTGCGGCTCCGGCCAAGGGATTATAACCATAAGTGGTGCCGTGGTCACCTGGTTCTAAAACATCTGCTGCTTTGCCCCTTGCTGCAAAAGCACCCACCGGAATTCCGCATCCGAATATTTGGGCTGACCAGTGACTGCCAAGGCACCCATACTGCGTCCATGAAAAGAATGCTCCATGGCAATGATTTCCCCTTCGGAACTGCCGGTTTTATTAAAATAATATTTACGGGCAATTTTGATCGCCCCTTCAATGGCTTCTGTCCCGGAATTGGTAAAAAACACCTTCTCCATACCCGATATCTTGGCGAATTTTTCGGCTGCATCAGCGGAGGGCTTGTTATAAAACAAATTGGAGGTATGAATTAATTGATCGATCTGTGCTTTCAGCGCTTCGTTGTATATCTTATTTTGATAACCTAAGGCAAACACGCCAATGCCTGCTGCGAAATCAAGATATTTTTTCCCTGCATCATCATATAAATAAACCCCTTGGCCGGATTCCAACACAATCGGATAACGGTTATAGGTGTTCAGGAAATAGTTTTCTGCTTTGATAATGGTCTGATTCATTTTTTAACACGTCCTTTCAAATTTGTTTGTAATTGTAACACACCATAATTTTAATTGCAAGTAACAACTATTGTTTTTGTCAAATATTGCAAACGCAAAATAATTATGATGCAATATTTTCACTAAAGGAGGACGCTATTATGAATCGAGCACATCCAAAATAATTTAGAGAACAAATACGAATCCTTGAACGAAAATTGGGACTTCTGAAAAAAAACAATGGCAGCTGCTGTGCCGAAGTTCTGACCCTGGCCCAATGCCATGCCTTGGTAGAAATTGGCCGTATTGAAACCATTTCTTTAAAAGAGTTATCCGTTATTCTGGCCATCGATATGAGCACCACCAGCCGCACCGTGGACGGCCTCGTTAAAAAGGGATATGTCCTACGCATCCCTTCACTTGAAGACCGACGCAGTGTTAACATATCCCTGACAGAATCTGGTATTATTATCTTTGAAACGATCGAAAGCAATAACAATGCTTTTTTTGCCGATATTTTTACGAACATTCCCGATGACGAAAAAATGAACGTCATTCATGCCCTTGATGTGATTCTGGCAGCCTTTGTTGATCAGGATAATTAAACCAAGCTAGGTTGGTCGTACATAAGCCTTTATGCGCTGCTACTCACGTTCTTTTAAGATTTCAACCAGTGAGATCTTTTTTAAGTGCCGACCGACCAGATAATTAACGATGGCATAAGTAGTTATAATAATCGCCACCATAATCAGATAAGATTGGGGTTCCATGGTAGCATTCATCCCAGCCGAAACATTGGATACCATATATGGATAAATCTGATTGATAATCATTTTACTGACCGGAATCGCAATCAGAGTCGAGAGCGCAACCGTATAAAAGGTGGTGCCCAGGTATAGCTTTTTTATTTCCCGCTCATTATAGCCAAACACCTTGATTAATGAAATGCTGAAGGTTGATTTATCAATCATCATTTTTACTAATAAATACATAACAATCGCAAAAAGCAGTACCGATGCGCCCAGAATAGTAATCACCAATCCATACATCATTGTAAACATTTGTCTAGCCGCAGCTACCATTTTATCAACCGTTATGACTGTGGCAATTCTTCCCGCTTCAACATCCAGTTCATGATCAGACATCAGGGTATTATAGTAGTCGTCTTCCTGTCCAAACAGCTCGCGCATGTCTTTAATGTCCATAAAAATATAGAGGCCACTGGCAAAATTCACCACTTCTTTAACCCTAAAGTTGTAATTTCGATCTTCAAGATTATCAGACAGGGTAATCTCATCTCCCACCTTATAACCGAACTTGTTGGCAACTGAATCTGAAATGATCACCTCATTTTTTTCGCCATCCAGCGAGAAATCAAAATAGGGGTTTTCATCATCAATCCCCTGGATCGTCACGTCCATCTCACCCCCGGTTAAATCAAGGTCTGCTGTTAAAGACTCGGTGTAAGCTTTAGTGGCATCATTGGGGGCAGTTTCCATGGGATATTTTAACAAGTAAAGATAATTGTACTCGACATCTGAGGCCACATTATTGACATAGGCACTAACACTCCCATAAATACTGAATCCAAAAACCATCAGTAGAATGGCAATAAGTAATCCCCAGAACATGGTAATATTTCCCCGGATTTCTCGCAGCAACTGACGAATCCGATAGCGATTAATAAAACCCATCTCTTTCAAATCGATGTTTGCCAGCTGATGCTGTTTCTTTTCCCGTCTGAGTAATTTGAGCGGTGCCATGGATAATTTGCTGTTGATGACGATATAATTTACAAGAAAAGCAATCAGTATGGGTAGCAAAACACCATAGATCAAAAGATAAGGTGGAAACACCATCGAATAGCCGGGATAAGAATAATAGGCAACATTTTCTTTAATATTCTCTCCAATCAGCACAAACCCCAGGCCGGTTCCCAGCATTGCCGCTGCTGTGACAATCAGGATCGGCAGGATCATAAAATGTCTAAGCACCTCTTTTTTTACATAGCCCATTGAATACAGCGCCCCGATCACTGCACTTTCCTTGTCGATGGCATGAATGACGAATACTGAAATCATATAGGCAATTAAGGATATAATAATAACGCCCGCAATTAGAGCAGAGTTTTTATTGATGGCAGCATCACTTTTGCAGCTTGTTATCCGTTGATTATCACCAGCTTCTAAAAAAGTGATCAGATTGACGTATTGATAATCCATATTTTCATTGATAAAATTGGTGACCTGGCTTTTAAATTCTCCCATTCCGCTGTTTAACTCGGCCGAGCCATTACTCAAGGTATTGACCCCATTTGCCAAGGCTTTGCTGCCTTGATACAGATCATCTGCCCCTGCTGACAATTCCGCCGACCCGGAATAGGCTGATTCAACACCATTGGTGTAGGTTTTTAATCCATCTTTAAAGGCTTTGTAACTATCCAGTTGCGCTTTCATGGTATTCAGCGCGATCACAGCATTCGCATCTGAGCCGTCAATGGTTTTGATTAAGCTGTCAATCACACTACTGTAATTATCGCCGGTAACGGTGACTGTCATCCCGATATTTTCAAATTCACTATTTACCTGCGCAATCATCCCCTGAAAAACGTCGTCAGCTGCTTTATTTAAAGTGGCATTAGAATTTGTCAGTTCTGCTAAACCTGAGCTTAGTTGATCGATGCCATTTGCCAGACTGCCTGCTCCTTCTGCCAATTCATTACTTCCTTGTTGAAGTGCGCTTGTTCCATTTGTTAGTTTTTGCGTGCCATCTGCCAAATCATTAACGCTACCGGATAAATCATTTTTTCCTTTTTCAATAGTATCGATGATTTCTTGCATATATTTATTGGCGACCTTTGTTTTATCAAAATCCAAATCAACTAATTTTTCTTTAAGCTCTGAAGTGGTCAGGTTGCCATCCAACTTGTAACTGTAATTATATTCGACGTTGGTATCCCCTGCTAACAGTTGATTAAACTCAGCTTCGGCTACAAACCCAATGCTGAATTGATTTAAATCCGCCAATACATCAGAAACATTTTGGACTACATTGGAATAATCCGGCACGGTTCCTATACCAGTTACCAGATAGTTTTTCTGACCCACTTCAATGGACTGTCCCACATGAATCCCATGATTTTCAGCATAGTGTTTCTCCAGGACGATTTCACCGATTTGATCAGCTAATCGTCCTTCTTCCAGCTCAATGGTATTGATATTATTTCGATTTTTAAAAACCCGCAGGACGGATTTTTCTAGGCCAGGCAAATCGATATAAAAGGCTGCTTCGGTTCTTGCTCCCATCTTTTCAAGTTCCAGCTGCTGATTTTCGGTTAACGGAACATAGACCGAAAATTCGCCGTCTTCCAGTTGATTCTTTTCATTATTTTTATCAATGGTATAATTGACCACATCGGTGGAGCCTGCCATGCTCACGACCAACCCCAGTGAAAAGATGATTAAAAATGCCAGTGCGCCATATCGTACCCAGTTTTCTTTAAGCTCCCGGATGATTCGCTTATTTAAAATCATTGGAACGCCCTACCATTCCAGTTGACTGGCCGGTTTTAATACGCTGTTGGCGTAGTCTTCACTGATTTGACCGTCTTTGATTTTTATTACCCGATGAACCATCTCTTTAATGGCCGTGTTATGGGTAACAATGAGCATGGTTGTGCCATATTTTTTATTAATTTTCTCAATTAGCATGAGAATCTCCCGGGAGGCCTGATAATCTAGTGCTCCGGTCGGTTCGTCACACAATAGCAGCTCAGGATTTTTTATCAGCGCTCTGGCAATGGCACACCGCTGTTGCTGCCCGCCTGATAATTGGGCTGGAAATTTTTTCTGATGCTCGGTTAATCCCAATATTTCCAGCAGTTCATTAATATCCAATGGCTTTTTTGTTAGGTATTCACAAACCTGGATATTTTCTTTGACCGTCAGATTTGGAACCAAATTATAGAACTGAAAAATAAAGCCCAGATAATTTCGTCGGTACAGCGATAATTCTTTTGAATTCAGCTTGGTGATTTCGATGTTACTTATTTTTATATTGCCACTATCAATGGTATCCAACCCGCCGATGGTATTAAGCAGCGTTGATTTTCCCGATCCGCTTGGTCCCAGTATCGCACAGATTTGACCCTTTTCAATTACGGTGGTTACACCTTTAAGTACTTGAACGTAGCTTCCACCTTCGCCATAACTTTTTTTAATATCAGTCACTTCGATAAACATTTTTGCCCCTTTCAACTCTTTAATAACAATAACTTATTCTGAACCCTATTTTGCCGGTTAGTTAAAATTATTTGATGTTCGCATAGCATAACAGTGTTATGTTTAATTTAAAAATAAAATTGAACTCAAGATTCAAATTCAATTTTAATATATGCACTATTCTGTTTACTTTTTTAATATCTCCAGCCAGCCGCCGGTTAGATATTTGGCAATGACCTCGGCTTGAATCAAGGCTTCTTCTAACGTCAATCCATGCGTCAACAATTGGGCAAAGGACGAGGTTTCCAGATGCGCCAACCAATGCATGGTGTAGGGATTGATCTCATTTTCTTTGCCATTTTCAGAAGTCATGTGATCCAGAAATTGAAGCGTATTTTTTTCCATCAAGTCGACCAGTTCATCATAAAAATTCTCATATGCTGATCCATTGGCTTTGCTGAGGAGCAACATAAACGCATCTTTATTGGCATACATGTAGGTTACAAAATCGCGTCCCTGCTCTATCCCATCGGCAATTATTACCTCAGGCGTCGTTTTTGCATCCTCATAAATAGTTTGCTCTTTTTGGGTATGATGGACAATGATCATTTTTATTTCATCAGCAACTTTTTTAACTAACGCTGCAAACAGATCATTCTTATCTTTAAAAAAGAAATATAAAGCGCCCGTTGTAACCCCTGCTTTTTTGCAAATCTTTCGCATCGAAGCTTTTTCATAGCCCAATTCCAGAAACTCCTGCTTCGCAACTTCTAATAATCGTTCTCGTGTTTCTGTTTCATTACCCATTTTGCACCTTTTGTTCTAATAATTTAGATAACAGTGTTATGTTAACATGTTTATCTATTTCCTGTCAACAGTCATTCACTACTTTTTATTTCAAAACAACATCAAAGACGCAATTCTAACTATCAGTATTGGAACTGGAAAAACAGCTCTGATCGCAATCAGAACTCGCTCGTTTCACTGCGCAAATGTCTTTGTCTGCGAAAGCGAGATTTCTCACCAAAGCCGCTTGCCGCACTTTTAATAAAAAAGGATTGCTTCCGTTAATTTCAGCAGCAATCCTTTCGAGTTTTAAAAGTAATAACTAATTTTATTTAGACTATTTTGCCCAGTATTAAAACATTTCCTTTGTCATTCTGTCGATTTCTTCATCCGTTGCTTCATAAACACCGGGGAATGAACTTATATTCAAGCCCTGGCTGGCACCGGGAATAAAGTATAATTTACCACATCGTCGGCAGGCAGTTTCAACTTTCTCAGCAATATTTTCCTGAGTCCATTCTGGAAAGTCAATGACGCCACTGTCGATATCGCCCATGAAAGTTATTTGTCCACCGTACTTTTTGATCAGCTCGGGAACATTATTGGTTGTCATAACGCCTTGCCAGATATCGATGCCCATTTCAATCATAGCCGGAACAAGATTGGCGCCATAACTATCACTATGATGAATAACCAGTTCAACACCGTTTTCTTTATAGTAACCATATATTTTTTTATAGGCTGGAACAAAGAATTCTTCAAACATATCCGGGGACATAAAGGAATTAATCTGACTGCCCCAGTCATCATGATGGAAAATCGCATCTGGATGAATGTGATCGACAAATTCTTTAGCGAGTTTTAATTCATATTCTACCAGATAATCGATGAGCTCATGCATGGCTTCGGGTTCTTCATAAAAAGCCATTAGCGCTTCTTCCATGCTCATCAGATAATGAACATTTTCAAAAATACCAGGTGCTACAAAAGCGGTCACATACTGTTCATTTCGATCAACGGCATTGGCATCAGCGATGGCTGTCGCCCAATCTTCTTCCGGATGTTTAACATTCGGAGCTTTGACAGTATCTTTCCATTTGGTAATGTCTTTGACGACAATATGTTCGTCATCATGCACTGGAAATGCGCCTAACTGACCTTCTGGCCATCGGGTTGTTACACCCCATTCATTCACAATTTCGCCGCCAATTGGTGGCTTGGCTCGGGTGATTGGTGTTTTCATCATCATCGCAAAAGCTTCATATTGTTTTACAAACCGATCTGGATTTCCGCCCTTGATGGTTTCCATTAAATTTTGTCTTTTTGTTAACATTTTTGGGTCTCCTTTAATTTTCTTATTAATTGCAGCTCAAGCAACAAGTTCTTTGGCTTTAACAGCGGCACTACCGGCGTCTGGAGCAAATCCATCAGCGCCAATTTCAGTTGCATATTCTGGTGTCACAGGGGCGCCACCAACAATCACTTTAACATTTAGGCCGCTGGCTTTAATGGTTTGAACGGCTTCTTTAAGTGCTGGCATGGTGGTTGTTAAAAGACCTGAACAGGCAACTAAAGTAACGTTTTCGTTTTCTTTAACAGCTTCCACAAATTTTTCGGCTGGTACATCAACACCCAGATCAACCATCGTAAATCCGGCACTTTCAATCATCATCGAGACCAGGTTTTTACCGATATCATGTAAATCGCCGGCAACCGTTCCGATAATACAGGTTCCTAAAGATGCCGAAGTGTCGCCAGCCATCAGCGGACGTAAAACGTCAACGCCTTTTGACATCGCTTTAGCAGCGATCAACATTTCGGGAACGAATATTTCTCCGGAAGAGAATTTTTCGCCGACTACGCTCATGGATTCAACCATCGCTTGAAGGATCTCGCCAGGGGCGTTGCCTTCGTCCAATGCTTCCTGAACCAGTCCGGGAACCAGTTTAGTTTTACCAATTTCTACTTTTTCTTTAACTTCTTGAATTTTTGACATCTTTTTTCTCCTATTTTTTATTTTTAGTATTCTATGGCAACTGTTTGTGTGCATCAGCTGCAGAATTTATAAACATAACATTAATTACAATTTATAATGCTGGTTTCTTAACTATTAAAATTATGTCACCTTATACTGCGAACACATTTAAATGCCATAAATTAATTGTTAGATTCTTCTTTGATAATTAAATTTAACTAAAACTATTTTTTAATATTATAAATTGTTTCTTATTTACAATTTTATTGTACACGTATACAGAGCTTATGTCAATAACTTTTTTAGTAATTTTTCGCTAATTACCTATTTAATTGCAGAATTTCTATTTAATTAATCCTGTTATTTAATCTAAATTGATTTCTTTACGATCGCAAATTTATCTGATATCCCTAATTTGCGGATTTTTCATCCATTTCTCACGGTTTGTTCACGTAAACAACACCTTAAAAGATTATTCTTTATTAAGCCAATACGATCCACTTTCCATACAGATCTGTAAATTAATGGATGGAGGAACATAATGAAAAAAACAACCGTCAGTATTTTATCGGCAATTACAGCCATGTCCATGGCCTTTTCTACCAATGTTTTTGCTGCTTCAAATACAAACTACTACTAGATACCGCCACCGTTGTATCTGACACCAATAATCAGCACCTCTGTGATGAGTGTCGGTTCAACCTACACCTCAACTGCTGGCAATCAGTCCGTTGAAATTGAGCAAACCGGCATTGTTACCAGCAACGGCCATAATGGCGGCACTGGCGATCCTGGGGGAACAAGTACCAGACCCCGGAACAACCCCGACACCGCCAACCCAGACATCAGTCTAATCCAGTAATTTTTTGCTCAAAAAAAGATGCCATCAACTGGCATCTTTATTCTTATTTATGCTTTTCTATGTTTGTCTCTTTATTCTTTTTTTCTTTAATTTTTTTTCGTATTTTTATAAATATCAGGAACCCCAGTCCAGCTATGATCGCAAATGGAATCAGTCTAAAAATCAGAACGACCAGAAATGCCAGGATTGCAAGAATTACGTTGATAGAGGTAATGAAGCCTTCCCCAATTTTCGTTAAGACCTCAGAAAATGGCGAACTTATAATCGTTGAAGATAAATGCGTTTCATATATTGATACATAAATCGAAGAATAAGCCATTTCAGTGTCCCAGTTTTTTATGGTCGACGTCAGACTGTCAATTTCAGTCCGAACCCGGTTGAGTTCTGTTTCAATAGCCAGCATATCGGTTATATTTGTAGCCTGTTTCAAATATTCCAGCAGTCGTGCTTCTTCAATTTTCAGATTGTTAAGTTGTGACTGGACATCCTGATACTGCTGAGAAATGTTAGTGCTGCTGACATTGGAACTGATCGGGCTGCCAAATGTCTGGATTTGTGTCATCGCTTCTGTGAATTTTCCCGATGGCACCCGAATGGTTAGGTATCCAGAGTTTTCCTTTACGTCTGCCGATTCAGAAACGTAGCTTGAACCGGAGTCTTGAACAAATCCGCCCAGTTCCACTGCATAGCTGCTTATTTTATCAAAGGTAGTTCGATAATCTTCTGCATATAGGCTAATGTTTCCGGAATAGACAATCTTTGATACATCAAAGGGCGCGTTTGCGTTAGCTGCTTCCTCCGGCACCGGGACAGCACTGGCAGTTTCACTTCCAGACTGATCAGTAGCCACCGATTCATTGGCAACGCTTTTGTTGTTATCTGAATTGGCTCCTGCAAAACACCCACTGACCATTATCAGGATCAGACAAGCGAGAATGATAACCAGACTCCAATGCCGTTTGTTTCTAATCGCGAATAACTTTACCTCTTTCTGATCGAAATTCTCAGATATAGTTTGTTTGGAACTTGGTTCGTGATTTAGATTTTGATCATTCATAACTTCGCCTCCTTGTAGAAAATTCAAATTCTCCTATTAACTTGTCCAGCTTTCTATATGTATTTTTACCCTTTCCAACGGCAAAAATGCATTGTCCATTATTTTTTATTTGTGATAGTTTTTAAACTTTCAGGATCTGTTTCTCATTCAGGGGTACACACCAAAATATTGGTATTTTATTGATTTGATTCAAATTTTCAGGTTAACTCTGACTGAGATCTAACTCCTCATAAGGACTTTTCTGATGATCTCCAATTCCTTTTTCCTTTCGTAATTTGTCGATTTTTCGATTCATGGCTTTTGCCATCAGCCAGTAAACCATTCCAGGCATTTTTAGCTGGGCTTCATCATACAACGATGCTGGAGAGCTTTCTTCCTTTGCTAAGTGCTCCATAAAAAGGCTAAAACATTTCTCAACTTTTTTCCCATTGATGAGCTTATCCAGCGGTTGGCCATTTAACATGGCTCCCATTCCAATGACAAATCCTCCTTTGTAACTGAGGTTATTTTCCTGGGCAAAGAGTTTCAGCATTTTAAGACCCGATTCATGGGTATGAACATATGGCATTCCACCTTGGATGATACCATAAAGGTTTTGACCATGAAGCACTTCATTATCCTTTTGGAGTTCCTCCAAAAGATAAACGGTATCTGCCGGATAGGTATCAATGTAACAAGGACCCACCATCAGGATTGTCTGAGATTCTTTGATGGCCTCAAATAATGGTTTCAGATCTTTTAGATTCGGGTATAAATGGAAAATTTCCACCAAATAATTTTGCTCAATCAAATAATTTTGGCAACGATTGGTCAGCATCCTACTGGTTCCTTTTTTTCTGGGACTGAGATTAATAATAACTGCCTTTTTCATTAGCTCAACTCCTCAATAATCGCTTCAAGACAACCTTCCCAGTTGCTATTATCAACCACATAAGCCCTTCCTTTTATATTCATAATTTTGATATTTTCTGCAACTAGATTTTGAAAAACTTCTTTTTCACCATCTAACCAATTAGCTTTAACGCCAACCGCAACAAAGGTATTAATATTTCCAATTTTTCCTTTTACCAGTTCGCCATTTTTTTTGTAATAGTGTCGATCACCAATGACCGCACACTTATCAAAAACACGTTTTGTTTTGAAAGAATAGCTTCCCCATTTAACTGGGGTGATCATTACCATTACATCAGTATGAACCAATTTGGAGAAAATCATATCCGCATCATCCCGATTGATGCATTTTCCATAAGTTTTGTCGGTACATCCACCACAGCTGTAACAAGGACCTACATTTATATCTGCAACAGAAATGAACTCCGTCGAGATATTTTTATTTTTTAAGCTTTCATACAGTTTTTCCCCAACTTTCTGGTTGGTATGATCTGATAATATCGTAATCATTTTTCCCTCTTTTCATGATTTATTTATACTGTCTGAACAAATAATAAAATCGATTCTTTAAAAGGTAATATATTACATATTTTTATTTGTGTCAATACCTTCTTTATCAATTTGTAACATAACGCTCGCCCGCCTTAATAAATTTTCTCAAGTATTTTTAGAGTTTAAATTTTATTTTTCTTATAAAATCATAAATCGATCAGTTTTTATAATTTTCAGTTTTAATCCCCTCCGAAGTATGATAGGATATTATTAGATTAGTACAAAGGTAAAAGGAGAATGCAATGTACGAAAAAGGTATCCAAACAAGAAATCATCTTTATCAAATTTCTAAAAAACTCTTTTATGAAAATGGTTATGAAAATACTAAAATCAAAGATATTGTAACTGTTGCTGATACACCAATTGGACTTTTCACCTATTACTTTAAAACAAAAGATAATGTCGTACACGAAATATATTCTGATTATTATCAACAGATCGACAATTGTATTACAGAATTAACCATCGATGGACTTGAAAACTCGATCCTTCGTCACGCTACATTAAGCTGGATTTATTTTAACCGGATCCTCAATAATGAAAACAACCGACGCTTTTACTATGAGATTCTAAAAAAAGCTTCAAACTATCGAATTGCTGGCGATTTTATCCGCAACACATACTGTCGATACATTGAAGATTATAATCTTGTGATCAGTGAAAGAGAATTTGATAATATGCTTTACATCGATTTTGGCGGACGCCGAGAGTACTTCCTTAATTATTTTGAAAAACCCCTCAATGATTCGGTGGATGAGCTGGTGTTTTTACTCAATGGTATTCTGCCACGAATGCTTGGTATTGATCAACATGCTGTTACTACCCTTATTTATAAAGGTCTTCAAATCGCCAAAACCATAGACTGTGATACTATTCATTTTCTTTGCGAATAATTTTGTAGCAGCACAAAAAGAGACTGTTCAAAACCGGATTTCAACCGGCTTTGAACAGCCTCTTTTTTCTATCAGTCTTTAATTCTAAAACTGTTTTAAGCTTTTTTAGCAGCTTTATCATTTTCCATATCTTTTAATTTTCTTGATAGGATGACAAACGCAATCAATCCAAATATCATGACCAGTGCCGGGTATAAACAAAAACCATTTTTAATGCCCTGAATCAGTTCCGGTGTGGGTGTCATATCGGCTACATAACTAGCAGATGCCAAGGCCGTTGTGATAATAACGCTTTTGATGAAATTTCCGACTTTAATTGGGGTTGTCAAAAGTGCCATGATGAAACCACGAACGTTTTTTCCAGTTCGCCATTCCCCGTAATCAACACAGGTAGCGTACATAGCGACAACTAGAGCATCTGGCAAACCGTAACCGATAAAAGAAACAAGCATCACAATTTTGAAGGCGGTTGCCGACATTGGAACCAGCCAGGTAATCAGCAAGCCGGCAATAAAGATACACAGTGCTCCCACATAAGCTTTACGCGGCCCGAATATTTTTGAAACGGTTGTTGCCAATGTTGCTGAAACCAGCATCACGACTGTCAGACCAGTCATGAAAATCGCCATTCCCGGAAGATCATTGAGAACATATTTAAAATAGTAAAATGCCAAGCCAAGAACAACGAACTTGCCAACATACCGACCGAGATCAATTAACAGCAAACCGATTAAAGGCGGATTGTGAAGCAATTCTTGAAGTATTTCAGAAATTGACATGCTTTCTTTTTTCTGGGTTATCGGCACCGTTCCACGAAACGCATATTCTTTTGTCAGAAAGAAAAAGGTCCAATAACACAAAACCATAATTAACGCAACCGCGATAACAACAGTAGTATAACCCATTGCCGGATCATTATAAGCTTTGCTGATCGCTTGAATGGCTTTGACACCGACATATGAGAAAGTTAGCGAACCAAGCGCATTAAATATCCCCCTATTGGCTGACATTTTAACCCGTTCATCGACGTTATCCGATAATGCACTATTCATTGCGATATGTGCCGAATAGTAAACATCAAATACCAGATGACCGATGATAAACCCAATACATGCCGTGATGGCATTTGTCATGGAACTTCCTATTTTCAAAAATTGCAGGATATAGAGCATTGCAGCGACTGGTGGACCAATCAACAACCAAGACCGAAATTTTCCCCACTTAAGATTACTTTTCTGAAGGATAATCCCAGCCACTGGAACCCAGATCAGATCAAAGATACTGGTGATCATGAGGACTGAACCTGCCAATGCAACCGGCATCTTGACAGCATCAGTCAAGAATGCAGAAAAAAACATGAGTTCTACATAGATAAAAATCTGAAACCCAAACGACGGTAAACCATATAGATAGATGACTCTCTTCTTTAATTTTTCAGCCATTTTTGATTCCTTTCTAATTTCATTCGATTGTTTTCTGATAAACATCAAATGCAAATTAAGACAATTTGCTAGTCTGTAATAAACAGTTAAATTATTTAGAATAATGATTGCTTGAAATCGTTTTCTTTTCATTTCAAATATAAGCTCAATTAGTAGCGTTGTGGATGTTTTAATCAGCAATTCATAAAGACTTACATCCACGTCTACTTGTGAAACGTCCAAAAACAGCCAGAAGTATTTCAAAAATCTCATCAGATAATTTTTTGATAAACTCTAACTGTTTTTTTATGGACGAATCTCTGACGATAGCTTTTCTATCGAAAAAACGCTGGTCACGATAACTTTATTGTTTAGAACATTTCCTTTGTCATTTTGTCAATTTCTTTATTGATGGTTTCGTATACACCCGGGAATGAATCAATTGGAAGACCTGAGGTTTGGGAAGGGATGAAATAAAGCTTTCCATTTTCTTTACAGGTTGCCTCAACGTATTTAGCAACAATTTCAGGCGTCCATCCGGGGAAATCGACTAAACCGCTGTGAATCCCACCCATAAAGGTAATTTTATCGCCATATTTTTTGATCAATTCAGGAATATTGTTGGTATTCATTACCCCTTGCCAGATATCAATCCCCATTTCAATCATAGCTGGCACTAGATTAGCCGCAAAACTGTCACTGTGGTGAACAATCAGCTCAACGCCATTTTCTTTATAGTAGCCATAAATTTTCTTGTAAGCGGGAACAAAGAATTCTTCAAACATTGCTGGTGAAATAAACGAGTTGATCTGGCTGCCCCAATCATCATGATGGAAAACTGCATCGGGGTGAAGATGATCAATAAACTCTTTTGCCAGCTTCAGTTCAAACTCAACCAAATAGTCAATGAGGTCATGCATATCTTCCGGTTCTTCATAATAAGCCATTAATGCTTCTTCCATGCTCATCAGGTAATGGACATGTTCAAAAAGACCCGGTGCTACAAAAACAGTGACGTACTTATCATTGCGATCAACGGCATTCGCATCTGCGATTGCCGTTGCCCATGCTTCTTCAGGATAGTCAAGATTTGGTGCTTTAACATAGTCACGCCATTTCGTTATATCCTTAATCACAATGTGTTCCTTATCATGGACAGGAAATGATCCCAGTTGTCCTTCCGGCCAACTCAGCGTAACACCCCATTCATTGACGATTGATCCACCAACTGGTGGTTTTAATCGTGTAATCGGGGTCTTCATCATTAATGCAAAGGCTTCATATTGTTTTACAAATCGATCCGGATTTCCGCCTTTCATCACTTCAACTAGATTTTGTTTTTTAGTTAACATTTTATCTCTCCTTTACCCAATTGTGTTATTGATAATGATTGTCTATTTTTTCTGACCGAAAATACCTTCCCGATAAGCACCGATGTACTCCATGCAATAGTCATCTTCACCAAGCAGCGCTTCAGTGGCAAAAATGATCCCCATTAAATCCCCATTTGTCGGGTCAAGGATAGCACTGTCCAGACCGGCATTCATCGCCAGGACAGTAAAGCCCATATTGACCATTTTTCGAGCCGGCAGGTTGAACGAAATATTGCTGACTGCTCCGGTGACATGAATGGTTGGATATTGTTCTTTAATGCTGCGGATCACTTCGACTACCATGGCAATGCCGTCTTCCGAGGTACAGAGCATTTCAACCAAGGGATCAATATGCATACGGGATGGATCAATGCCGTATTCTTTGACCTTTGCCATTAAATCGGCAAAGACATCCAAACGGTCTTTGGCCGTTTTAGGAATCCCTTTATCACTGTTCAACAATGCTACACATTCCCATTTGGTATCGGCGATGGCTTTAAATGCCGCATCGATTTTGTCGCCTTCAAGTGATACAGAGTTAAACAAACCGGGTTTGTTACAATATTTCATGGATTCGATACAGGTATAGACGTTAGGACTATCCACGGCAATTGGGGTCTCAGTGACTTCCTGAACCAGATCGATTAACCATTTCATTGTTTCCAGTTCGATATCATCGTCAACGGATGCACAAACATCGATGTAATCAACACCGGCCGCGGTCTGAATCTTTGCCAGATTTCTTATAAAATCTGCATCTTTTTCTGCGATTGCTTTTGCAGTTGAGGGAATTGCGCCATTAATTTTTTCGCCAATGATAATCATGTTTATTTATCTCCTTAAGTGTAAACAAATTTATGCGGTTGCCAGTTCTTTTGCTTTTACTGCAGCACTGCCGGCATCTGGTGCATATCCGTCGGCACCAACTTCTTTAGCATATTCCGGGGTAACCGGTGCGCCGCCAACAATCACTTTCATGTCCGGGTAAGCTGCTTTCACTGTTGCTACCGCTTCTTTTAAGGCTGGCATGGTGGTGGTCAGCAGCCCAGAGCAGGCAACCAGTTTGACATTGCTGTTATCTTTTACTGCTTGAACAAAAGTATCCGCTGGTACGTCAACCCCCAGGTCAACCATGTCAAATCCAGCACTTTCGATCATCATCGAAACCAGATTTTTACCGATATCATGCAGGTCACCGGCAACGGTTCCGATGATACAGGTTCCCAGTGAAGTGGAACCATCTCCTGCCATCAATGGTTTGAGGACTTCTACCCCTTTTGACATTGCTTTGGCGGCGATCAGCATTTCCGGTACGAAAATTTCTCCGGATGAGAACTTATCCCCAACAACGCTCATGGAATCGACCATCGCCTGGAGAATTTCACCTGGTGCACTACCTTCGTCGAGTGCTTCCTGCACTAATCCTGGAACCAATTTCGATTTTCCTGCCTCAACCTTTGCTTTGACTTCTTCAATTTTTGACATGTTTTTTTCCTCCCAATAATTAATATGATAATCATTTTCTAATCAATCTAAACCACTTTAATTTGCCTGATGTCAGCTTTCATAAACAATTTTTCAATCTGGACGGACAATGGATACCACTGCCCGTCCGCTAAAAAAATTGTTTCATGAAATCGTACAGCGAAGCTAATGATATTTTGTGAGTACTGAACTTAGTTCAAACATTTAATTTTATTCTGTTGCAGATAGTTTTCTTTCCGCAACTTCTTTATTCATTTCTGCCATTTTTTTAGGTGTTAATGAGTACATTTTGAACATTAACAGTAATCCAATGATGATAACAATGGCAGGGTACAGCGAAAATCCATTTTTAATTCCTTGAATCAGTTCTGGTGTCACTGCCATATCCGCTACATAATTTACAGAACTAAGTACGGCGGCAATAATAATTGAACGAACAAAGATCGAGATTTTGATTGGGAAACTGATCAGTGACATGATGAAACCACGGGCATTTTTCCCAGTTTTCCATTCGCCATAATCAACCGTTGCGGAGTACATTGCAACCCCCAATGAATCAGGTAAACCATAACCGATATAAGCCAGCAGCATAATGATCTTGAAAGCGGTTGCCTGAAGTGGCATAAACCATACAATTAGTAATCCGATAACTAACAGGCTCAGTGCGATCATATAAGTGTTTTTTTCACCCAAACGTTTTGCAATTGGTGCTGCAATCATCGCTGAGAAGAAGTTGACGACAGTCAATCCGGTCATAAATAGAGCCATTCCCGGCATATCATTGATAACATATTTGAAGTAATAGAATGCCATTCCGAAAATGATGAATCGGCCCAGGTATCTTCCCAGTTCCACTAACATCAGTCCCATTAATGGTGGATTGACAATAATTTGTTTAAGCATTTCTCCGACTGACATTTTTTCAGCTTGTTTTTCATCTGGAGCTGCACAACCTTTAAACGCATAGTCTTTTGTAATGACAAAATAGATCCAGTTACAAGCGATCATGATACAGCCAGTGATGGCTGCCATGTAAGTATAACCTAATACCGGGTTGCCAACGCCGACACCAATGGCAGTAATGGCTTTTACGCCAAAGTAAGTAAAAGCGAGCGTTCCCAGGGCATTGAACATCCCCCGGTTGCTGGCCATGGAGATTCGTTCGCCACGGTCCAAAGTCATCGCATTATTCAATGAAATATGCGCTGCATAAAAGGTATTCCATACTAAATGGCTGACAACAAAACCAATAAAAATAATTATAGCACTAACTGTTGCTGAACCGCCGAGCTGGGTAAACTGAAGCACATAAAATATTGCAGCAACAGGTGGACCGACTAATAGCCAGGAACGGTATTTCCCCCATTTTAAATTGCTTTTTTCCAGAATAACACCAGACGTTGGAACCGCTAAAATATCGACCAGACTGGTTGCCAGTAAGATCGTGCTGACCAATGCCAACGGCAGTTTTGCAAAGTCTGTTAAAAATGCTGCAAAAAACATGACCTCGATGGTAACGAGTGTCTGAAATCCAAATGACGGTAATCCATAAAGATTAATGACCGATTTTTTCAATGGTTGATTCATTATTTTTCTCCTTTTTCGTTTTTTGTATGCTTTAACCATACATAAATAATTAATTACGATGACCATTTTCACTACACAATAAGATGGCCATTTTACAAAGTTCAACAACTTATCCTCAAAAAATCTATCTGTTCATCCGCTAAAATTGATTATACTACACAACAGATAGTTGCCGTGCACTTTTTACCTCCCTTCAGTGTAAATCAATTCAAATCGGTTGTCCCAATAAGATTTTGACTATTTGAAAACTGATGTTTATTTTGTCACTTGTTTAGGTAGTAAATAATTTTGTATTTACTATTATATTTACAACATCATTGTACTCGTATTCATCAATGAAGTCAATCATATTTTAGTATAATTTATCGTTTTAACTATTATCTTTTTAATGTAATCGTTATTATAATTGTTATTATCGTGTTTTGATTCATTTTATCGAATTTTCTTTTTTGATATTTTTAAATTTTTCTTCAATTAAATAACACCATATTATAATTTATTAAGTATTTACAATTTTAAATTACTGCAATGAAATCTGCGAAAATGTGTCTGTTATGCAATTACAGATGTAATAGCCTTTTCTTGACAATAGCGGCTATATCAATATTGATACCTTTATCTTTTTAAAATAAACAAATACGCTCAACGATATTTTTTACAATGTTCATTAAAGATAAACAAACCTTTGTTTCACCATTCAAACAGCGGGTATAATATAATTAAATAATAGCCTGTAATCTAAATATCTAAAAACCTACAGTTATGAAATCGTAATACTTAATACCAGATAATAAAATATTTAACCATGATTGGAGATTTGGCGATGAAAGAAAATCTGTGTCAAAGTTGCGGAAAACCCATGGGACATACCGATGATTTATATGGTACCGAAAAAAATGGAACCAAGAATAAAGATTATTGTGAAGACTGTTATAATAGCGGAGAATTTACAACTAAAATTTCTAAGGAGCGCATGATTGAAGTAAGTATCCCCTACCTGATGAAAGAAAAACCATGGCTCAGTGAAGATGTAGCCAGAAAGGAAATGGAAGCCTTTTTCCCAACTCTGAAGCGTTGGAAGAATGGGATGGTCTGAGCGATGTGGATATAGAATACACATAAATCTGAAAGCTCATTGAAACACTACGAAACTCAATTATGTAAATGAAACCCTTTCATGATTTTGATAACAATTGTAAAAACCTTTATTAACGAAGTCGTTCAGGAACATATCAATGATTTAACGATGCGTTCAAAAAAGCTTATCCAAACCATTTTCGACTAAAACAATCGCCAGCCAGGTAAAAAAACTACCCGGCTGGCGAAACTGATTTAAAAACTGATATTTATATCAAAAGGTTCATATAAAAGTCAAATGTCTCTTTACTGAATCGCTCAAAATTTGTCCTGGCAAACTCTGGGGTCAGTGGATAATTTGATTTAAATTCTTCCCAGTTAAATAAGTATTGAGATTGTGGTTTGGGAACCAGATCAGGATCAAAAACAAAACCTTCGCTGTTTAGGACTGATCCAAATGATTGGCCGGGGTTTTCATAAATTGCATTATCACGCAGGTATGCGGTTAATGCTGCCAGGGTTTCCAAATTCACTTCTTTTAAAGTTAATGGATTTTTATCAAATCCGAAGATGTAACCGCCTCCGGGAAGCATGATATCAAGGAATCTTTTGGCTCGATCCACAATTTGATCTGGGGTATCTGTTTTTAGCGAGCTACTGGGGAACAAGCCGGTGATGAAGAATTTTTTACCCAGTTTGTCTTTGATGGTCTGTGGATCCCCATATTCAAATGCCAGTTGGCAACCAGCGGGAATTTCAGATAACAAGATGTCTAAATAGCGGCTCCAATCATCTTCACAGAACATATTTGGTCGAGCCCCTACCGCTGCGTACTGCTGCAGCATTTTTTTATAAGATGGGAGATATATTTCAACTAAATCTTTTTCCCGCATAAAAGTTGGCATATGCAGGGGAATGAATACTGAGCCTTCCGGGTGAATGTTTGTCGGCAGTCCCCAATGATAAAGTAACGGCATGACTGCATCGGCTGCTTCTTTTAATTGGGTTTTATGGCGTCGAATATCCATGCTGATTCCTGAAAAACTACGCAGCTGATCGGCGATGAAGTCTAGAGGTGCTTCTGTAAAATTAAAGGAACCCATCGGGCTGCCCATATAATAGCCATGCGTTTGAATGAGTTCAAAAAAGGTTGGTAAAAAGGCCATTTCGTCATTTTGCAGTGCCATTTTCCCCATCTGGATAGAAGCCGCCATTTTAATTGGGTTTTTGGGACTTAGATTTTTATGCTGTCTGGGAATGACTGTTTCTACTAGAAAATCAAAAGTATTTTCGATTAACTGTGGATATTCGTCATCATTCATTCCCACCACTTCAGGATGCTGGACAAATCCGCCTTTTCCCATTACAAAGGACTGCGAACCATAGAGTTGGTACATGGAGGGGGTTCGGGAAAGGAGAAAATTAGCAGGAGTAATCGGGCATGAATCAGAATATATTTTTGTACATAACGTCCTTGCCGGGTTGGCTAGTTTTGAATAGTCAAATTGAAAATCAAAAAGGTTCTGTCCATCATACTCAGCCACCAAATGTTGCGGTAGTGAAATACTCACTGGCATTCTCCGTGGAATCGTGTTTGAATAAAAATCACCGTACAGCTTTCCTCTTTCCTGTTGTAACGCTAATACATCACTCATTTTTTTCCTCCATTTTTTATTAAAAGTTATTTGTGTTTTAAAACGATATTCTTAATCATCAGCACAAACGTTCAACGTTTACATCGATGATGCTATCATAACAAATAAAAAAGCGTTCTTCTGTCTTGCAAAAGACATTCAACGCTTTTATTTGTAAATATTTGTTATTTTAAGAAATATTAAATGTTTTTCGAACAGTATCTCCGTATTTTTTCCATGTTTACAACGATAATTTGGTTTCTTTGAGTATCGATAACTTCTTCATCCCGCAGTACCTTGAGGTATTTTGCTACATTTGCCCGATTAAGACCCACAAATTCGGCAATATTATATTGTGAAAATGGAATTCGATTTTCATGGTCGTTGGTGTTTTTTAAATAAATATAAAAGAAATTGCAAATTTTTTCCATGCCCGTAGAAAACAACTGATTCGCCAACTCCTGGCCATTTAATGAAACAAGCTTAATATAGGCACTGTACATCGCAATATTCAACTTAGGATTACTATTGACATATTGATCAAAGGTATTTCGTTTAAATACGTAGACCTCAAGATCTGTCACGGCAGTAAAAGCAAAAGATTTCATCATTTCAATTTCGCCGGGAAAATACAAAGGAGCTAAATAACCTTTTCCATAAAATGATGAGGTTTTAATATTGCCAGATTCGTGGATAAATGATCCAGCCATGGTTCCGCTGATAATATAGTACATTTCATTCATGGGTTCCCCGAATCCATTGACTGGCTCATTTTTCTTATATCGGCGTACTGAGTGCTTAATTTCTGAAAAATATTTTTCAAATGCTGAAAAGTCATCAGAGAAATAATATTGCAGTTCCATTTTACACCTTAGCTTTCCTTAATTAATCTGATTATGACTTCTTACCTACGTCTTTATCGGTCATTATCTTCAGTATACTGAATTTTTTGAATCTTTTCAACCACTTCCGCTAAGCATTGGTTGGTTATTCCTCCCCGTTTGTTTTCACTAGCAATTAAATGTTGATACTCATTCTTAATTTGTAAATAAACAATTGTATTCTATGTTAAAATTATGCATAATAGGTTATATAAAAAAAATCGAATTGACTTTTTAATATTATAAAGCCCAACGTTTTTTATCAAAGGAAGCTGAGGATTATGGCAAATAATTTTTATCATGAAATCATCAAAAATCTTCAAGTAGGCTATGCTTATCATCGGATTATTTGTGATGTCCAAGGAACTCCTGTGGACTATGAATATATCGAGGTGAATAAAGCATTTGAAACTGCCACTGGCCTGTCTGCCGAAGCAATCATCGGTAGGACGGTTACTGAAATTCTGCCTGATATTGAGGATTCTGAATTCGACTGGATTCATTTCTACGGCGAGATTGCTCTCCATAATAGTACTGGAGAAATCGAGCAATATGCTGAACCTTTAAGACGTTGGTATCGGGTTCAGGTCTATTCTCCCGAAACCAATTATTTTATTACGCTGTTTTATGACATCACAAAAGAAAAGCAGGATTTGACAGAGAAAACACTATTACTTACGACCCTTCATGATATTGTGTTTGAAGTGAGTCTGGATTATCACTTTACCAATGTCATTGTCCATGATGAATCGTCGCTTTTTATTTCAAAAGATGCTGTCATTGGAAGTCACATTGCTGATATTTTCTCCAAAGATTTAGCTGATGAAATGTTTTCAGTGTTTGAGACTGCTCGCATCACCATGAAGAAACGCGATTTTGAGTACAAGTCGCCGTTTTCATCTGACAAGCGCTGGTTTCTAGCCGAAATTTTTTATCTTGAAAACAAAGACTCCCCCAAATATGTGGTCAGTATCCACGACATTACCGAAAAAAAAGAACGTGAAAGAGACCTCCAGGAAACCAAGGAATACTTAACTAATCTGATTCAATATGCCAATGCACCCATTATCACCTGGTCTCCTGACTTTAAAATCACAAAATTCAATAATGCCTTTGAACAATTAACCGGGCGTTCTCGTTCTGAAGTAATGGGTCACCATCTGGAGTTACTTTTTCCGGATTCCAGCAAAATTCAATCGATGCTTTTTATTCGGGAAACCTCCTACGGAGAACGATGGGAAAGCGTCGAAATACCAATCTTGCATGTTTCTGGTGAAGAACGGGTGGTACTTTGGAACTCAGCCAATATCATGAATTCCGAAGGTGTTTTGATCGCTACTATCGCTCAGGGTCAAGATATCAGCCATCGTATTAAAACCGAAAATGAACTCCGTGCCAGTGAAGAAAAATATCGCTTAATTTTTGAAAATGTTCCGCTGGGAATTTTTCATTTTGATGAAACAGGGCGTCTTACCGATTGCAATGACAATTTTTCCAGAATTGTTGGCGCCACCCAGGAGCAACTCATTGGCTTATGCTCTTTGAAATTACCGGATAAAAACATCGTCAAAGCTGTAACTGAAACGCTTAATGGTAAATCTCAATTATTTGAAGACAGCTATTATTCAACGTTGGGCAATAAAACCATTCAACTCAGAGCACATTTTGCCCCCTTGCTATCGATAGCAGGTCATGTTATCGGTGGAATCGGCATCCTGGAAGATATCGGTGATCGGAAAAATATGGAAAACTCACTTTATTTGGAAAAAGAGCGTTTACGGACCACTTTACTTTCCATCGGCGACGGTGTTATTTCAACTGATTCTCGCGGATCAGTTACCCTAATTAATAAGGTTGCTGAAAATCTTACTGGTTGGTGCCAATCAGATGCTTATGGTCTGCCGTTGGATCAAGTTCTGAGTCTGGTTAATGAATATACCCGGGAAAGCTGTGACAATCCAGCCAGCCGCGTCCTTGAAACAGGGAAAATAATTGAGCTAAATAATCATACCATCCTTCTTTCAAAAGATGGTCGGGAAATCCCTGTTGAAGATAGTGCCGCACCCATCAGAAACCAGGATGGCCACATCACTGGTGTCGTCATTGTCTTCCGAGATTTTTCAGATAAAAAAGAAAAACAGGAACAAATTGAATATCTGAGTTTTCATGATCATCTCACCGGTTTATACAATCGCCGTTTTTTTGATGAGGAACTGCGGCGATTAAATACCCCCCGGAACCTCCCCTTGTCGCTGCTAATTTTTGACGTCAATGGTTTAAAGTTAACCAATGATGCCTTTGGTCACATCGCTGGTGATCGGTTACTGAAAACAGTTGCCCATACCATGCAAAAGATGAGTCGCAGTGATGATATTATCTCTCGGATCGGTGGCGATGAATTTGTGATCCTCCTCCCGCAAACAGAAATTCATGAGGCTAAGGAGCTGGCAAAACGGATCAATGACACCTTGAGCAAAGAACATCTGGAAGCTGGACATGTTTCTATTTCCAGTGGATGGGGAGTAAAAACAGATATTGAAGAAGAAATCGACGAGGTTTTTAAAGCGGCTGAAAACAAAATGTATCAGTATAAAATTTCCGAACGCAACAGTACCCGAAACGAAGCAATCCAATTCATCATGAAAACCCTATATGAAAAATTGCCACGAGAACAGGAACACTCGGAACAGGTGAGCAAGATCAGCGGGGCTATCGGTGCGGCCATGGGATTTACAAATGAAGAAATCAATGAACTGATGACTGTCGGAGCCCTTCATGATATTGGTAAAATTGCCATTGGTAACGAAATCCTTGATAAGTTGGATAACCTCAGCGATTATGAATGGCTGGAAATAAGAAGACATCCGGAAATCAGCTACAGCATATTAAGTTCCCTAAATGACTATGCCCCTTTAGCAAATATCACGCTTGTCCATCATGAACGCTATGACGGCACAGGCTACCCAAAAGGTTTAGTGGGCGAACAGATTCCCTTGCAGGCCCGCATCATTGCGATTGCTGATGCCTATGATGCCATGACTTATGGTCGTCCCTATAAAGAGCCCATGAGTGCTGAAGCTGCTATCGAAGAAATCATTGATGGCAAAAGCACCCAATTTGATCCGATTATCGTAGATATCTTTCTAACCGTGATGTCGGAAAATAACAACAAACTATAAAAACCGTGCATCGATCGAAGATGCACGGTTTTTTTCTGGATAATCAACTTTTAGAGTCGGTTACGCTCTTTTTAAACTATTTATGATGGATTTGTTTTTGTCAAATCTGCAATCAGCTTTTCATGCCAGTTTAGCACCATTTCATAATAAGCCTTTCCAAATTGCAAACTGGCACACTCAAAAGATTCTTTCCCCTCACAAGTAATACTTTCAATTTCCGATAACTTCTCGATTGCCTCCTGAACGGTTCCTCTAAATAGTTCGATATTAAGGATAACATCGTTTTTCTTTAAATGTTTATAGAAAAATAATTTTCCCAGATACTCAAAATCAAAAGGAGAAAATGTACAGGGCGTTTGAAGCCATTCCATAAAATGTTCCTTTCCCATGGTTGTAATGGTATACATTTTTTTAAATCGGTTACCTTCAACAATTTCCACAAAGGTTATCAATCCGATTTTTTCAAGCCTTTTTAGCATTGGATAAATACTTCCAAAACTTGCATCAATAAAATTGGATGTTCGCATCACCATCATTTGTTTCATGTCGTAGCCTGTCATATCCCGTTCTAATAAAAAACCTAAGATTGCGAATTCTAGCATGGGTATTCTCGCATTTTTCTCTCTTTTTCCAATTCGATCACCTGATCATGCTAAAAATGCATCATCTCTTTCTTTATGTTATTTTTATTCCTTTAAAACAGATTTAAACCATTTCATCGGCTAATGTCGATCATATTTATTAACATTCTGATCCATATTAGTCTTTTACAGGGTTGAAAAGTATCGATTCGATATATGCAATTGTATAATAATGTTTCAATAAGTCAAGGGATTTTTTTGACATCATAATAATTATATGATTTTTACGAAACAGCAGTAATTTATCAAAGCCAATATAAAAGCAGATGATCTAAAAAATCTTTTTTAAATCACCTGCTTTTAATACGATTATTTAATTATTAGCAATTTTAGACACTCAAGATGCCTTGAAGTCATAAACAGGGATATTATTAAGAAAATAGCACAATACCTGATTATCCAGTTCTTGTCGCCCCTGATTACTGAGAAATTCAATGGCTTCTAATGGAGTTTTCCCTTTTTTATAAACACGATTTGTTGTCATCGCATCATATACATCCGCCACTGCGATAATTTTAGGCAACAGCCCGACGTAATCGTCGGTGGCACTCAAGGGGTAACCACTGGCGTCGTTGCGTTCATGGTGAAAAAGAACTGCCCGTTTCACCTCCAGATTGAATTCACTTAATTCATCAAGTAGAGAATAACCATAGAGTGGATGGATTTGGATAATTTCGTATTCTTCATTCGTTAAGGGACCCCGTTTATTTAAAATGGTATCCGGGATATAGATCTTCCCAATATCGTGCAGAAATCCTGCCTGGGTGGCATTGATGATCTCTTGTTCTTCCAACTCCATCCACATGGCGATAAACATGGCATAAAATGCCGTATTGACGCTGTGAGTGAAGGTATACTCATCCATTCTCTTAATCCGATCCAGTACTTTGAGAATGATCGGATTCCCTTCGATGCTCTCATACATGTATGCCAAAAACTTAGTCACATGGGTATAAGTATATTCTTTTTGAAACAGCACATTACTCAGGTTGTTTTTTAATTCCACCAACATGTCGCGATTGAGCTGATCACTGACACTTTCATTAAGATCACACAGATAATGAGACAATGAATTGCCTGTTTTTTTTTGTATTTGTTCAGGTTCCATCATTTGAACAGTGGGGTGCTCCGAACTTGTATAATTATTAATGTGATCTTCTAAGATTCCCATTTTTTTACCTCACGCTAACCTTCCTATCAGTCTATTTTTATTACTCCTAATTTATTCATCACTTCAACTAACTTTTCTGTATCAACAGGTTTGGCAGCATAGGCTTCACATCCCAGATCAAAGGCAGTATTAACAAATTCAGTATCCGCCAAAGCGGTGATAATGATGATCTTAACCTTGTTTTCGGGCAAGATCCCCCGTTGTACTTCAAAATCTCGGATGGCTTTTAATACCTTAACCCCATCAACCTTTGGCATCATAATATCCAGACAGATAAGATCGTAAGGTTCCTCTTCTTTAATGGCAATAAGATAAGCGTCTAACGCCTCCATCCCATCAACCACAATATCACATTCTCCATATTGGGTTAAAAACTTCCCCAGAAAACGTCGGCTCACCATATCATCTTCAACAATTAGTATTTTCATTTTCTTTTATCCCTTTCTTATGACAGCTAGCTAATCGATTCAATCGCCATGTCAGCTGTATGTTTATTATACTGTTTTTTTATAGACTGCGTAAATATGATTAATCTGACTGACTTTTTTTGCTGCCGCTTCAAAATTGCCTCGTCTGATATCCAATTCAATTTTAAAAGCAATCACCTTCATATCTTCAATATCCAGAACAATAGAAAGCTTTTTGATGCGATTGGCTAATTTTTCAAAGGTCGTAAATTCTCCTTCTGCAACCTTGTAATTTAATTCCTGGATCACTTCAGACAATTCTTTTTCTTTTTCCTCATCATAAATTCTTCCAATTAGACTATCCGTGGTATTTCTTTCTTTAATAACAATTTCGCCGTTTTTGTCAATCCTCATTTCAAAGTCTCCCGAGTGTGTGACTTTTTCTTTGTTATTGATACATTTTTCAATTTCTTCAACCAGCTTTTCTACTTTAATGGGCTTTGAGATATAACCATCCATTCCCTGGGCGAGAAATTTTTCCCGATCACCATGGAGGGCATAGGCGGTGATCGCCAGCACTGGGGTATCGATATTTAGCTTGCGAATCCGCTTGGTCGCTTCAATGCCATCCATTTCAGGCATTTGAATATCCATCAGAATGATGTCATAGGTATTCTTTTTTATCATTTCAACTGCTTCATATCCATTGTTGGCAACATCCACCCCATAACCACATTCATTTAGCATTCGCGAGATAACCAATTGATTGACTTTATCATCTTCGGTAAGCAGGATTTTATATTCCTGATTGATCTTAAAATAATTGGGACGGCCTTCAATCGGTTTGTCTTCGGATTCAGCTAAATCGAAGCTCAGTTGAAAGAAAAACCGACTACCGACGCCCTCTGTGCTTTCCACCCAGATTTTTCCACCCATTAACTCTACTAATTGTCTGGTAATGGCAAGCCCCAACCCGGTACCTCCGAATCGTCTGGTAAACGAACCATCCACTTGACTAAAGCTCTCAAAGATCTGCTGACGGTTTTCTTTCGCAATGCCGATGCCAGTGTCTTCAACCGTAAAGAGTATATCAATCTGGTTTCCATGTAAAGCCTGATTTTTAACCTTGACCCATACCTCTCCGGCATCGGTGAATTTGATGGCATTGCTGATAAGATTGTTCAGGATCTGTTGGATCCGATGAAAATCTCCCATAACAAATTGGGGGATGGTGGCAGAAAAGGCATAATTGAGCTCGATTCCCTTATTTTCCGCTATGGGTACCTGAGCTTTAATCGTATGTTCTACCAGCGCTTTGATATCACAATTCTTTTTCTTGATCTCCAGTTTTCCCGCTTCCATCTTGGAAAAATCAAGGATGTCATTGATGACATTCAAAAGCGCATTGACACAGGTTTTTATAATTTTGATGTTCTCCTGCTGTTCCTGATTTAAATTGGATAGCCGCATCAAATTTACCATCCCGACGATCCCGTTTAAAGGCGTTCTGATTTCGTGACTCATGTTGGCCAGAAATTCACTTTTAGCCTGATTGGCACTTTCCGCTTCTTCTTTTGCTCGATTAAGGGCTTGTTCCACCGCCAAACGCTCGCTTATGTCTCGCACAACCGTGATGGCAACTTTTTTCTCATTTAAATAACAATGGTTGCACAACACCTCGATGGGCATAATCGACCCATCTTTTCGTTTTGCGTTAGCCAGAAAAGAGATTTGGATTTTTTCAGCCAGTTCGTTGCAGTAGCGTTCTACCTCATCTGGTGAATCAATCAATTCGAAAATGGGGTCGTCAAACTCGAAAAATTCCTCATAGCTATAATGGAACATATCGCCGGCTGTTTGATTAACCTCAAGCAGTTTTCCATGGGTGCCATTTTCTCTCGTTTCCTGAACAAAGATAGCATCCGTCGAATTATGAAAGACCTGGCGAAACTTTTCTTCACTGTCGATTAATGCATTTTCTGAATTTTTCCGTTCTGAAATATCCCGCACAATACATATAATCACGCGTTTTTCTTTTATATGGGTGGTTTTAGCACTGACTTCCACCGGGATCAGGGTTCCATCTTTTTTCTTGTGCGTGGTTTCGAAAAATACGCCATCCTTGTCACCATTCTTCATTTCCTCAATGGCGACGGACTTCCCGCCTTCGATCAGATCAAAAACCGAGAGTTTTAGAAGTTCCCCCCGGTTGTGACCATAAAGTTTTACGGCGGCATTATTGGCGTCGATGATTTTACCATTCATTTCGACAAATAGAATCGTATCCCGGACTTTTTCAGCCAACATTTTATAACGAATCAGCCCTTCTTCCAAATTTTTCCGTTCGGTAATGTCAGTACCAATCCCGATATAACCATCATAACTGCCATCCACCTCGTGGGAAGGGCTGTAAATCCCTTCAATCCAACGATAGTTGCCACTGTCATGTCGAATTCGATACTCAACACTGAAGGATTTCTTGCTTTGAAATGCCTGATTCTTCATTTTAAGATAAAATTTTCTGTCCTCGGGATGAATCAGATCCAGCCATTTAATGCCAAGATAGTCTTCGTTTTGTTTCCCGGTGAATAACGACCAACTGCGGTTAAAGTAAACCACATTTCCTTCCAGATCGGTTTTCCAAATTAGGGTCGGGAAGTTTTCAAACATCCGATAATAGTAATCCCGGGACTGTTCAAGCGATAATTCTTTGTTCTTACGCTCGGTAATATCCACAAAGGTGACAACGGCATTTCTTTTCTTTTCATTGATCATCGGGGCAATGCTTACCTTAAACCAATAATCATTTTCCTCATGATCCACAAAAATACTTTTCCTGAATTCAATTTTAATGGGTTCATTTTCAAATTCAAGTACCTTTGTATAGGCATTTCTCAGTTCACAAAATTCACAGGACGGGTCATAACCACAGCCCATTTTATTTAGACGGCTGCTGATACATTGAACAGCATCGCCAAATTTTTTTCCAATAAACTGTTCCCGCTTGCTGTTGAAATAATTCAGCAGTGGATTGTTGACCTTGGTAACTTTACCATTTTCGTCCAAAACGATCACACCCACCGAAATGGCATCAAACTCCTGAGTGAAATTCTCCTCTGACCCCAGTGTGGTATCCTCTAACATTATCCGTCTCCCTTTCTATTTGTTTAAATTATTCTAATAACCTGACCAAATTGTCCAGACTAGTACTCGTTTTTCTATATTGTCAAAGCAATCACCATTCAATTTTTGACTGCTTAGATAATCATATTCTGGTGCCAGATGTTAATATCGCCACTGGCTACCTCCAATTCAATCGTTCGGCTTACGGTCTCCCCGGTTTCGGCATAGTGGATACCCAAATTCAGATCCGTTAGAATATGCTTGGTGATCTCCAGATTCTGCTTTCCCACATTAAAGGTATCATTCTCCCGCAGCGATTCGGCACCACCAAAAATGCGAATCACCAACTCGCTTTTTGTGCACCCATATGCTTTAGAAAATTGATGAATAAAATAGGGTAATCCGGTGGTTGCATAATAACAATAACGGTTATTGGCATCTTCGACTCGGGCTGGTTTAGGTAGCGCAATATGGATAATTCCACCAACCTTCCGTACCGCTGAGTAAGCCGTGATCCCCAGACAGGAACCTAATGCAAAAGTCTTTATTGTATCATTGAGATTGTTTGAAATAGCCATTTCCCCAATTCCGACAATTTTTGTCATATCATCACCTATTCCTTCAAAGCCGAGAGTATATGTTTATGAATATTTTCCAGCGACGACTGGACCGACACAGCCCCCATATTATAGGCAACCTTTGGCATCCCGTAAACCACCGAGGATGCCTCATCCTGACCAATGGTTATGGCCCCTTGCCGGTGAATGTTCAGCAATCCTTTGGCACCATCATTACCCATGCCAGTGAGAAGAATACCAATTGCCCGGTTTCCGGCTTCCCGGGCAACCGATTCAAAGAGCGTATCCACCGAAGGACAATGACCATTGACCTTTTCACCTTGAAAAACTTCCACTCGATATTTATTGCCAATCCGTTTGATTCGCATATGCTGGTCTCCCGGCGCAATATAGACGCTGCCATTTTCCAGATAATCTCCGGTTTGGGCTTCTTTGCAACGTAAGAGTGTCTGGGAATCCAGTCTTTCGGCAAACATTTTTGAAAAGACTGGCGGAATATGCTGCACAATCACGATGCCAGGACAATCTGGTGTCAGCTTTTTTAGCACATCATAAATCGCTTCGGTACCACCGGTTGACGCACCAATGGCAATGAGCCTGTCAGATGACTGCCCATTGCCTGATGTTTGCTGTTTTTTTATCATTTCTGCCTGATGTTGAGGTAAGACGACTTCTGTTTTTGCGGCGATCCGAATTTTTTTATCCAGCTCAACCAGAAAATCATCAAAGGATCTTGAAGAATTTGTGTTTGGTTTTTCCACAAAATCCAGGGCTCCTGCCTTTCTGGCAGCTGCCCCAGTTTGTGGATTGCTGCTAACAATCACCACCGGCAGTGGGTATTGGGGAAGCAATCGTTTAATAAATTCAATACCATTCATCTTTGGCATTTCAACATCGCAAATAATCACATCGGGATCATATTTTAGTATTTTGTCCCGGGCATCAAAGGGATCATCTGCCGTTGCCACAACCCGAATCGACTTGTCCATCGACAATCTTCGGGCTACCATTTCACGAAAAACCACACTGTCATCTACAATGAGAACCTTGATCCGCTCTTTTTTAAACATCGTTGCTCCTCCTTTCTCACTACTGATCGTTCTTTAATCACTAATTAGTATTTTCCAAATTCATTATCGCTCAAAGCAATTCGGGTTGGTTTTGATACAGTCGAATTGGCGTCTACCCGTTTTGTCGGTCTGGCTTGTCCTTGACTCCCATTCATGTTTACATCAAATGCTTCGTTCCCCTGGTAAGAAAAACGTCCGGATTTTTTTAATATGAACCGATCCGCCTGTTCTCTTAGCATCTCTGCCTGACTGGATAATTCTTCACTGGCTGCTGCACTTTCTTCTGAAGTAGCTGAATTCATTTGAACCACTTCGGATACCTGCATAATCCCCTGATTAATCTGGGAAATTCCAATGGCCTGTTCATTTGAAGCTGAGGCGATATTTCCCACAATATCAGAAACCTTGGCAACATCATCGACAATCTTGTTAAGCGCCGCTGCCGTTTTTGTGGCAATTTTTGTTCCGTCATCAACCTTTTTAATCGAACCTTCAATCATTCGGGTTGTTTCTTTGGCAGCATCCGCTGACCGAGCCGCTAAATTTCTTACCTCTTCGGCAACAACGGCAAAACCTTTGCCATGCTGTCGGGCCCGGGCTGCTTCAACGGCGGCATTTAAGGCCAGAATATTGGTTTGAAACGCAATTTCATCAATGACTTTAATAATTTTTGAAATATTGGCGGAGGACTCATTGATTTCTTCCATGGATTGAAGCATCAATTTCATCTCATTATTTCCCTGTACGGCATTTTCTTTTGTCAGCTCAGCCAGTTCATTGGCCTCAATCGCATTATCTGCATTGAGTCGGGTTTGAGACGAAATCTCTTCGATAGAAGCTGTCAGTTGTTCAATCGAGCTGGCCTGTTCAGTCGCTCCCTGAGATAATCCCATACTTGAATCGGCAATCTGTTTTGATCCGGCTGCCACCTGTTCGGCCGCAGAATCGATATTGGTCATAATTTCATTAATATGGTTGGTCATTTTTTCAAAGGCTAAAGCCAGTTCTCCCACTTCATCACGACTGTCGATTCTAAGATCCACATCCAGGTTTCCATTGGCAATTTCTTCTGCCAAATCCACCATCCGTCGAAGTGGTTTGCTGATCATATTTGCGACCATTAAACCAAGGCCTACCGCCAAGGCAATTCCCACTACAATGAAAATAATCATCAGTGTGCTTTGAGTTTTAAAGTTAGCGGTATTCGAGGCCAAAATATCTTCGGCTAGAGTGGTATTATAGCTGATTAAAGCTTCTAAATCCTCATCAACTGCCAGTCTTGCCTGGCTTACTTTGTCAAGTCCTGCTAGGGCTTCATCATATTTTTGAGCTTTAACCAATTCTAAATTTCCATTTCGCAGTTCCCGATAGGTCGCCAGACTATCGGTGAGGGTGTTGTAAAGGACTCTATTTTCGTCATCCTGAATCGTCGCTTCATATTCTTTTAAGAGTGCATTGTCACTTTCTACCGCAGCATTAATGGCATCCAATCGGGTCTGCAAAGTTGCCGGATTTCTTTCATAGATTGCCAATAACTGATTGGAGCGAATATCTTCCAATGCCGATTCAATCGTCGCCAACTTTTGTGACGGCACCAGATTATTATTATACATATTTTCCGACTGGGTATTAATGGTGTTCATGGTATAAATACCAAATATCCCAACCACCCCGGTAACCACTGCCAGCAGTATAAAACAGGTAACCAGTTTTTGTTTAATTTTGAGATTTTTAAAAAATTCCATTCCGTATTTCCTCCATCAAAGTATTTTATTTTGCTTTATTGAATACATGTTAGCTGCGCTCAGGCTTCCTGCTCGAGGTTTTGCATGTTATCATCCACCAGTAGTTTGTGACAATCCAGCAAGAGTTTCACCGCAGTGCCGACTTTTCCAATCCCGCGGACAAATTGGCGATTATAGTTTTCGTCCAGGTCTGGATGCGGTAAAATCTGCTCTTCCGGAATGGTAACCACCTCTGCTACCCCATCAACAATCAGTCCCACTGTGATATCTGAAATATCAACCACAATTACGCAGGTTCTTTCATCATAATCCCGATAGGGTTTTTCGAAACGTAAACGAACATCCACAACCGGGATAATTTGTCCCCGAAGGCTCATGATTCCTTTGACATATTCCGGCAGCTCTGGCACTTCGGTTATTTTCTGAATGCCGATAATTTCGGTAACATAAATAATTTCCAGTCCATAGGTTTCATTCCCCAATATGAAGGTTAAAAACTTTCCTTCTTCGGTTTCGTCATCTTCCAGCTCCATTTCATCGAATTCTTCAAACTCATCTGCCATTTTTTTGCCTCCTTTATCTCTATCGTCGCTAGTTCCTTGATCGAGCCTTGCTGACCAATCCGTTCACATCCAGAATCAGACTGATGTTTCCATCTCCCAGCAGGGTGCATCCGGCCAGACCATCAATATTCTTCATCTGACGAATGTATTTAGGAAGGGTTTTAACGACTACCTGCTGCTCTCCCAGCAACTCATCCGCAAACAAGCAAACCGTTTTGTTTTCACCTTCTAACATAATCAGGATGCCGTCTTCAATCTGAGTTGCTCCAGTTTTGACCTTATAGCGTTCTTTGAGTCGCATGATCGGATAACACTGACCCCGAATCATAATCATTTCTTTTTCATCGGTATCCCTGAACACTTCAACCGCTTTAGGAATAAACGATTCTTTGATCGACATAATCGGTAAGGTATAACAGGATTGACCTACCCGGATATTCATACCCTCAATAATTGCCAGGGTCAGAGGAATCTTGAGGGTAATCGTGGTTCCTCTTCCTTCCACACTTCCGACCAGAATATTCCCTCCGACTGCCTCAATGTTTTTGGCTACCACGTCCATACCAACCCCTCGGCCAGAAAACTCAGTAACGGCTTCTTTGGTGGAAAATCCCGGCAGGAAGATCATATTAAATATTTCAGTATCGGTCATGTTTTCGGCATCTTCGCCAATCAAACCGTTTTCCAGAGCTTTTTTGAGAATACCTTCTTTGCTCAAACCCTTGCCATCATCTTTGATAATAATCAAGACCTCGCCGCCGGCGTTTTTAGCTTCCAGAGTGATCGTTCCAGCTCTTGGTTTTCCCTGAAGAATTCGTGTTTCCGCTGTTTCAATCCCATGATCCGCGGAATTTCTGACAATATGCATCAGTGGATCTCCAATTTGTTCGATGATATTCTTGTCAACTTCGGTTTCTTCGCCTAATATCTTCAAGTTGATTTCTTTATCCAGTTTTTTACTGATATCTCGGACGATCCGATTCATCTTAAAGAAGGTCGGACCCAAGGGCACCATGCGGATGGACATCACCATATCCTGAAGTTCGTTGGTGATCTTTCTAAGCTGTCGGGCTGACTTGCTGAAATTATCCAGAACCAGTCCTTTTAAATCGGGATTCTGGGTCACCATGGCTTCTGAAATCACCATTTCCCCCACCAGATTCATGAGTTTGTCCAGCTTTTCAACGCTGACTGAGATCATACTCGGACTCTGACTGCCATTGGACACTGCAGCTTCTTTAGTGGAACTGCGCTCTTTTATGGGTTCTTTTAGTTGCGGAACGATGATCGTATCGTCTGAAAGAAGGATGCTGATTTCTTCCTTTATTTCCTGGGATTTATCCAGTTCAATAATTTCAATGGTGTCGATAAAGGCCATAGTGGAAAAAAATGATTCCAGTTTTTCCCGGGGTTCCGGGGTTTTAATATGAAGAATAAAGCCATCTCTTTTAATAATTTCCACACAATCCGGATCGTTGATGACGTCCTCCGGAAAACTTTTAAACGATTCGGTAATATCCTTTAGATTATGGACCACCGTAAAAGCTCGGATATTTTCCATCCCACAGTTTTCTTCAAACTGAAGCACTGCTTTATATGTTTTGGGTTCACTGGCTTTTACTGATTTGTTGGAGCTAATGTAGTATTTTTCTTTCACCGGCTCATTGTTAGCAATTTGTGAATGGGTCAGATTATTTTTTTCTTTTAAAATCACCAAATGCTCTGTGATTTTTTCTTTGAGCGGTTCGGGGTCACCATCTGCACTATCCCCATTTTTTATTTTTTCCAGTTCCAGTTTCATAAAATCGATACCTTCAAACACCAGGTCTGAAAGAGCCGTCACATCAATATCCTGGGGATTCTCTTCCCGGATAAAGTAAAACATGTCTTCAGTAGTATGAGCCAGTACGGACATGTTATTGATTAGCATCATGGCAGCCGAACTTTTAATGGTGTGCATGATCCTGAATATTTCGTTGATGGTCTCACTGGGATAAGATCCCAAAGCTTCGGTCTTAATCACCGACTGTTCCATTTGTTCCAATTGCTGGGAAGTCTCAAAAATAAAAACTTCTTGCATGGGATCGTTTAGATATTGCGTTGTCAATCGTATCCCTCCTTAAACTATTTTTGTAAAAATCCATTTAAAATTACATTAACCATTTCTGATGTTTTTTCTTTTATTGAAAAATCAAATTTCTTCATTCGCCACTTCAAACAAATTTCCTTGCTGCCACCAGAGAGAATATTCTCAATTATCTGTGCATCTAAGTCTGATCGAATGGTTTTATTCGCTTGTGCTTCTTTGATCATGTTCACAATAAAATCAGATCGTTTATAAATGATCGCTCTTGTTTTTTCGATGAGTTCTGTATCACACATCAAGCTGTCATAGGCCTGAACCACCACGGTTATCTCCGGATAGTTTTGATAATATTCAGCATAAGCGTTATAAAAATATCGGATGGCTTCCAACGGCGAAAGATTTTTTCGTCTGCAGGTTTCAATAATAGCATCATCATACTGGCTGAAATGGTCAACCACTGCCAACATAATTTCAGTCTTGTTTTTAAAATGCCGAAACAGTGTCCCTTCCGATACCCCTTCCCGCTTTGCTATCAGCTTAGTGGATAGATTTTGAAGGCCAACTGCATTTAAGGTTTCAATCGTTGAAACGATAATACTTTCCCGCCTTTTTATTAAAGACTTTTTCATGGCTTCCTCCTACCGGAGTGAATACTTACTCCTATATTTAAAATTATACCTCTTTGCAATTAATTGTCAACTTTTTATGTGAACTTCTTAAGCTTTTTTTGTGAATTTTATGAAATTTTTTCAAAAAAAGAAAAACCCTATATAATGGTTTTCTTTTTCTACAAAACTGACCCGAACTTCAATTTTATTCGATTTTTACTACCTGTTCTCAAACAAGCGTATTGGCATATCTTTTCAAGCGTATCCCACTCCCGATTAAACTAAACCAACACTAAGTTGACACATCTCTCAAACGCCGTGACAACATCAGGGTCAAACTGAGTTCCGGCACACTTTTTAAGCTCCACGACTGCTTCAGTTTTACTCATTGTCTGCTTATAGGTACGCAGCTCAGTCATCGCATCAAATGCATCGGCAACAGCTATGATCCGGGCCTGAACAGGAATTGCCAATCCACCTATTTTGTGAGGATAACCTGAACCATCCCACCACTCGTGATGATGAAGGATGATCTCTGCCAATTCAAAATACTCTTCCGAATGGCCCAGTATGCGCCATCCTTTTTCTGGGTGTTTGCCAATTTCTTCCCACTCAGAATTCTCCAGACGTCCAGCCTTATTCAATATTTCTTCAGCAATTCCTATTTTTCCAATATCATGTAAAAAACCAGCTGTCCTGGTTTGATTTACAAAATTGTCATCATATTTCATGGTCATGGCAATTGTCGCCGCAATCTCGCCAACCCGTTTTGAATGCATCATTTCACGTTCACTTTTTTCAAACAAGGTATTCATAATAATATGAATGGATTGGCTTCTTGAGCTTGAGCGTTCGTATATTTTAACCCGATACATCGCGTTCTCAGCTCGAGTGAAAATCTTCTGGCTCATATCCTGATCATCTTGACTCACACCATATCCAAAAGACATATAAAGACTACTTACTTTAAATCGAGCCAGATTTTCCAGGTGCTTAATCTCATCCAGAACGGTCTGAGCATGAACTGCATCGGTACGCGTCATAATAATCCCAAATTCATCGCCACCGATTCTTGCCACGATATGATCTGATGAACATGTCATTTTTAGTACGTCGGCAGCTTTTTTTATAAGCCGATCACCTTCTAAATAACCAAACACATCATTAATCTGCTTAAGACCATTCACATCACCCAACATGATGGTAAGTGGCATATTCTCTGAGGTGTTAAGCCGTTCCATCGCTTCATCAAAATAACGTCTGTTATAAAGTCCGGTGAGATAGTCATGATAGCTTAAATAAATAAACTCTTTTTCTTTCTTTCGACGATCAGTAACATCCCTGAACATAGCGGCGACCTTATGCTGTCTGGGCTGATAAATACTGACTTCAAAATGTTTATTTAAACAGGTCACATACATCTCACTAAATTGAGATTCGCCGGTAAGAGCAACCTTGTTAAAAGAGTCAATTATAATTTCTTCGATGTCTGTCTGAATTTCAAGTAGCGTTTTTCCAATAATTCCCGCTGTCGGAATGCTCATCATCTTTTCAAAAGCCGGATTGACACCTAAATAACGGTAATCACTGGGTCGATCAAGTTCATCATAAATTATTTCATATAAAGCGAATCCATCAAGCATTTCTTGAAAGAGTTTTTGGTATTGGCCTTCAGATTTTCTTTTTTCTATATACAACCCAACCATGGAAGCATAAATCTCAAGAATATCAGGATAGATAAATTCCACTCCTTGTTCCATAATCATGGTAAAATCGCCGAGTTGCTTGCCATCTTTCATAATTTTAACAACAACAACCTGCCCAATTTTAAACACCCGCTCCAAGGTCTTAATAACACCTGGAAATATAACTGTACCACTTAAGTCCCCTAACGAATCGAAATAGGTAATGTTCTGATCCCTGATTTTTTTGATTCGTTCCTCATCTCGACTCCATTTTTTTCCAATGAGATTGAAGCCCATAAGCTCACTTGCTATTTGAATGTGTTTTGGCAATCCTGACATGGCAACAGTCGTAAAGTCTTCGCCATTTTCTTCAAATAGATTAAAACTGATATATTTGGCTTCTGACAAAAGCCTTGCGTCATTTGTAATTTTTTGATAATCAATGATTTTACCAGAATTTTCAATAAATTCTTTTGACAACTGAGAAATAATGACCAGTTTCTTTTCTTTCTCCAGAGCGGAATAACATGGTAAACATTCTGAGTTGTTTGTGATTTCAGTCCTTGAGGCTGTTTTATCCATATATGAAGTCATTACTCCTCCCATTAAATTTTAATAGCCAACCTTCATTTCCAACCTAAATCAAACAGAAACAATTACGTCTTTTTGATTTAATATTTCTATCTTTATTTTCAACTTTATAAAATCTGATAATATTTCAATATCATGCTATTATTCTTATTTTAACAATCATTTGCGTTATTGTAAACCGCCAATTATTCAAACCTTTTTCGGGTAAAAAAAGGCTATAAATTTGTGTAAAATTCATTTTCTTTTACTGTTCTATTTCAAAAATCAGTCAATTTCACTTGACTCGATTGATCATAACTTTATATTTTTAATCTGCTTTTTCTTATTCTTTTATTAAAAGCCATGTTATAATTATCTCCGTAATAGATGAAGGAATAATTGTTTTTCTATGTCTAACTTTAAATAAATCAACTGTAGGAGGCTTGCATGATTCGAATACCCAACCTAAAACTTAGAATTGATAAGGCAGCAGATCGCACTGCTGAAAAACAAGCATTACAAAACGCCATCCTTTCTAAACTTAAAATTAATGGCAATGAACTGATTGCTTTTCGCATATTTAAAAAATCCATTGACGCCAGAAAAAAAGATGCCATTGTCTACGTTTATACCGTTGATGCATCCGTTAAAAATGAATCGGCCATTTTAAAAAAATGTGGAAAAACCGGGATCACAGCCAGTCCTGATATGTCCTATCAAAATGTTGTACCAGGAAACGAAATCTTAAATCATCGACCCGTGATCATCGGCATGGGACCAGCCGGTCTATTCGCGGGACTGATGCTGGCCCAAAATGGCTATGCCCCAATTATTCTTGAAAGAGGCGATGCTGTGGATACCCGGGCGACCAAAATCGACGCCTTCTGGAAAACCGGAAAACTGGATATTGAAAGTAATGTTCAGTTTGGTGAAGGTGGTGCTGGAACCTTTTCCGACGGTAAATTGACCACCCTCATCAATGACCCCCGATGTCGCAGTATTTTGGAATCCTTTATTGCTGCTGGAGCTCCTGAAGAAATCCTGTATATGAGCAAACCTCATATTGGAACCGATCTGCTGCGTGAGACCGTGAAGAATATCAGAACCAAAATTATTGAAAACGGTGGTGATGTGCGGTTTCAATCAAAGGTAACGGATTTCATCATCGAAAATGGGCAGCTTGCCGGTCTGATTATTAATGATCATGAACAATTAGACTGCTCGACCGCTCTGCTAGGCATCGGCCACAGCGCCCGGGATACTTTTGAAATCCTCCATCAACGGGGGATCACCATGACTCCGAAACCATTTTCGATTGGGGTACGTATCGAACATTCCCAAAAGCTCATTGACCGCTCGCAATACGGCACTTCGGCTGGAAGTCAGAGACTGG
Source organism: uncultured Acetobacterium sp. (assembly GCF_963664135.1). Classification (NCBI taxonomy): domain Bacteria; kingdom Bacillati; phylum Bacillota; class Clostridia; order Eubacteriales; family Eubacteriaceae; genus Acetobacterium; species uncultured Acetobacterium sp. The sequence continues at coordinate 3,840,388 of NZ_OY760905.1, read as the reverse complement.
GCTCCGCTGATTACAAGCTTTCCTATCATTCTCCCAGTGGACGTTCGGCTTACACCTTCTGTATGTGTCCGGGCGGCTATGTAGTAGCGGCCGCATCTGAAGAAAACGGCGTTGTTACCAATGGTATGAGCGAACACCAGCGGGATGGCGAAAATGCCAATGCCGCACTCCTGGTTGGCGTTCATCCGGAAGATTTTGGCGATGATCATCCTTTAGCCGGGGTTGCGTTTCAGCGAAAATGGGAGCAACTTGCCTTTAAATTGGGTGGCAAAAATTACCATGCTCCGGCGCAATTGGTGGGTGATTTTTTGGCTGACAAACCAAGTACCCAATGGGGCAGTTTAAAGCCAACCTATACCCCCGGACTTGTCTTGGTCCAACTCAAAGACTGTCTACCGGATTACGTTATAGCCACCATGAAAGAAGCACTGATTCATTTTGATACTAAAATCAAAGGTTTTGCTACGAACGATAGTATCATGACTGGGGTAGAAACCCGCAGCTCTTCTCCGGTTCGAATTAACCGTGATGACAATAACATCTCCAATATTCAGGGACTCTATCCCATGGGGGAAGGTGCCGGCTATGCTGGTGGGATCATGTCTTCGGCTGTGGATGGCCTCAAGACAGCAGAAAAGCTGATGTTTCGCTTTGCCAGATTTGGTAACTGACACAACAATCGTTTTATTAATAATTAATATTTTTACTCCTCGAATTTTGCGCAAAAAGGCTCCTGGCGATTTAAGCTTACCAAGAGCCTTTTTAATTAACACGTTTCTTTTACTTTCATTCACTGAATTGCAGTCGTTAAGGATGTTAAATTTACACAGATTTGAGGATCTCATTAATTAAATTTGAAATCTCATCCTCTCTTTTTTTGTTTTTCCAACTGATCATAAACGATTTTTTAACCGTTCCATTTTTTGATACAACCGCTGATTTAATTTCGCGGTTTGCTTTTGTTCCGCCTGTTAATTTTGAAGGTAACTGCTTTGTAACAAAACTAAAAACCGTTTTCCCTTTTAATGATGAAATCTGTTCAAGGTATTCTTTCATAACAATGGCCAATGAGAAGGCCCAAACCGGGCTGCCAAAAATCACCATGTCATATGGTGATATATCTGGTTTATTGGTAAATACAATCGGTGATTTAACTCCCGGATCGTCATTTTCAGGAACAATCCGCTGAATTTCAGCATCTAACCCTTTTTCTTCAAGGGCAAATTTCAACCGTTCACCTACTAAAAAAGTATTATTGGTTTTAGAAAATACAATAATCCCAATCTTCATTTCACTCTCTCCATTTTCTTAGAATGTAATCCTGATACATAAAAATGACTATGAACTTAAAGTCGTTAATTATTCTCCTATTGACACTAAGGTACCTCACTTTGTCACTTTTTTCAAGTGTTTTGTGAAATAATCGTCAAGATAATTAATTTTACTGTCTGATATTCAGTAATTAATTCAGTTAAACATTATTTGTTTAACGGAGCTCATGATCTGATATTTTTTTCACACCACCTGCCTAAAAAAACAACCAGAAATATTTTTTCAATCTCTGGTTGGTTTATATCAATTTATTATTGGTTAAAATAAATATCGCCGTTGGCATCAACTGAAAAGATTTCAAAATCAGTATAGAGAGAACCACCGAAAATATCATCGATTTGGAAAGAGTAGTAGTAGTCACCGACTGCCAGCGGTTCTTCATAAATCACAGGGTCATTATTAAAGGTATATGCTTCTCCTTCATATGTGCCTTCATCGCCATTCTTCATACTATAAGAATAATACATCGGTGTGATCAGATCACCCTTTTTAAGCTTGGTAATCTCTTTTGCTGATTGACCGGTTGTCTCATCAATACCATCCCAAGCGCCAATAATCTTAATCGTATAATTGCCATCACCAGCAAAATCCAATCGGATTCTCAGATTGGTTTCCACTCCATTAAGCATCACCGGCGAGGTATAAATGTTGTAATTATCACCTTGTTCAACAATATAGGTGGCCAAGGGCTGACCATCTGGTAAAGAAACCCAATAGCCATTAAAATTATCTTCGAATTTCCCGGTATTCCAGTCTGCTGTAATATTATCATCCAGCCCCAATTCAATGAGGGTGTCGCCATCACCAGCATCCATAAACACATCACAGTAAACCGCATCGACATTGTCCAGAGTGTCACTTGAAATGGTAAATCCATACATACCATCGGCATTAATTGCCGGTGGTGATAAAAAGGAAACCGCACTTTCATCTTCACTAAAGTTGTACTCTCCCGTGGTTTCCGCGTCCAAATTCGACCAGTAATCAGCGCCTGCCGCTTCGGCATAACTGTTGTTCCAGTATAGTGAATTTTCGCCAAACCAGTTAGCATCGCTGTAGCCATCAAACTCACCATTTGTATCGCTGCCATAAGCCATTTTATCGACAAAGGACATATAATAGGGACTGACACAAATATCTTTGAAGATGGAAAGTTCTTCTGATCCCTGAATAGCCAACGGATAATAAATTGCCAATCCATGAGATTCAGACTTGTCACTGCCATTTTTCATATAAACAACACAATTATTAAGGGCCGCCAAAGCCTTATCTGTATCTGGCACTTTACCGGTGACATTTTTCAGAATCGCTCCCAGATCCACCATGTTGGTATAACCTTCGGATTTGTTATTTCCACCATAATTCTCAGCGGATGTAATCCCTTTGATCATGCCTGAAAGAATATCAGCGTTTGTGGTGCCATTATACATATCCTTGGCCACGTCATTAAATGCATAGACCAGTTCATCTATTTTTGAAAGGTCAATGCAGGCTAGTGTCGCTTCATTCTGACTGTCAATAGCAGCACATGCGTCATAGAAAGAATCTACAACAACCTTGCCCAAATCGGCACCACTGACGCTAGGATTTTTTCCAATATAATTCCCAATTGCTTTATAATCCCATCCATAACCCGGTTCCAGTTCTTCAGAGGCATACATATACCGGGCATGAGGGGCGATCATGTTGCCAGTTTCCAGGGTTCCCATCAGACAGGCATCAAAACCGATAAACTCAAATGAGTCGGTCATCTTTGGATAAACCGAGGTTAAGGCATTTTCAATCTCAATGAGTGAAAGGCTGTCACTTTCATTTTGTTCATCAAAGCAAACCCCGGTAATACTTCCGCCACCGTGATTCCAGAAAACCAGCCCCATTTTTTCAGCAGGATAGTTAGCAACTCCCCAATCCAGAAAATCCGCCAGGGTTTGGGCACTACCCATATTGGATTCCTTCGTTTCCTCAACCTGTTCCATTTTCTGATTTTGTATCACAAATCGCTGGGTTAATGAATCATCGACCAGATCATTGTCCCAGGCATTTGCACCACCAGTTTGAACAACAAATCTGATCTTATCCGACTGAGATGCGTCAATCATCTCCTGCAGATCCATAGTAGCCAATCCACTTTCGCTTTCCAGATCGGAACCACACATATAAACAAAAATAGTCCAGGTTCCAGGTTCCCCCATTTTTTTTGTTTCGGTTCGTGAAAGTCTCTGAATATCCAATGCCCCGCTGGAACTAACGACCATATCCGTACTTCGCTTGACGGTCGTATTCAAGCCACTGTTTTTGTGGGTATTGGATCCTCCGCCATCATCTGAACAAGCTGTCAGAGACAGCGCCATAGCAAATGTTATTAACACTGCCAACAATTTTCTTTTCATTTGTAACCTCCAGGCTTAAACGTGTTCATTTTAAGTTTGGTTGTCTCTCAATCTTCATAATCAAACCACACGGTTTTTTTTATCGTTGCTTGAATCGTTTTATTAAGAATGAATCGTGACACAACGTTGATGTATATTATACGCTTTCGAGCTTCATTAGAAAAGCAAATTCGATGTCTGGAGGGATTTTCTTTTTATCTCAATGTTAATGCAAATTTCTATGGGTCACGCTAGTATAAAAGCGAAAGAATCACGCTTTCCTACTTGTTTGTTGATAAAAAAAAACAGACTCACGATGAGTGGTCTGTGTTTTTTGGTTTTAATCTTTATCATGAGCCCAGCTTATCAAATTCACAAAATAGTGTTATTATTCCGGCCTTTATTTACTGTATAAACCGGTTGATAAATGAGATATCACTAGCTTTTTTATTATGATAATCCGATGATTTCACCGTCTTCAGTAATATCCATGCCATTAGCTGCCGGCACCTTGGGAAGGCCCGGCATCGTCATAATAGCTCCGGTAATGGCTACCACAAAACCAGCTCCGGCCGAGAGACGCACTTCTTTAACATGAATATCAAAGTCTTGGGGTGCTCCCAACAAAGTCTGATCATCTGAGAACGAGTATTGGGTTTTTGCCATACATACTGGCAAATGATCAAATCCTAAAGCGACAATTTCATCCAATTGTTTTCTTGCTTCTGGCTCATATTCGACCCCATCAGCGCGGTAGATTTCTTTGGCAATGGTTTCAATTTTCTTTTCGAGAGGAAGCTCCAAAGAATAAAGCGGTGCGAATTGAGATTCTCCCAGGTCACAAAGTGCCACAACTTCCCTGGCCAGTTCTTCGCCGCCTTTTCCGCCTTGTGAAAATACATCAGATAAGATCACCTTGACATTTTTGTTTTCACAGGCTTTTTTAACGGCATCAAATTCTGCTTCCGTATCGGTTGGGAATTTGTTAAGGGCGACCACCACCGGTACTTTAAACTTTTTGAGATTTTCCAGATGCTGTACCAGATTCGCACTGCCTAACGTAACTGCTTCCACATTTTCTTTTGACAGTTCCGACTTAACAACCCCACCATTCATTTTTAGCGCCCGGACAGTGGCAACAATGACGACAGCATTGGGTTTTAACCCGGCATAACGGCATTTGATATTAAAGAATTTTTCAGCACCCAAGTCAGCGCCAAAACCAGCTTCTGTAACAACATAATCGGCCAGTTTCAATGCCGTCTTTGTGGCTAGAACCGAGTTGCAACCATGGGCAATATTTGCAAATGGACCACCGTGAATGAAGGCTGGCGTATTTTCAAGGGTTTGGACCAGATTCGGTTTAATGGCATCTTTGAGAAGCAATGCCATGGCACCAGTAGCTTCCAGATCGTTGGCAGTGACTGCTTTCTCTTCGGTATTGTAGGCAACAATCATCCGACCCAGCCGTTCTTTAAGATCTGTCAGACTTGAAGCCAGACAAAGGATGGCCATAATTTCCGATGCCACGGTAATGTCGTATCCGGTTTGTCGTTCCACGCCATTGGCTCTACTTCCCTGAGCGACTGTAATATCACGAAGGGCACGGTCATTCATGTCAACCACTCGTCTCCAGACAATCCGGTCCATATCGATGTTTAAAACATTTCCCTGATGGAGGTGATTATCCAACAACGCCGCCAGCAAGCTGTGTGCTGAGGTAATGGCATGGAAATCGCCGGTGAAATGAAGATTAATATCATCCATTGGGACTACCTGGGAGTATCCGCCGCCAGCGGCGCCCCCTTTGACCCCAAAACATGGTCCTAATGATGGTTCTCTTAACGTAGTGATTGTTTTTTTACCGATATAATTAAGAGCCATGGAGAGACCAACATTTGTGGTGGTTTTTCCTTCACCCGCCGGGGTGGGATTAATAGCTGTCACTAAGATGAGTTTGCCATCCGGCTTGTCCTGATTGTCTTTTAATACCGATAAAGATACTTTTGCCTTATGATTTCCATAAAGTTCCAGCTCATCTGCGGTAATCCCCAATTTTTCGGCCACCTGTGCAATCGGTTGCAATTTTGCTTCCTGTGCGATCTGTACATCTGTTTTCATTTTGTCATTCTCCTTTTCAAAATAATTTCCATATTCTCTGAATCACTTTTTAAAAACCTAACCGTTCAACAATCAGCTTTATTGTCATTTCTTTTAAACATTACTTTTATCTGCAATTTTTTATATTCCTTCTGTGTTGTCAACCTCCTTCTGCTGCTTTGTTTATCACATCTTTCATTTCAGCGAAAAACATTTTGTGCACATGTATATACAGAATTTTCATTAGGTTACCATCTATTGTTCTATATGTCAATATTTTTCTATATAGCAACAATTTATTACCTTTACTTGTTTGTTATTTCTCAAACAAAGTTATGCAGCTGAAATATTTTGTTATTATTTTAACATTTTATAGCAATCAAACCTACATTTAGAGCTATTTTTTACACTTTTATCATTTTTACAATTTTTATCATATTTTCAATGCGAACGTATAAATAAAGCCCTGAACATCAGTCATTGTTTTGAACTCTTTAAAATTCATTCGTAAAACCGACTATTTTATTATTCCTACTTCGTCACTTATTTAACTACAATATCAGCAAACACTAATATTTATTTTTCTTGTCTCTTGTTTTTTCTGGTAATTCATAAAAATCAGGTCACAAATCTAAAAAAAACAAAAAATTTTTTTATCATTCCGGTTATTAATTTGAGTTTTATTTGAAAAAAATTTCTGTTTGATGGTGATAATCGCATGTTGATTCCTCATTATATAATTTATCAACATCGAAATTTCGCCAGATTATAAAGGGAGTGTTTGCCATAAACACTCCCTTTAATATGATAGTTTTTTTTATTTTTTAAGAAATTTTTTGAATATCCACTGCACAAGCTTTGTATTCCGGTGTCTTGGTTACTGTATCGCTAGCTCTTGTAGTCAGCCAGTTGGCATTATTTTCGAAGAAATGGATGGCCATCCAAACCAATCCTTCTGGAATCCGGTCAGATACCTGAGCTTTGACAAAAACGGATCCACGCCTGGATTTGACAATAATCATTTCCCCATGTTCGATGCCAAGGCGTTTAGCATCCACTTCCGAAATATCGGCATATTCTTCCGGCAACAACTGATTCAGTCCTTGGGCGCGTCCAGTTTGGGTTCGAGTATGATAATGATAGAGCCGTCTGCCGGTGCTTAAGGTAAAAGGATATTCAGTATCCGGCACTTCAGCTGGGGGGGTCCAGTCGATAGCCATCAGATGACCCTTACCTCGGGTGAAGTTACCATCAAGATGAAGGATTTGTGTTCCCGGATCAGTCGCACAATTGCACGGCCACTGCATTCCGTCACCTTGAATCCGATCATAGGTAATCCCCAGGAAAAACGGCGCCAACGGTGCAATCTCGTTGTCCCATAATTCTCGACCACTGTTTGATTCCCAGTTCTGACCGAAACGTTTGGCAATCTCTTTAAAGATCCACCAGTCCGGCTTCGCCTGTCCCGGCGCTTCTTTTATTTTTCTGACCAGACTGACCCGTCTTTCACAATTGGTATAGGTACCTTCATCTTCGCCCCAGGCCGCACCTGGCAGAATCACATCAGCATATTGGGTGGTTTCATTATGAAAAATCTCGTTGACGACGACAAATTCAGCCGCCTCCAGGCATTCAATAACATGAGCAATATCCGGTTCCGTAGCGACAATGTTCTCGCCAAAAATATAGAGTCCCTTTATCGCTTTGGTCTTCAGGCCACTAATCATATCCGGAATCATCATTCCCAGTTTATCCGGCAGGCCGTCCACATTCCAGGCTTTCTCAAATTTTGCTTTGGCCGCCGGATCGGTGACGCTCTGATAACCATGATAAACATTAGGAAGCGCCCCCATGTCGCAGGCCCCCTGAACGTTGTTCTGGCCTCGCAGTGGGTTGACTCCGGCATTTTCTTTTCCAATATTGCCCAGCAGCATCTGCAGGTTGGCAATGGACATAACATTGTTAGTGCCGCAGGTATGCTCGGTGATTCCCAGGGTGTACATAGCCATTCCCGGTTTATTGTCGGCCAGCATTCTGGCAATTCTGATGATCTGTTCTGCCGGCACTCCGCTGATTTCGGCTACCCGCTCCGGCGGATATTCCAACACTTTTTCTTTCAGGGCATCAAAATTATCGCATTTATTATTCACGAATTCCTTGTCATAGAGATCTTCGGTGATGAGCACGTTCATGAGGCCATTCAGGAAGGCTACATCCGAACCCACCTTGATCTGGGCAAACTCATCAGCCCGATCAGCCAGCAGAGTTTTACGAGGATCCACGACGATCAGCTTGGCACCGTTCTTTTTGCCATTCTTAACAAAGGTTGCGGCCACCGGATGAGCTTCCGACATATTTGAACCGATGACAAACAGACAGTTGGTTTTAGCCATTTCAGCAATGGAGTTGGTCATTCCCCCGGTTCCGAATGAGGTGATCAAGCCGGCTACTGTAGGGGCATGGCACACTCTGGCACAGTGGTCGATATTGGCCGATTTAAATGCCGCTCTAAACAGTTTCTGCATCTGATAAGAGTCTTCATTGGTGCTTCTGGCACAGCTGATTCCGCCAACAGCATCGGGACCATCCTTTTCAATAATCTCTTTGAATTTTGAGGCGACCAGATCCAGAGCTTCATCCCATGACGCTTCTCGGAAAACACCATTTTCTTTGATCAGCGGAGTGGTCAGCCGTTCATTTGAATAAATAAAGTCATAGCCATAACGGCCTTTAACGCAAAGTCGGCCTTTATTCGGAAAACCATCTTCCACACCGGTGACTTTGACAATTTCGTCGCCCTTCATGTGAAGATATAGCTGACAGCCAACCCCACAGTAGGGACAGGTCGTGCGAACTTTTTTGGTCTCCCAGGAGCGGGCCTTGCCAATGGATTTTTTATTGACCAGTGCCCCCACCGGACAGACCTGCACACAGTGCCCGCATTGAACACAGCTGGATTCCCCCATTGGCTTGTTATTATCACAGACAATAGCCGACTCGCTGCCTCGGTAACCTACCGATAAAACATCATTGCAGACAATCTCACTGCAGGCAGTGACGCAACGCCGACAGAGAATACATTTGCGGTTGTCTCTGACGATCATCACACTGGAATCATCTACAGTAGCCTTATCCATGCTTTCCATGATAAAGGCCGGGGTTTCGATACCCAGTTCATAGGACACACTCTGAAGACTGCATTCCCCGCTTTTTTCACAGGATAAGCAGTTGTGTTCACCATTGGACAAAAGCAGGTTAACAATGTTTCGACGGGCACTGAGGACGCTTTCCGAAACCGTATTGATAACCATACCGTCTTCAGCAATTCCTGCACAAGCCGGAATCAGTGCTTTTGCCCCTTCTACCTCCACCACACAGATGCGACATGAATAGGTATCGTGAGTGCCATCCATGTGACACAGGGTCGGTATATGAATGCCGTTATCTTCGGCTATTTTAAGAATTGTCTGACCTGCCTGAGCCTTCAGCACTTTATTATTAATCGTTAAAGTAATCATTACTACCTCCTTTAATCATTAGTCGTTTATTTCGTAATGGCATCTACTGGACATTTTTGGTAACAAACTCCACATTTGATACATTTATCCTGATCTACCACAAAGGGTATCTCTTCTTTTTTGGAACCGGAAATGGCCTTGACCGGACAGTTTTTGGCACAAAGTCCGCAGCGGATGCACTTATCTTCTGTTATTTCATAAGTTAGCAGACTTTTGCATGAACCCGCCGGGCATCGGCGATCGCGAATATGGGCTTCATATTCATCACGGAAATAACGCAGCGTACTAAGAATAGGATTGGGCGCAGTTTGACCCAGGGCACACAGTGAAGCAGCCTTGATATCTTTAGCCAGGTTTTCCAGTTCGTCGAGATCGCTCATTTTTCCTTTGCCTTTGGTAATTTTATCCAGTATTTCCATCATTCTTCGGGTTCCCAGTCGGCAGGGGGTGCATTTCCCGCAGGATTCATCCACTGTGAATTCCAGAAAAAACTTGGCAATATCAACCATACAGGTATCCTCGTCCATGACGATCAGGCCTCCGGATCCCATCATCGACCCTAATTCAATTAATGATTCATAATCGATGGGGGTGTCGATATGGCTTGCTGGAATACAGCCGCCAGAAGGTCCGCCGGTCTGAGCAGCTTTGAATTTCTTCCCACCAGGAATGCCACCGCCAATATCATAGATGACTTCTCTCAGCGTTGTTCCCATGGGAATTTCCACCAAACCGGTGTTGTTTATTTTTCCGCCGATGGCAAAGACCTTTGTTCCCTTGCTTTTTTCCGTTCCCATACCTGCAAACCACTCCGGTCCTTTAAGCATAATCACCGGAATATTGGCGAATGTTTCGACATTGTTCAGGATCGTTGGTTTTTGCCAGAGACCTTTAACTGCCGGGTATGGCGGACGCACACGGGGTTCCCCGCGTTTTCCTTCAATAGATGTCATCAGTGCCGTTTCTTCGCCACAGACAAAAGCACCGGCACCCAAACGGATTTCGATATCAAATTTGAAACTGGTCCCCAGAATATTGTCGCCCAGCAATCCATACTCTCTGGCCTGATCAATGGCAATTTGGAGTCTTTTCACAGCAATTGGATATTCTGCCCGGACATACACAAAGCCGGCGTTGGCGCCAATAGCGTATCCAGCAATGATCATCGCTTCGATGATGGAGTGCGGATCCCCTTCCAGCACACTACGATCCATAAAAGCCCCAGGGTCTCCTTCATCCGCATTACAGCAAACATATTTCTGCTCACTATCCTGTTTGGCGGCAAATTCCCACTTTGTTCCAGTCGGGTAGCCGCCGCCACCTCTGCCTCGCAAGCCCGATTTTTTGATGGTCTCAATGATCTCATCCGGTTTCATTTCAGTGAGCGCTTTGATTAAGGCTTTATAACCGTCAAAGGCGATGTATTCATCAATTAGTTCGGGATTGATGACCCCGCAGTTTCTCAGGGCAATCCGCAACTGCTTCTTAAAAAAGGAAGATTTTTCAATAGCATACTCACCTTCTTTGACTTCACTGCTTTTTTCCAGCAGTCTGGTAACAATTCTCCCTTTTATCAAATGTTCTTCCACAAACTCTTCAACATCTGTTACTTTTACTTTGCAGTACATTGTCCCTTCCGGGTAAACAACCATAATTGGACCTTGTTCGCAGAGTCCAAAACACCCGGTCTGCACAACCTTAATTTCATTTTCAAGCTTTTTTTTGACTAAAAGCTTATTTAATTCTTCGATTATTTTTGTAGAATCTGAAGAGGTACAACCGGTACCACCACAAACCAAAATATGCGAACGAAAAAATTGCATGTCGGCTTCCTCCTTTTATCTGATTAATTTATTGGTTTTCCTGTAACGTATATTCAACACAGATTTTCCCATTTGCAATATGCTCAACAACAACTTTTGCCGCTTTTTCAGGGGTCATGTGCACATAAGTTGTCTTACTTCCGTCTTTATCAATGACATCAACAATCGGTTCCAACCGGCAGACCCCAATGCAACCCGTTGCTGAAACATGGACATTGCGGATATTTCTTTTTTTGAGTTCATCAAGAAATGCTGTCATCACAGCTCTTGCTCCGGCAGCAATCCCGCAGGTTGCCATTCCAATCACAACTCGAATCGATTCATCGTCGGTCCGCATGCTGATTTCATCTAGGGTTTTTTTTCTGATCGCTTCCAATTCTGCAATAGTTTTCATTATGCAATCCCTCCATCTTTTTTATAGCTTTCCAGTATGGTATCAACATCATCAATCGTTAATCGTCCATAGACTTTTCCATTAACTGTTAAGACCGGCGCCAATCCACAGCACCCTAAGCAGCGGCACTCTTCAAGGGTAAACTCACCATCTTCAGTAGTTTGTCCCACTTTCACCCTCAGCTTTTCTTTTAGCTTGTCCAGAACTGCTCCAGCCCCCTTTACATAACATGCAGTTCCCATACAGACTGAAATTTTATACTTACCAGCAGGTTTGGTCGCAAAATGAGAATAAAAAGAAATCACCCCAAAAACTTCCGACTTTGAGATATTCATTTCTTTGGCAATTTTTTCCTGAATCTCATCTGGTAAATAGCCATAGGATTCCTGCACCTCATGCAACACTGGAATTAATGCACCTTTTGAATGCATATGCCTAGCAACAATTTCTTTGACCAACTTATTCTTATCTTCATTTTTCATCTGATCATTGACATTTGTGTTCATATAACCGCCTCCTTAAAACTAATTTTACATATTCACTTCTGAAAAAAAGCTATTCCAACAAGATAACAAGTTTCTACACAACAATTTATTGCACCCATTTTCATACATCTATCAAGATAAAAATACAAATCGTCACATATAGAGCAACTTCACATTTTATCTATTATTTATATTCAAAAATGCATTTAGATGAATCTGTAATTATTTGACTTATTTTTTTATCAATTTATCATATTTAGCTGCTTATTTTGTCGATATTTTATCTTTTTATCTCATTTCGTGTACTTGTATATATATTATAGTATTTTTTTGCACAATGCAATTAAAACCATATTTTAGTTTTCTTATTCATATGAAGCATAATTATGACCGGCTATTATTGTATTTTTACCCCAAATCAAGACATTATCCAAATTTATTCTCATATTTAACATTCACTCAAGATTAATTTCCAATTAAACTTTTATACTATATTTTTTTGCGAATTTTAGAAAGCTATTCTCGCCTCACTAAATTCAAAAAAGCAAAATAAATAAAAAGGTATGCGACTCGCGAATAAATAGCGTTCATACCTTTTCAAATTTAGTCAATTCTATTCTACCTATTGGTTTCGTTTTTTATCCTTAAGCTATACGGGATCTTCATGATAGCGAAAGTCTCATTTCAATCCTCTGCTAATTCTATTTCCGGATTAAACCAAAGTTTTAATTCTCTATGAAATGACTCAGTGGAATCGCTACAGTGCAGCAAATTATAACAGCTTCTATTTTCGCGATTGGCCGCCTCCATGGAGTCCTTACTCAAATCTCCTCGGATAGTGCCCGGGGCGGCCACTGATGGATCGGTGGCTCCGGTCAATTCCCTGGCCTTAGCAATGGCATTATTGCCCTCCTGACTGAGAATTACCGGAATCATCCCATATCCCACAAAATCCTTAATGACGATATCTTTGAACCAATCCCCCAACTTTTCAGTTACTTCAGCATAATGAGTTAAAATTAAATCTGTGGTAACCTCTTTATAACCAACCATTTCAATTTTATAATTATTCTGAATAAATCGTTGAATAATGGTTTCAACCAACTCCGCTTTGAGGGCGTCGGGTTTCATAATAATCAATGCGTAATCTTTCATGTTCCAACCTTTCCTTTTGACAGTCCACTCAGGTCTTGTAAATTCATTTATTTCCTCTTATCAGCTGTACTCTTTTTATTTCGTTAGAGCATACATGCAAGAATCCATTACTCTGCCATTTTTGTAAATACTGTTTTTAAAAACTCCTTCCAGCTGAAATCCTACTTTCTCAAGAGTTTTTCTGGCTTTTTCATTTTCTGCAAAGGGACGGGCGTAAATTCTAACACTATTCGAATCCTCAAACGCCGTTTCACAAATCTGATTAATGGCACGAGTCATAATACCTTTTCCCCAAAAGGGCTCCCCTAGCCAAAAGCCCAGTTCACCACTTTTACAACTGACATCATCCTGCATGAGCAAACTGATGGAGCCGGATGCTGAATCATTGATGATAATTGCTTTATTCAATTGCTTTCTTTTATGCTGGTGAATACTTTTTGTAATAAACAGATGGGCATCGTCCAGGGTATAGGGGAAAGGGAAAGTGTTTCTCAGATTTCCAGCGATCTTCTCATTATTTGCCAACGGTACAATACTTTGTGCATCACTTAGTTTCCAATCTCTTAGTACAAATTCCATATTCATTGCCTCCTTTAAAATTTTCAATTCAACTCTCGGATCAGATCCGCAACCGATTACATTTTCATTTACTGCTCGCTCTGTATTCATTTTAAATAATTCTCCTTTTCAGAATGGTTTTATGTTTATATGATTTTCAACTTCTCCAGAACCACATCATTTCAAGATGATTCAACGCTCGTTCTCAATTCTCCATTTCTGGTGTATAATTTATTCTTGATATTATTCCCACCGCCTTATTTACGTTACCCCAGTTTTTTTCTTAACCGATAAACTAATTTTCACTGTTGCCGCTTACTAATTTTCATAAGAGTAACACCTTCTGTTATACGTGTCAATATTTTTTCTTTTTGTGACAATATATTGCATTTACTTGTTTGTTATTTCTCAAACAATATACAAAAGCGAAAATATATTGTTTGTTAATTAACAGATAATCTTTAATCATTGTTCTTACTAGTTGCTCTATTTTATTCGGGTAACGTTAATATTTTTTTAACTGTATCAAATCATCAGTCGCATATCTTTTATTTAAATTTTAGGATCCGATAAAAAGCTTATTCATTTTTGCTATAATTTAAAAAACCTGAACTCTAACTTTTATCATTCTAAATGTTCGCAGTGTATTTTTTTAACGATTTCGTTTATTATTTAACATTTGTGCTCTGAGCCAATTTTTCAATCAAAAATTCCACATCAATAAAAATAAAATACGCTATCAATTAAACAATTTGTAAATTAAATCACTTTTTGATAATTTTAAATCTAAATTTCAAGAAATCTTCGAATATATTTAATGCAAAATCTAAGCTCAAACCGCATCTAATTTAAGTATTATTTAAGGTATCAGTTTTGAAATAACATCAGACAGTTTATTAAACAGCATTAAATTCAGCATTGAAAATCTCATTTTTAATCGCTACTTTTGTTTCAATATTATGAGTTTACATAAAACTGGCTAAAATAAAAAAGCATTTACCGTTTTTCTATGACGGTAAATGCCTGATTCTAACTTTAGGATTCTGGAAAATTATCCCGCGATCCTTTTTCATCTATTTAGTTATATTATTCTAAACGCATTAATTTAAACCTAATTAATTATAGACCCGCTCAAAACGGATGCCATTTTGTTTATCAGACAATTTCTAGAATTCGATAACCTTTGCTTCATCCGAAAAAGATGAAATAGTGGCTACCGCATCTTTTAAATACAATACCTGGGTATTGTCATCATCGGCTGAGTACATATTTTGCAAACTCGGATATGCAGCTAACATACTCTGTTTTGCTTCAAGACGATCATCTTCAACTATAATTGCCTGAATCCGGATCCATGTTCCCCCATGAAATGCGGAAATTTCAACTTTAGGATTTGTCAGCATCTGTTTTGAAACATCTTTTACTTTCCCGGTTTGAATATAAAGTTTATCTTCAAATATGTTAATTGTTCCAAAAGGACGAACCCGTGGTTGATCCCCCTCTTCTGTTGCTAAAAAATAAGTGCCGCATTTTTTTAAATAATCATACACTGTTTCCATTATTTTCTCCTTCGCTTCGTTTTTGATTTGACATCTCTGTCATTTGTATTATAATTTTATATCATATAACAAATAATACAAGTACGATTTTTTAGTATCGTTAGTATCTTATTGGATAGTATCCCAGGAGGTATCATGGAAAAAGATTTATTTGGAATTTGCCCATTTGTCACAACACAAAAAATCCTAACCGGAAAATGGACGTTAATTATTATGCACTGTTTAAGTGAACGCACCATTCGCTTTAACGAATTACAAAGAGCACTCCCGACCTTAACTTCCACAACGCTGACCAAGCAGCTGCGAATGCTGGAAGAACATGGCTTGATTATCAGAACTGTGTATAATCAAATCCCTCCGAAAGTAGAGTATTCTTTAAGCGACTTGGGAAAAAATTTCAAACCGGTGTTAGATGAGCTGGAAATTTGGGGAAACCAGTATATTGATTTTATAAAAAACAAAGAGCAGATTTAAGCTGCATTTTTTGCCGCACCTACTTATATTGACTAGTGCTGCTTGCTAGTCAATATTACCTTAGAGTTTCCCGGCAGATTCCTGGTCCGGTCTGCCGAGACGCTGGCTCTCCACTTCTTAAAATTTAATCTTCATTCTTATAATGCCGTCTTTCCCTCAACATAATTTTTAAAACGATCTAAAATTGACTGCCAACCGTTTTTTTGCAACTCGATTGAATTCTCATTTTCTGCTTCAAAACGCTCAATAATTTTGGTCTTATTTTCTTGAGCGATAAAGTCAATGCTTACCTTTCTTTTGTCATCAAGTGTATAGGCAATATGCGCATTAGCTTTCACCTCATCGTAAGCTCCGCTGAAATCAAATCCAAAGCTGCCATCTTTTGCTTCCATTCTCGAAAGAAATTTACCTCCGGGTCTTAAATCATTTTCTGCATGTGGTGTAAACCAGTCATCTGAAGCACTGTTCCACTGGGTAATATGTTCTGGCTCTGACCAATATTTCCAAACTAACTCTGCTGGTGCATTTACAATTACTTCTACTACAATAGTTGACGCCTGTTCTGTTTTCATTTTATTACTTCCCTTCTAGTCTTTTATAACTAACCTTCTTTAATCATATTTACCCAAAAGAATGAATTTCTACAAATTCAGCCCGATATTTTATATTCTTTACAATAACCAGATTGATGCTTTTCATTTTACTGTTTAATCAAGCTGACTTTTTTTGTTTTTGAAGTCGCAATGTCTTAGAAAATCAGCTGATAAATAAATTCATTAGCTGAATCTGCTATACTTTCCCTCTTATTTAGCATAAAATTAAACCATAACATAAGATCTCAGGTGAAAAAATGACCAATCCTACCGAAATAAAACTATCCGTACGAAATCTAGTGGAATTTATTCTCCGCTCGGGAGACATCGATTCCCAGTTTATGAGTAATGCCAGCGCCTTGGAGGGCACCCGGGCTCACCAGAAAGCACAAAAAGACAATGTCGAAAAAGACCCGGGCTATCTTCCCGAGGTTTCCTTAAAATACAATCTCGACTACGAAGGCTTCCACTTTAAGATTGAAGGCCGGGCAGATGCCATCATCACCAAGGATGAGACCGTTATTATCGACGAAATCAAATCTACCAGCCGGCCGCTGGAGCACATCGAAGAAAACTATAGTGAAACCCACTGGGCGCAGGCAAAATGCTATGCCTTTATTTACTGTGACCAGAATAAACTGGCAGAAATCAGCGTTCAGCTCACTTATTTTCAACTGGAGACCAATGAGATTAAGCAATTTTTAAAGCCTTTTACCAGAAACGAACTGGAAGCTTTCTTCTACGGACTGATGAATCAATACCTGATCTGGGCCAGCCTTACCAGCGACTGGGTGGTTAGACGGGATGCCTCCATTAAAGCCCTCAACTTCCCCTTTGAGACCTATCGTAAAGGTCAGCGTGAGCTGGCCGTTTCGGTTTACAAAACCATTATGGAAAATAAAAAACTGTTTGTTCAGGCTCCCACCGGCATCGGAAAAACCATATCTACCCTGTTTCCCGCCATCAAGTCGATGGCTGAAGGGCATACCTCCAAGATCTTTTATCTCACCGCCAAAACCATTGTTCGCGAAGTGGCCGAAGAAGCTTTTTGCCTGATGCAGGAAAAAGGGCTGGCTTTCAAAAGTGTCACCCTCACTGCCAAAGACAAAATCTGTTTTCAGGAAGAATCGATCTGCGATCCGGATCACTGCGAATATGCCAGCGGCCATTTCGACCGGGTCAATGACGCCATCCTCGATCTGCTTCATGAGGAAGACCGACTCACCCGGCCAATCATCGAAAGCTATGCCCGC
Organism: uncultured Acetobacterium sp.; assembly: GCF_963664135.1. Lineage (NCBI taxonomy): Bacteria > Bacillati > Bacillota > Clostridia > Eubacteriales > Eubacteriaceae > Acetobacterium > uncultured Acetobacterium sp. The sequence continues at coordinate 3,822,775 of NZ_OY760905.1, read as the reverse complement.
AAGCACCGGGTCTGTCCTTTTGAATTCTCTCTGGATCTGACCCTCTGGTCCGACTGTGTGATCTGTGATTACAACTATGTCTTTGATCCCCGGGTTTACCTTAAACGTTTCTTTTCCGATAACGGCGGGGACTATACCTTCCTCATTGACGAGGCCCATAATCTGGTGGATCGGGCCCGATCGATGTTTTCGGCGGAACTCTACAAAAAACCGATCCTGGTATTGCAGCGATTGTTTAAAGATGCCGATCCCGGTATAGCCAAATCTTTGGGCAAACTGAATACTCATATGATCAGCCTGCGAAAACTGGCCGCAGTTGACCATTATATCCAAAAAGAAGCACCCAAAGATTTCTTTCCATTGATTATGAAATTTATTAATCAGGCCGAAGAATGGCTGGTGAAGAATGAGGGCAGTGAACTCCATGAAAAGTTGCTGGAGCTGTATTTCAACACCCTGACTTTTATGCGCACCGCTGAGTTTTACGATGACCGCTATATCACTTACGTTGAAAACTCAACCGGTGACACCAAAATAAAACTATTCTGTCTGGATCCCTCCCACCTGCTCAGTGAAGCAATTAAACGAGGTCGGGCAGCCATCTTTTTTTCTGCCACGCTGTCCCCATTAGACTATTTTTCGGAGATTCTCGGTGGCGGCGATGGCAACTATAAAATCAGACTGTCCTCTCCCTTTGATGTGAAAAACCGGGAACTGCTGATTGCCGATACCATCTCAACCAAATTCAGAAACCGGGAAAAAACCTATCCCGCCATTGCCACCTGTATCAAAACCGTTTTAGATCAGCGTCAGGGCAACTATATGGTCTATTTTCCATCTTATAAATATATGGATGCGGTCTTTGATATTTTTACCGAAACCTACCCGGATGTCACCACCATCAAACAATCCACCGAAATGAACGAGGAAGATCGGGAGCTTTTCTTAAATTTGTTCCGGCCGGATACCACCGCTGTCAGCGCCGGAATTCTGGGTTTCTGCGTACTGGGGGGAATCTTTTCCGAAGGGGTGGATTTAAAGCACGAAGGACTCATCGGGTCCATCATTGTGGGCGTTGGTCTGCCGCAGATCTGTTTTGAGCGCGACATCATCCGGGATTATTTCAATGAAAAGAATAATAACGGCTACGAATACGCCTATCTGTACCCCGGCATGAACAAGGTTCTGCAAGCCGCCGGACGGGTCATCCGAACCGAAACCGACAAGGGAATCATCGTTCTCATTGATGAACGTTTTAGTAATCGGAGTTACCTCCAGCTATTTCCCAACGAATGGTTTCCCTATACCCGGATCCGGAGTGATGCCGATCTGAAAAAGGGGTTGCAGAATTTCTGGGAGCAGCATTGATGATGGGATTGACATAAAAAAAATCTGCTGTCGCGCTAAGACAGCAGATGCCTGATTGCCATGAGGGGATGATAGAAGATCATTCGGGGTCCGCTGAAAGTCATAACTTTTCGGATCTGCTCGCGATGCGCTTTGTTATAGCAATGAGTGGAACATGTATTGCAAAAGCCCTTATTTTCGCCATACCTGCAATGGTCCAATCGATTCAACGCATAGCTCAGGAGCGTCTTGCATGCATCGCACAAGTTCTTTGATCCGTGTTTTTTGCGACAGTAGATTTTTATCATCAACGTAAGGGTGGCTTTTTCGTTTTTTATTTTCTCCATGAGATGCTCCTGTTGTAGAGTGAATATCCGCTATTCTTTGACCTTTTTCTTTCGGGCTTTCTGCATCGGCAGTTCCTCATAAGATTTCAAAATAAAGGCAGTCAAAAAGTCCCGATCTTCCAAATCACTGATCACAAACATCGGCTTGGCACCGTCATATGGCGGCGCTTCTTCCGGATCTATCAGCAAGGCTCCTCCTCCTGAGGTTTTCTTGACAAAAAACTGGTTGTCACAGATCAAGCCAATAATTTTCCCGTTACAGTAGATCCCATATTCACCGAACATTTTACGGCTGGTAATCACTCCTGCGCCGCTGATCTGATCGCACACATAATCCACAAATTCCTGTGATGATGCCATATTATACGCCTCCCGATTTAATATTTATTCCAGTATATCACGCTGTTACGAAAGTTTCATCCGTTTATCGTTTAAATTTAAACAACTTAAATTTTAATAATGCTTCACTTGTTTTTTTCAACAGATTTACAACGCTATTTTTAAATTCAACATATATTATCAATTGAGCACCTCATCTCGCATTATTTTTCTTTGCTTTCTACAAACCATTTAGGTTCTTCATAATAGAGACAAACTTCTTTTTTTTGAATCCGGCAAGTATAACGGATTCCCTGTCCGCCGACCTTCAGTGACACGCCTGGACGCATATCCAGCACCCGGTCGATTTCGAAAACGCGACCATCCTCCCACAAAACCTGCAAGGGAATCATTTTTCCATCTTCCTGAAATTTTGCAATCACCTGTACAAATTTTTTTATAGCCATTTCATAACATCTCCTTTAAAAATATCCAATCGGATGAATAACGTGTTCTTTTTTCGGATCCAGACAACTCATCTGATCCCCAATGGTTACAGCCCGCCGTACCGCCAAGTTACCAAAGCGTTTTCTCAAATCATCAACGGCATCATCAAGCCTCGCCTGTCGCATCCGTATTTCTTCATTCCCGAAAACATCCAGTTGAATCGGCGTTGAGTCCGGTACCAAATCGGTCACCCGTACCCCCATCGATCGGATATCTGAGCTGAAATCATAATTATTCTCAAATAATACGATGGCGGCTTCCGCTATTTCTTTGGTCAGATCCGATGGCTTGCTAAGTTTCATTTGCCGGGTAAAACTTTCTAACTCTTTATTTCTAACATGGATGGCCACCGTTAGGCAATAGCATCCGGTTTCTCTCAATCGCATGGCTACGCTCTCGGTAAGCATATAAATGATAAATTTTACATCTTTCAGGTCTTTTAAATCCCGGGGCGTGGTGATGCTGTTCCCGATGCTCTTAAGGATCCGTTCATTTCCATTATACTGCTCATTAAAAGGTTTAACCGGGCTGTCATCCAGGCCATTGGCAAATCGCCATAATACCATACCCATTTTTCCTAATTGGAGAACCAGAAAATCCGGAGATGTTTGCGCTAATTGACCGATGGTATAGATCCCATATTTCATCAGTTTTTTTTTGGTGGACCGACCAATATAGAGTAGATCGCCAACTTCCTGCGACCAGATAATTTTTTTATAATTATCCCGGGTAATAACCGTAATAGCATTCGGCTTCTGGTAATCTGAACCAAATTTGGCAAAGATCTTATTCCAGGAAACACCGATCGAAACAGTGATCCCCAAATCATTTTGGATATCCTGGCTGACTTTTTGGGCTATTTCTTCCCCACTTCCGTGAATTTTAACGCTATTTGTAACATCGAACCAACTTTCATCCAAACCGAATGGCTCCACCTGATTAGAATAACGGTTGTAGATCTTTCTGGCCAACCGAGAAAAACGCAAATATAATTCATAATTAGGAGGCATAACCACCAGATTGGGACATTTCTGCCGGGCCTGCCATAAAGCTTCCCCTGTTTTGACACCTGCTTCCTTGGCTTTCTGATTCTTCGCCAGAATGATCCCATGGCGTTTCTCGGGATTTCCGCCAACCGCTACTGGCAGATTTCTAATCTCGGGATGATACAGACATTCCACATTGGCATAAAAACTATTTATATCTGAGTGTAAAATTACGCGTTCCATGGCTCACCTTTTTTATTTCAGCCCAATTGGTACATATGTTCTATATCTATAATATACCCATTTGTGATATTTTGTCAATGATCTTCTTTTATTTTTAATCATTTATGATCAACCTGCATGCTAATGCATGTTACTGAGTAAATAAAAAAGCTCTGAAACTATCATTAGCTTCAGAACTTTTATAATTTCTACATCAAATAATCATGACGCTTATCATTCAACTGTTATTGCGCTCACCGGGCATTCATCCTGTGCTTCGATTGCGGAATCTTCTAATTCCTGAGGAATCACATCAACAATGACAACTGCTATGTTTTCACCATCTAATTCAAATACTTCCGGGCAAACCGATTCACACAGTCCACATCCGATACACGCTTCTCTATCAACAATCGCTTTCATTTTAAACAACCTCCAAAATTCGAATTATTTGTTACTTAGTTTATATACCCAATTTTTAAATTTTAATACTTCTTTTTTCCCCAACATTTTCCACAAGTTAAACAGGACCGTGTGCCAAAATCGTTGCAAAGCCGACTTTTTTTATCATCCGAATCGCTTTCTACTTCCCAGAAAAGGATCTCTTTTTGAATTTTTTTTATCAGACCGCTCTTTCTTTTCTTCTTATCCATCTGACACCACCTCCTTTCACAATTATTAGTTGACTCAACCTAATCTTGTGATTGCCCCTATTATATCGGTGCAATTGATTTTTATTCGTAGCTACGGCTACGAATATTACGTTTATTTAAAAAATCATCATCGATAAAAACAAAGAATAACTCGCTTGCCAACAAAACGCTATCTAAATATAACCAAAACGCTTTCGCATGGAATAGTTATCTGCAAAATTAAAAATTGCCATACCCCATACGAAAAAGATTGAATAAATTTTGATTAAAAAGTACAATAATATAAGCATTTTTTAATCAATTCAGAATAACCATCTCCCCTACAACATAAAAGTATTAAATAAAAAACATCTGTCAGTGTAATGAAGCTTTATTGTGGTTAGTCTGAATTTTCATAATTAACAGATCGTTAGAAATTTGGAGAAAATAATTGAAAATATCTAAAAGTGAAAATCTTGCTTCAGAGAAAAAACTTAATATCAGGGAAGTCATTGAACAAAAAAATCTAGTGGCTTACTTTCAACCTATAATGTCGGTGACCGGAAAAAAAACCCTTGGTCTGGAAGGCTTAATCCGCGGGATTAAACCGGGCACTGAACAACTGATATCACCAAAACTACTGTTTGACACCGCTTATGAAGAGGGTTTGGCAACTGAGCTTGATCGCGCCTGCCGAGATAAGGTTTTAGCAGCTTTTAAACGTTATTATGATGCCGATCAGGATCTGCTTTTATTTGTCAATCTGGATACCTCCATTATCGATGAAGTTGGGGGATCTAATTATCTGAACGAACAAGTCAGCCAAAGTGGAATAAATCCTAAAAATATTGTCATTGAAATCAATGAATCCAAGTCATTGGATACCTTCGCCCTCACCCAATTTGTAACTACCTATAAAGAATATGGTTTTTTAATTGCTCTGGATGACGTGGGCGCTGGTTTTTCGAATATGGATCGGATTGCCGAACTAAAGCCGGATATCGTTAAAATTGATCGGTCGATTATTAAAAGCATGGATTTTATCTATCATAAGCAGGAAGTTTTTAAGTCTCTTGTTAATTTAACCAATAAGATTGGTGCGTTAATTATTGCCGAAGGCGTCGAAACCAAGCAGGAAGCCATCCAGGTGTTAAAGCTGGGCGGTCAGGTTATTCAGGGTTATTATTTTTCCAAACCGAAGAAGGACTTCATCCTCAATGATGAAATTATTAGAAAAACCGCCCATGTGGTTGATGAATATAAAGAACTTTTACTCAGCGAAATGGACGACTATAATCGAAAATGTTTGGCTTACACGCAAACGGTGAATTGTATGATAAAGGCTATTGCTATGGCTAAAGGGTCTGAGGCTGAATTTGACCGACAGCTACTGGAATGTATCCAGGCTTCAGGATTAGTGGATTGCGCCTATGTCTTGGATGAAGCTGGCATTCAATGCAGTGAAACAGTGGGCGCCAAAAACATTGGTGCCTGCGAAAAACTGGTTTTTCATTCGGCCAAAATCGGTGTGGATCATTCAATTAAAAATTTCTATTATAATTTAGTTAAACGAAAACAAGATACTTACATCACTGAACCCTATGTGTCAATGGCCACTGGCAGCCTGTGCATCACCTATTCAAAAGTTTTTAAACACTTAAATAAAAAATATATCTTATGTGTGGATTTTCTGGAAAAGCAGCAAAACCTATCCGTCAGTTAAGCCCGATTCCGGCCTGCTTGGCGATTGCTTGATTGCTGTCAGTTTAACACTGTATTAAACAATTAAAATGGAACAATTTGACTTTATTAATTACAAATCGTCCCATTTTTTTATGTATTAAATTATTTTTCCCCAATCAGCCATCACTTATTTGGTATGCGGATATTAATCAAACAATCTCACATAACCAGTCATCCAGTTCCCTTTCCCGGTCGGCTCCCACCGCAAATTCCTTGCTGGCAGCAATTTGCCCATCCCTGATATAAATTACTTTTTTTGCTCTGGCAGCGACCCGCTGATCATGGGTAACCGTCATAATAGTCATACCCTCTCGGTTCAAATCTTCCAGAATTGCCAGCACCTGATCGGTGGCTCCGCTATTCAGTGCCCCGGTGGGTTCATCCAGAAACAGCATCCCGGGATTGTTGATCATGGCACGGCAAATGGATGCTCGTTGCAGCTGACCGCCGGAGACTTCCCGGATATCCCGATCTTCAATCGCTTCAATCTCCATCCGCTTCATTAATGCCGACGCCCGTTTTCGGATGTCCTCTGCCGATTCTTTTTTTGCCACCAGACCAGGAAGAATAATGTTATCAAAAATCGAAAGATTCTTTAACATCTGAGCATTCTGAAAAACAAATCCCATTTTAATCAGCCGAAATCTTGATAATTCAACCTCCTGCATGTCAGATATACTAACACCTTCAAACAATACCTGACCGGCACTGATGGTGTCCATTCCGCTGATACTGTAGAGCAGGGTCGACTTCCCGGAACCGGAAGGCCCCATCACGGCAACAAAATCGCCTTTTTTAATTTTAAATGATATGTCCTCAAGTACCGGTGATTCTTTAAACGACTTACTGATTTTTTCAACTTTTAACATAATTTCAACTCCTATTCCATTATCTGATCTTTAATATGATCGTTTCTGACTGCTCTGGTTCCCATTACCACGGTGAACAAAACCACCAGCAGTTGGACTGCCGGGCAAAGCAGATAGGCAGTTAGTGGTTCAACCAACAGGGTTATTTTTGATGCCCCCATAGATGACAGCATCCAACCGAAAATAACTTCACCCAATGAATTAGCCAGAACCGTTCCAACAACAATTGCCAGGCCTTGAATCACCAGAATCCGGATGCCCAACTGAATTTGGATGTCGCGGTTTGAAAAGCCCATTGATTTTTTAATGGCAATGGCACTGTGCTCCCGGGCTGTGACAAGCTGCAGAAACATGACAGTAATCAGTATGCTTAACAGTAATGAAATGGCGATGGCTGAACGTTCCACCAGACTCATATTATCGGTAATGCCCCCAAGGGTCTGGGCAATGAAGGCGCTGACCGGGGTTATTTTGCTGTCGGTAAGCAGACTTCTCAATGCATCGGTTTTTTTCTCAATAGCAACGCCGTCCCGCACATCCAGATAAATAATATAAACTTCCACATCCTTTTCAGCAAAATCAATGGCTGCTTTGGCGGTCTTTCCGCCGTAGGTAATGTCCTGATAAATACCACAGACGGTAAAGGTCAGATTTTGTCCCTGATAAACAACGGTTATCGTGTCGCCAACTTTTTTGCCTAATGCTATCCCATTCATATAGGAGAGCGCCATTTCTTGGCTCTCAACCGGCGCCCTTCCCTCCAGATATACTAACGGAAAAACCGACTCATCACCGCTTTCCACCCGAAGATATTCCCACTCACCGGCGGCATTTTGCGACTGGACATAGCCATTTTTGTAAATAGCCACTTTGGAAGTTTCTGAATCATTCTCCAGATAGGATAAAGCCGCATCTTTTTGCTGCGTCAGTTTTTCGCTGTACTGGATATCAATGCGAATATCAGATTCGCCAATCCCCATATAAGTAATAAAAGAGGGGTTTTCTATGGTATGCTTCATATTCATGGGCAGTAGAATCAAAAATGAAGCCGCCATAAAGACCAGAAAGATCACAATATATTCATTCCATTTACATTTCAATTCGCCGAATGCCATGGTTCGGTTAGGATGCTTCAGCCCTGATGCCGGTAACGAATAGTGGCCTTCTTTTTTGATGTTTTCTTGACCCCGCAGCAGTTCCACGACCGTGCTTTTAAGATTCTTGCGAATGATTCGGTGGCACCCTAATACCACCATCAAGCTGAGCAGTGTCACCCCGATAAGCGGAAATACCCATTGCATCCACCCCTCGGTTCCCTGTCCACAATACCTGATCACTGAGGCTGAAAAGAAATCGCCAAATGGGATGGCAGCCAGATAGCCGATTACAACGGACATCAGCACCAGAATAATATATTTTATCTGATAGAGAGCCTCAATGCTTTTACCCGGAAATCCCATCGCTTTCATCTCACCGATGGTCACATGCTCATCGGCCAGGGTTGCCCGGATGATATAAGACAAACACAGCAGCGCAATGATGATTAACAGCATACTGATAGCAATAATGATAAAGGCCACCAGACCATAGGACAAGGCATTGAGCATGGTCAGCAGACTGCCCGTTATTGCCACCCCGTTGGACGGCATTGCCGCATCCATATAATCTTTCTCCAAAACGGTGGTGGATGTGCCATCCTTAAGCAGGAATTCAAAACAATATTCCCATTCACCGATGTGACGGCTGATTTCCTCCAGATCGGTTGAACTGATTAAGAAACGCTTTGACGATGCCAGCGCCACGTTCATCTGAGCGTCACGGATAAGAGTCGATACTCGCAATTCCTTGCTATAATTATCCCCTTGCAAGGTAATCACATCGCCAACTTGAATGCCCAGTTCCTCGGCATAATAAACCGGCACTCCGATTTCACCGTCTTTAACAACTGCCCGTTCGTTATTCATATTCAGCAGATAGTCAAAACCCTCATTCTGAACAACAAAGCCGTTATCCATTAGACACTTTTCCAGGGTTTCCCCCTGATAGCTGATATTGGTATTGCCGACATTTAGCATTCGCACGGTTAGCGCATCTTTGATATAATCGTGGCTGCTCATAAAATTTTCCACGGATTCCTCGTCATAGGTGCCCTTATGCATCTGCAAATATTCCGGGGGCACCGCCAATCTATTCAGCCCATTTAGTGACGAAAACATCGTTCCGGCAACCCGTAATCCGCCGGCCATTAAAAGAGCCGAAAGGATCAGAAATACCGCCAGGGCCGTGGTAATGACCCGGTTTCGTTTAAAGTCCTTTTGGACAAGATTCAACAACAGTTTCATAAGTGTTCAATTCCTCCGTTTCCAATGATTTGACACTTTTCAGTCGGGAAACAATAATTCCGACACTGGCCAGCGCCACTCCGGTGATCACAATCAACAGGGCATTGCCTCTGCCTGCACCGGCACCGATTACCGCTCCGATGTTCATGGCTAGAGCGCTATTGCTGCTCATAAACGGCTCAAACAGATAATCTGAAAGCAGACCGGAGGCGATAAAAGCCAGAATATAACCCATCTGCGTAATCAGACCGATCAGTCCAAAAGCCCGACCCTGAACCTCATTGTCCAGATTCTTGCGGATCAGAACTTCAGCGCCAATCTGGATCGCCGGCATAAAGACAAACATCATAAATCCGAATACCGCTATCAGTAAAAGATTTTCACTGACACCAATCAAGGCAAAAAAGATTCCGCATCCCAGCAATCCGAGCGAGAGCATCCGGCCATAAGATTTGGTCTGCTTTAGACAACTGATCAGGATACTTCCCGCCATCATCCCCAAGGCAATAACCGTGGTCAGAATCCCCAGTTCGGCTTCCCCTGCCAGCGCGAGCACCAGCGGTTTACTTAAAATCTGGACAAAGCCAAAACAGAAAACCGCAATCGTCATAATGACAATCATTGTCATCATGCCGCTTTTACTTCGTATGGCAGCAATCCCTTCTTTCATTTCCCGGGTAAAGCTTAGCGCTGTCTCACTTTGGGGTTTTGTCACCATACTGTTTTTAACAATTGCAATAATCAAAACGGTTGTAAAGAAGGTAAGCATATCAATGATGATCAGGGTGCTGACCGCTGTCATCTGTAACAGCAGTCCGGCCAGTGCCGGGGAAATAATAAGCTTAGCGCTGTTGGCAATCTGAACCATGCCGCCAGCCCTGGCAAAGTCTTCTTCTGATAATAAATCTGTCATGGTTGCTTTAAACGCTGGTTCTGTCAACGCTGTAAAAATAGAACTGACGCCGACGCCAATGCAGATGACTACAATGGAAGGATTGGCACTCATCACCGAAACAAGACAGATCACTAGTCCCAGACCGGAAAACAATTCGCCCAATATCATCATTAAGCGTCTGTCATAACGGTCTGCCAGAACTCCGCCCACCGGTGCCAGCAGAATGGAAGGCAGGAATGCGCAGATGCTGAAAATGCCAGTCGCTGCTACCGACCCGGTGAACGTGAGCACATAGATGGCCAAACCAAAATCTGTTAACCCACTGCCAATGCTTGATATAAACTGCCCGACCACCAGGATCATAAATTTCTTCATCACCTTGTTCGGGCTTTTAGTTGAACTGTTTTTTGTTTCGTTTTGTTGATTCATTATTTTTCTCCTTAACGCTTGTCTGTAATTAAAATCATTTATATCTGTTATTTCTGCATCGACCGATGGTCGGTGCGATGGTAAAAAAAACATTTGAAAATGTGCCTGTAAAAAAAATAGCTGCACCGTACCGATAATTGCTATGTATAAAGCATAACTTATGCGCAAAACAACCACTTAACAACTGATCGGCACGGTATTTTTGTGACCAACTATAATATATTTAATAGTTTTCTGATCGCTAGGCAAACATCTGTAAAAAGCCGTTCAATTCGCCTTCTTTTGTCCCCAACAGCCTTTCGATATTGCATAAATAAGCCTGTATCTTTTGAGGAAAAACATCCATTTCCCATTCCATAATATTACTGTCAAACAGCATATGTCCCAACAGTAAAATGGATTCAATGGATTCCGTCGGATAGTCGGTATGGAAAACATCCTGCTCCAAACCTTCCCTAACCGGTTCCTCCAGAAGCGGCGTCATCCGCTTTAACATCGCCTTTGTGTACAATTGTTCCAGCTTGGCATTTTCAACTTTATGCATTTCTTCCTTTATCTCATCCGATCCTTCAAACTCCGGGGTTTGCGCCATAATTGCCATCATAATACGATTCATCAGTGGAATCGATTTATCCTTTAAAATCCGCTCGGCCCGTTTTGCGCCTTCATCGACGATATCCAGAATGATCGCCGCCAACACTTCTTCCTTTGACGAAAAATAATAATAAAAAGTCCCTTTGGCAATATCGACAATTTTTAATATGTCATTCACCGAAGTCTGATCATAGCCTTTCTTAACGAATAATTCTCGGGCTACCAGAAGAATTTCGCGTTTTCGGACTTCACCTTCCTTGATTGTTTTCATGTCTCACCTCGTCCTCTCGACCGTCGGTCGATATCAGTATAATAAAATAAATGTGTGAACCTGTCAAGCGTTATTTAAAATAATGTCTTATCTTCCCAACGAAAACCTTTGGCCACAGTACTCACTGTTTAAAATGCAAAAAGAACTTCCGAGGGAAGCTCTTTTGCATTAAGTTTAAATTTTATTCTTTTTTAATCAGCTATAGGTTTCATAATATTCTGATTCTGCCTGTTGTGCTTTTTGAGATCCGACATTACAGCGCGGATTGACTAATGAGCAGTTTTTACCACAGCCACCACAGCGGAACTGGGAAAGAAATTCACTTAAACTGGGAACAACAGAAACCGGTTCGGTGACAACCTGTTCCGGGGCAGTTGTCGTTGATGTTGCTGGAGCAATGACTTCTTGGGTCGGAACCGCTGCTGCAACAATGGTAGTGGACTCAACCGGTGCTACTGGGGTAGTGGATGTTTCTGTTGTTACCGTCGGGGGCTCTGTTATCGCTGTCACCTCCGGGGTTACCGTTTCTGTTTCAACCGCTGCTGATGTGTTCTTTACCACAATGGCGGGCGGAATTTCCACCTGAGCCGCTATCACTGTTTCATAGCTTCTGTAAGTCGTAGCCACAACACCATATAATATCAGTACTGCTGCGATGGCTGCTCCAAATTGCTTAATAATTTTGATTTTCATTTAAATCCTCCTCATACCAAATTTATAATTGACCCGATCGAAAACAGGGTTAATAAAACGTAACTGCCTAACCGAAACCACTGCAGCTGCTGAGGGATTTCTTTAGCGATTTTCGCCGACAGCACGCCAGACAACAGCACCATTAGTAAAATCGGTGTCAGCGTACTGGCTGCAGCAAACACGCCTCCCACCAGTGCAGCGGTGGAAAAGGGCAAGGTTGCAGCCACACCAATCATCATAATCAGCGGTGCGCAGGGGGATGCCCCATAGGCAAATCCGGCTGTGAATAATGGGATTAAACCTTTTGGATCAGCCTTTTTTCCCCCGGAACACCCCGAACAGTGGCTGGCTGGATTTTTGTAATCCATAATCCATTTTCCGATCAGAACCAGTCCCAGCGTAATCATCGATAGTTCCAGAATAAGACTCAGATTTACATTCCCCACATAACCCGCTTCATCAATAAACTGACTGCCGATCAGCGAAGCCAGGGAACACAATAACACCACGGCGATGATCTTGCCGATAAAAAAGCTGAGAAAGGAAATCAGGGATTTTTTCATGCCGCCGGCATGGGTAACAATATAGCTGGATAAAAAGACACTGACCGCCGGACTGCAACAGGTGCCACATCCCAGACCGACTGACAGCGCGGTTGCCAAAACCGGGATCAGTAATGTGAACTCCATGGTCAGGATCTTTCGCTGGCAATGAGCGCTGCCCCGATGGCACCATTAAACTGCGGGTGTCTGGCCACATAGACGTCCCGCATCAGCTCTTCTTCAAAAGCTTTATGTACCCCAATATTAAGAGCTCCCCCGCCAGTCATCAGAATATCCCCACCTTTTTCAGCTTTTTTCATCATTTTGATGATCCGTTTGGCCATCGATAAGTGCATGCCAGCTAAAATATCCCGGCGATCATATTTTCTGGCCACCAGGGACACCACTTCAGATTGGGCAAAAACCACGCAGGTGCTGTTAATATCACAGGGCGCTTGACTTTCTAACGAAAGCGGCCCGACCTGGTCGATGGTGGTTTCTAAAATCTGGGCAATAACTTCCATAAATTTACCGGTTCCAGCGGCACATTTATCATTCATGGTAAAGTTTTTGACAGCATAATTTTTATCCAGATAAATGATCTTACTGTCCTGGCCGCCGATATCAATAATCATCCCCGGCCGGTAATCCTTCGGGGCGGTTAAGCGCACCCCATAGGCATGGGCGGTTATTTCTGAAATATCGTCATCGGCGATATCAAATACCTTCCGGCTGTAACCGGTGGCCATGGTATACCGCACCGCCGCTCGGCTGATGCCCCGGCGCTGACACATTTTTTCAATTAAAGCACTGGCCGAGCCATTGTTATCAATACCGGTGTTGGTTACCATGGCATCCACCACCTGGTTATCACAAATAAGGGCTGCCTTGGTATAAGTTGATCCGCCGTCTAAGCCGGCATAATAGTTTCTGTTCATGTTTATTCACCTGTAATTTCCTATTTTAAAATTTTCTGTTTTTGGGGTCGCATCGCCAGATCTTTTAATTTGATCAGCTCAATAAAAGCTTCAATCCGAATCCGCAATTGTTCAATGTCTTCTTCGTTGTAATCACTTTCCACCCGGATTACCGGTACGCCCAGCTTACCCAGTTCATCCTCTAGGGTCTGGTATTCAAAGTCATAGACCAGACACCCCCGCAGCACGTGATAAACCACGCCTTGAACCTGATGGTCTTTTATCATCTGCTTGATCCGGTAAATCCGCTGGTTATTGTCCACAAAGGTGGGACAGGTGCAGGGCCGGGTATACCGATTGGCCAGAGATCGCATTAAACCGTCAAAGCTCTGATCCACCACTACCGTGGGATCGTAAATCGATCGTTCCCCCATACAGGTTTCATCGCCCACCAGAATCCCGCCCATTTCTTCAATCAGCAGCGGAATTTTGATATTGGGGAAAATAATCGGTGATCCAGTGACCATAATCCGGGGCTGTTTGTCTTTGCTGACATACGTTTTATCTTTTTTGCGCCGGGCCAGTTCTTTATTTAACAGATGCAGCTGTTCACTCCACTGATCCACCGGCATGTAGGAAAAAGCGTTCATCAATGCCATGGCATGAGTCCCTTTGATCAGCGCCGGCACATGTTTTTTGTAGTCATTGAATTTTGACATTTCATACTGAGCAAAACCCATTTGATCGATACTTTTAGCCAGACTTTTATAGGTAATGGTTTTTCCGGTCACCTTTTCCAATTCTGGAATCAGCTGATAGAGCTCCTGCACATATTGTTCCATATCATCATCACTTTTTGATGTTGGCACATGCAGGGAATAGGTCGGCACCATTTCTTTTAACATGCCGGCCATTTTCTTTTTACAGTCACAGGTAATCGGTACCACCATTAGTTCACACTCTTCATAAATGGGCATCACTTCCATGGCCTGAAACCCCATCACCGCCTTTATCAGGGGGCAGGCATCTCTTGGTACCAGATCATCGCCAATCGAAAAGGCGGTATAACTGCCGCTGCATAGTTTCACCGGCTGGGCGCCGACGGCATAGATCAGTTCATAGGGCACCATCACACAATAGGTTCCCACGATCTTGGTATCGGCTGGTTTTTCCACATTTTTCATGTCTACATAGATGTCTTTGAGAACTTTTAAAAATGGCTGCATGGCTTCCGGAGCACCGTTTAATTCTTCCAGCCGTCTTAAATACTTACCAGATACCTTGGTGGATTTATCCATAAACCGCTGCCGTTGGCGCTCTTCCATGGGCGAACGTTCTTTTACTTTATCTTCATCATTTATTTTATTCTCAATATTTATTTTGTTTTTGACATTGTCTTCATTTTTATTTTTATTGATCAGGCTCATTTTTTTCTCTTTTCTTTATCAAACGTTTCAATTTCTTTTCGGTTTTTTTATGACCGGACATAAATGTCTTCCTTGAGGCCTGATAAAATTTCAAGCCACAAAAACTCATCGCCAGGGCTTTGTTTTCCGGACATTTGTCAATACATTCGCCGCACATAATACAGTCGGCAGTTGTGACATCGCTCTTTTCCCGTTCGGTATAAATGGTTTTTATGCCCATCGGACAAGCTTCATAACAGGCACCGCATTCGGTACAGGCCTGGCAATCTTTTTTAATTCTAAACAGCGATATCTTATGGCCTAGTCCCATTAAATAACCTAAGGGACAGATATTGCAGAAGAACCGGCGTTTGAAAAAGCTACCGATGATTACCACAATCATGAAAAATCCACTTAGAAAGACAGACACCTTAAAACCCGCAAAGGCTGGCGAAACGGTAATGGCCGGGCAAATATCACAGAAATTTCCGCCAACAAAAGCGAGTCCCAAAAATAACAACAGCATCGTCCATTTAATCGGTTTTAATCGGCTGTACAGTTTTTCAGTTAAGGATAGCCCTTCAATTTTTAACCCCTGGCGGGTTTCGTGGGTAATATCCTGAATCAGACCCATTGGGCACAGGAAGCCACAGATAAACCTCCCCAAAACAACTAAGGATACCAGCAGTGAACCAAAAAAGATGGCGATCTCCTGCCAGGTCATGTTAACCAGTGAATTTAAATGGGCCAGTGTGTAGCAGCTGCTGACAATCAGCTGATCCTGATTAATGGGACAAGCAAAAATCGGAATTTCGATGTTGCTGACCCATTGGCCTAATAATTTCCCGCCATAAATCAGGGTGAAAAAGCTGATAATCATAATGATCCAGCGAATCGCCATAAAGCCTAATTTCCGCTGGCTTTTCATGGTACCCATTGGACCTAAACCCATGCGTTCGTCGGAAAAGCGACCCATAACCGGATCATTTTTCACAATTCGCTGACGCAACCACAAGCAAAGCAGAATGCCAATGACGGAAAGAACCATGATAATAAAAAATGGCGTTAAGGCTGATAAGTATCGGGTTGAAAGCAGGGAGTTGTCTTCGACCTGATAACTCATCACATAAGCATTTACATCGTCTTCAACATAGGTAACCGAGATGCCGCTGCGGATATCCAACAGGGACAATCCTTCGATGGTACCTTCAGCATTGGTGGTTACTTGACTTTCGCCGCTTCTTTGTGATGTCAGGGTAAGCGTTTGGTTCGCCAGTGGTTCGCCATTAAACAATACGCTAACAGTGGTTCGATCGGTGAAAATTATTTCCAGCGGAAAAAGTTCATGATCAAAGGTCGGCGCTGTCGGTTGATAGCCCTGGGTAAATTCCATATCGGTTTTGGCTGCCGCATAAACGGTTTCGCTCATTCCATCACCGTCGATGTCGACCGTTTGTTCCAGCAGTGTGGCAATAAAGCTGCCTAAATAATCCGGGCTCATAATGCTCATGTTTTCGGAGGTCATTTCGGTGACCCCGTTAATGCTGAGAGCATAAACTTTAACATTGGATGCATCCTGATTATTTGCGGTGTTTAAAATAATCTGGTTATTATCGTAGCTAAATGAAAGTCCGGTACTTGCTGTCTGAATACTTTCCTGTTTGATGTTTTGTTCTTGGTTATTTTCTTCCTGGGTGTTCACCGCAGTTGTCATCGTGTAGCCGCTGGCGTCGGTGCTAAAATTAAAAAACACAATATTATAAGCAAAAAACGAAAGTAACGCAAGCACTATACAGGTGATAATAATTGGTGGTGTGAATCGTTTTTTTAGTTTCATATGGCTATTTTTTCCTCATTATATCGATATCGCAAGCGGTTATGAGCCAGCATTTCCATGAAGGCTTCCATCCGGATTCTTAACTGTTCCACGTCCTGGTACTGATAATCGGTTTCGAGCCGGAACACCGGAATATTTTCTTTGCCAAATAATTGTTCAAACCGTTCCAGTTCAAAGTCATATTCAATCTGTCCTTTTAACACATGAAATACCACCCCTTCAATTCTCCCCTGTTTTAAATGAAACAAGGCACTTTGATACAGCATATCATTTTTTGAATAAGCTGCTGAACAGTCATAGAGATAATGGGTATTGATAATAGCAGTAAAAGGATCTATTTTTTTGTTTGTGGGGCTGATGCTGGCATATATTTTTTGGGTGGTACTATCTAATGTGGCCCCGATTTTTAAACCAATGTCCTCAATTAAAAAAGGAATCTTATAATTGGGAAGATAGACTGGTGACCCCATCAATAAAACTTTGGGTTTGCTTTTTTCCTTCGCCAGAAGCACTTGGCGGTTTTCCAATATTTCCAGATTCAGTTTTCGCAGATTGGCACACCAGACTTTTAAATCACTTGCGTAATAGTAAGAATTTAAAATTGACATTCTTAGTGCACCGGAAATTAGACCGTCTTTTTCATGACACGCCTGTAAAAAATCCCGTCTGAGTTTTCGGGCGGTTTCCACCAGCTGAGTTGCCTGAATCAGATTTTTTTTAGACATTCTTTTGTCGGTATGATCGGTGAGCTTTTCGGCCAGATTTTCCATTTGTTTTTTCCATTTAATACCTGCCAACGGATCTGCTTTCTCCGGCGGGATATCCACAGTCACTACCTTTTTCCCGGCATTTTTTAACAGATAGGCAATTTTCCGACTGCTGTCACAGGTGATCGGTACAATGATCAAGGCATCTTCACCCAGATCAAAGTGATCATTGATCAGGAATCCCAGCATTGAGCGGCTGACCGGATCGGTATCCCTTGGCACTAAATCATCTGACCACATAACAGAGCCCAGGCTTCCTCCTAAGATCCAAAAGGGTTTGGTTCCGGCCGCATAAATCAGCTCTTCGGGAATACTGGTTCCCAATACAATTACTTTTGGTTTACGTTTGGCCATATTATCCTGCTTGAAATATTGATAGGTTGTATTTAAAAAATAGCGTAATCCTTCTAGCTGGTTATTTTCATTGAACAAGGTTTTCAGTGTTTCCATATATTCACTTTCATAGCTTATGGCTGGCTTATTTTTATTATCAGTTGTCAAAACATTACCTCCTAAAGTCATTTCTTGTAATTTGTATCCAAATTATATCAAAGCTTTTTGTGTGACATTTGACACTTATATGAACGTTGTGTGAATTAGATCAGATTGTTATAAGAAATGATTATAAATTCCGCAGATGAAGTGATTTTTACTATAGATCAATGACAGTATTCTAGATAGTAAATGTTAATTGTCTAATCCAATCTAATATTTTTACTCTTGTTTCAAACCCGTACTCCTCCTATAATTAGATTATCAACGCAGTGTTGTTGAACTAATCTAAAAAGGATGCTTACATATGAATCCACCTGTTTCAGTCATTTCTGGCATGAGGCATAGCCGTGAATTAACCCTAAGTTTATCTTCGGAAACGGTGCAGCATGTCCATGACTTTCATCAATCCATGCCCATGTATAAGAAAACCCCATTAATCGAGCTGCCTGAGCTGGCCCGAAAAATGGGGATCCGTAATATTTTTGTTAAAGATGAGTCTCATCGCTTCGGACTTAACGCTTTTAAAGGCCTGGGAGCAACCTATGCCATGGCCAAAATAATTGCCACATTTATCGGTGTTGATGAAAATCATCTCGATTATGAATTACTGACTTCCGCTGATGTTAAAAACAAAATAAAAGATCTGGTATTTATTACCGCAACTGACGGCAACCACGGCAAAGGGGTGGCTTGGGCAGCGTCTGTTTTCGGCTGTCAAGCCATTGTTTACATGCCCAAGGGTTCCCAGGACTGCCGAGCGAATGCCATCCGGGCCATCAATGATACCCAAGTTAAAATAACCGATTTAAATTATGATGACACCGTTCGCCTGGCTTACGAAATAGCTGAAAAAAATGGCTATTATCTGCTTCAAGACACGGGATTTGAAGGATACGAGGCTGTTCCCAATACGATTACCCAAGGTTACACCACCATGGCTTGGGAGGCTATTTCCCAATTATCAGACTTTGGCATTTCAAAGCCAACCCATGTTTTTCTCCAGGCCGGCGTCGGCTCCATGGCTGGCAGTGTCCTAGGCTATCTGGCGCACTACTATCAAAAGAACCCGCCCATCACCACCATTGTGGAACCGTCCACTGTGGCCTGCATTTATAAATCCGTTCAAGTCGGTAATGGGCAACCTCAGATAATCACTGGAAATCCAGAGACTATTATGGCCGGTTTGAATTGCGGTGAGCCTAACCCCTTGACTTGGCCGATTTTAAGAGACTTTGCCTCTTTTTATGCCAGCTGCCCGGACTGGGTAACCGAATTGGGGATGAAAACCCTTGCTAACCCCATCAAAACTGATCGCAAAATCATATCTGGTGAATCCGGGGCTGTGGGGCTGGGGCTCCTTATTTCTTTATGTGAAGATGAAAAGCTCGATGCGCTCAAGCAAAAGCTGCTGCTTAATAGCACTTCAACGGTTCTACTGTTCAGCACTGAAGGAAATACCGACCCGAAAAACTATGCTGACATCATCAATAAGCAGTAAAAAAATCCTATTTTTTCCGATTGAATTTGAACCGCCTGACCCATCTGACTGATGTGATTTATTTTATTCAATTCAAATTAATTTTATACTACTGGAGGTTAAACATGAATACGAAAGAAAACCTATTACTTAATGTGACTTATACAACAAAGCCGGGAAAAAGAACTGCTTTTTTAACTGCCTTAACGCAGCTTGGTGTTGTCGAAAAGTCAAAGCAGGAACCGGGAAATCTCAAATACGACTATTTTTATCCGCTTGACGCTGAGGATCAGCTGTTTCTTGTAGAAATATGGGAAGATGACGTGGCGCTGGTTTTTCATGCCCAGACTGAACACTATCAACAATTACAATCCATTAAAGGTGATTATTTGATCAGTGCCAACATTGAGAAATTTTATATTCGCTCTTGCCAATAAAATAGGACAATGAAGATTGCTAGAAAATCACTGAAAGCTTCAAATGCATCCTTCAATAAAAAAAGCTCGGTCATACGGATATAAATAAAATACCGAATGACTGAGCTTTTTTTAATTCTGGTTTAATTCTCTGATTCTATTTAATCCTACGAGTATTAAACATCCCAAACTGATTTCCCCTAAAAAAAGAGTTTCACCGAGACAATTGCCGTCATCCCAATAATTAAATACCGGAATGCTTTTTCATTGATTCGTTTAATTATAAATGCACCAAAAACTGCGCCCATGCCGATAAAGGGGATCATTAAACCTGTCAGCACAAAGGTCTCAACCGTAATATTATGCCAGATGAATACTTGCATGGGTAGTTTTGTGATGTTGACGATGAAAAAGAACCATGCCGTCATTCCCAGAAAATTTACTTTATCCACACCTTTTGCCAGCAGATACACACTAAAAATGGGACCTGCCGCATTTCCGATCATTGATGTAAACCCAGCAAGAATTCCGACTGAAGCATGCAGCCAGGTCTTGTCGGGAATTTTCAGCTGATCACCCTTTTTTTCAAAATAAATCAATAAAAACAAACAAAGTAACACTGAAAGTGCAATCAGGCTTTTAAACTGTTCATCATTGATGTACCCACCAATAATTAAACCAAATATCAGACCCATAAAAGTCCATGGTAGTAATTTAAGAATATCTTCTCGTTTTGCATTATGTTTATAATAAAAAAGTGCAAAAACATCTCCCACAATCAACATCGGAAGGATGATTCCCGTGGATGCTTTTCCGCCGAATACAGCTGCTAATATTGGAATTACCAATGTGAGCAAACCACTGATACCAGTCTTTGATACACCAATTAACAGAGCGGCCAAGATAATCCAAGCCCATTGTACCATTTCTAAATCTGGAAATACTGCCACAATTAACCACCTATTTTCTTACTTTATTTTTCGATTATAATTTTACAATTATTTCATCCCTTGACCAGATTTCTCCATTACTCAGACGCTTCACAAAGATTCTTTCTCAAAGAATACTGCAGTCGCCACCCTTTTTATAAATACTGCAACCAATTGGTCAACAAATAATATCTGCCAGTTCTTCTCCATTAATATTGTAGAAAGCCTGCTTAATATCGCATTGTTCAATTGCTTTTTTAATGCTTTCGCTCTCGTAATTGCAGCCAATGAGGGCATGACAAAGAACTAAAATATCGATGCTACCAAAGAAATCCCCATAAATATGGCAGTCAGTAATTTTTCCCTTGTTGACATCCAGCTTGAATTCCATTTTACCACCATCAAACCGGCCGGTTCGAATAATATTGAATTTTGGTGATTTTCCATAATTCCAATTCCAGCTTTCAAATTTCTCTTTAGCAATAGTATGGATCCGCTCCAGGTCTTCATCGGTAAGCCGATATTCTTTCTTTGACCCCTGCATGATACTCTCCACCATCAATTGTCTGAAGGTATCCGTATCGATGGGCTCTCTAAGATGTTCCGAAATATTAGTTACCCGTTCCTTAACGGATTTGATGCCCTTAGATATGATCTTGTTATCATCCACGGTCAGACACTTGACCATCTGTTTAAAATCTGTCTTAAACAAAAGTGATCCATGATGGAGGGTATACCCGTTTAACATGCACTGAGCATTGCCGGAGAACTTTTTGCCATGAATGACCAAATCGTTTCGGCTGTTAAATTCAGCAGGCACATCAAGTTTTTCCAGTCCTGCTATCACCGGCTCAATATATTTATTGAAGTCAATGGCTTCAGCCTGCCCCCGGGTGATAAAGCTGAATTGCCAGCCCCCCATATCAGTATAAATGGTACCACCTCCAGTAATACGTCTGACCACCTTGACCCCATGGTTTCTGGCAAACGTCTCATTGATTTCTTCAATGGTATTCTGATATTTGCCAATCATCAAGGTCGGTTCGGTTCGCCAGAATATAAAAATCTGGTCCGCGTTCAGATTTTTTTCAGTAATGAGATAGTATTCCAGAGCAAAATTAAAAAAGGGATCAGTGACGTTGTTTTCAATATAAATCACGGTTGTTTTCCTCCATTGGTTTCATTTTCTAATGCATCGCTTCGATGCGGTTCACTTCTTAACGCTTCTTCTGCCCGGTAGGAGCTGCGAACCAGAGGGCTACTGGCGATTTTGACAGCATCTGCCAGATGCATGGGCTCATTGGGATCAACCGGTTCTACCACGCCACTAGACACATTGCAGAAGCGGCAGTGCCGGGTACAGATACTCCCCATGATCATAAAGGTGGCGGTTCGTTTCTTGTAACATTCTCCCAAATTAGGGCAATTGGCTTCTTTGCAAACGGTATTGAGTTTCAATCTGGCCATGATTCCGCTGACTTCATCTACCGCGGCCTGATTGTAACTGACCTTTAACCATTCTGGTTTCTTTTCCATCTTTGCCTCTATGTTAGTCACAACTGATGACTGCGATAATCTCATCGACCTTGACCTCATCACCGGCTTCAAAATAAACCGCTTCCACGATCCCAGATTCCTGGTTTTCAACCTCACTGACCACCTTTTCGGTTTCAATTTCGAAAAGCACCTCACCTTTTTCAATCTTCTCGCCAACTTCTTTATTCCAGGCCACCAGTACCCCGGATTCCATTTTCTCACTCAGTTTTGGCATGTGAATATTTTTTTTCATTTCCCCCCTAAAAATAACTCGTAAATTAAAACAGGCAGTCTGCGAAATCTTCTAAATCTTCTATTTGATTGCATAAATCCGATAAAGCAAAATAGTCATATCGATGTCCTAATAAAAGCGCTTCGATCTTTTCAACAAACAAGGTTTTGCTTTTTAATTTGCATTCTTTTATCGTTCCTTTTTCAACGACAAGAACTAAGTCAATTTGATGACCTTTGAAGTCACTCTGTTTTTTATATGTAAACGTCGGTGAAAAACCGTAAATCCAATCCCAGGTGATATATTTTGTTTTCTCAAGTTCGCGTATCTTCTCAATATCTGCTTCTGAAAGCGTAACTTCATCAACCCCATTTGCGAAAAACGAATTGAGAATATGATCTCTAAATCCCTCAAAATCGAATTTTTTGTCACCAAGATGATCGATGATATTGGTGACACTACTCATGACCGATTTGACAGCTTTAGATTCAAATTCGTCCTCGGCAGGTTTGAGTATCGTCCGTAATGTATCTAAATCCGAATCAAAAAGAAGCGTCCCATGATGAAGCACCCGGTTCTTTTTAATCGATTGGGCATTTCCTGATATTTTTTTATCTCCGATGGCAATATCGCAAACCTTGCTTTTTTCAGCCGGTATCCCCATTTCGTTTAGAATCTTAATGATTGGCGTGAGAAATTCATCATATCCGGAGAAACGATCCGGATGATAATCGGTGATGATTGTAAAGTTCAAGTTGCCTTTGTCATGAAAAACGGTTCCTCCACCAGAGTGTCGCCGTGCTACTGGCACTCCATTTTTTGGGATCTCTTTACAGTTGATTTCTTCAAAAATATTCTGATGCTTGCCAATCACCACACAGGGATCATTCACCCACAAAAGCAGAAAATCATCATCCATCATATTACTGAAAATATACTCTTCAATGGCAAGATTGTAATAAACATTATTGCTTTTACTATTAATAAACTTCATCATTTAATACCGACATTCTAAATGAGTTAATTTTCATATGTAGTCTTCTTTACCACTATTTCATCTCCAGGTCTGATTTCACCATTACTCAGCACCTTCACAAAAATTCCTTCCCGGGGCATAATGCAATCACCGACCTGTTTTTTAATGGCACAGCCGGAATGACACTCTTTCCCGATTTGGGTCACTTCAAGCAGGACGTTGTTAATCACTATTTGGGTTCCAATGGGCAGGTTAAAAAGTTCAATCCCTTCAGTGGTTATATTTTCCGCAAATTTCCCCGGATCCAGCCCTTCCACACCCATAGCGATCATTTTATCAATACTTTCCTGTCCCAGTAAACTGATCTGTCGGTGCCAGTTTCCGCCATGGGCATCACCTTTGATACCGAAATCAACCATGCATTCACCAATCTCAACCGGTTGTTTAATCACGCCTTTTTTCTCGCTTGTATTGACCGCAATTATCTTAGCCATTTTCTGTTCTCCTTTTGTTTTTTATTACTTTCATAAAATCAGCCGCCGATCATATTCATTCTTCGTGAGGACGAAAACCCCGTTTCGAAATTGTGTCCCTTTGGTTTATCCATAATAATCTGACTGACAATTCGATTAAAATTCTCGGGTTTAAGGTCAAGGGCTTCTCGAATGTTTACTTCCCCGTTATTGCCCAGACAAGGCCGGATTTTTCCATCGGAAGTCAGCCGAATGCGGTTGCAGTCGGAACAGAATTGATGGGTCATGGGTGAAATAAACCCGATTTTGCCGGTGTAACCATCCATCTGATAATAAACCGCCGGTGTCCCCTTATCGGTTCGTTCCAGATACTGGAGTTCAGGTCTAGCTGTAATTAAGTCGCCATTGTGAATGATCTTGTCCCGGTTATCTTCGCCGAAACTTCCCATGGGCATCAGTTCAATAAAACGGACTTCAATAGGACGCTCCCTTGTCAGTTCGATCAGATCATCAATTTCATCATCATTGATCCCCTTAATCAAAACGGTATTAATCTTTACTGGCGTCATCCCCAACTCCAGAGCCCGATCAATTCCAGCCATGGTTTTTTTCAGGTCACCGTCGCCGGTAATGAATTTAAATTTTTCTGGGTTCAGCGAATCCAGGCTGATGTTAAGCCGGCGGAGGCCGGCAGCTTTTAAATCATCCGCCATTTTTAAGAGCTGAATGCCGTTGGTGGTCATGCATATCTCTTCGATGCCATCGATCCCCGATATTCTGGCAATAATTTCGCAGATATCCCGTCTCAACAGCGGTTCGCCACCGGTAATTCTGATTTTTTTAATCCCTGCATTAA
This sequence comes from uncultured Acetobacterium sp., assembly GCF_963664135.1. Taxonomy (NCBI): domain Bacteria; kingdom Bacillati; phylum Bacillota; class Clostridia; order Eubacteriales; family Eubacteriaceae; genus Acetobacterium; species uncultured Acetobacterium sp. Next base: position 3,797,721 of record NZ_OY760905.1, on the reverse strand, counting down.
CCATGGATCGGACAACTTTTTCAAATTCCCGGGGTGTTAAACTATCTTCTTTGCTATCCTTACAATTTTCGCCATCCGGATCACAGTAAATACACTTCAGATTACATTTCTGGGTCACTGATATCCGCATATATTCAATTTTTCTTCCATATTGATCCAGCATAATTTTATCCAACTTTCTTTTTATCGATGGCTGCCTACATCATTGATCAGTATTTTCAAGAAACAGCTATCATGAACCAACGCTTTCCAGAAATACTTCGATAATCCCCCCACAAACCATTCCTTCTTCTTCAGTCTGCCACCCGGTCATATCAACTTGATGCAGCTCCGCTTTTTCTTTGTCACTGCTTAACATACTCAAGGCTCTGATTTTTATGTCTGCTTCAGCACAACCGCCGCCAAGGGATTCTACGGTTCGGCCATCCGGATAGATCAGCATCTTGGTTCCCACTTCCCGGGGAGCTGAACCTTTTCTGCTGATGATGGTGGCCAGTACTTTTTTTTGAATTTGTTTTTCATCAGTAGTAATGGTCTTAAGCAATTCTTGAGAGTAATCGCTGCTCTGCTTTTTCTGATTTTTTTGCTGGACGATTTCTGCCATAATGGAAATGGCAATTTCAGCTGGGGTTTCTGCCTTGATATTTAAACCAATGGGGGTATGCACTTTTTCCAGTTTTTTTATGTCCACACCTTTTTCGGCCAGCTGATCCTTGACTTTTTTTACCCGAACTTTGCTGCCGATCATGCCGATATAAGCATGCTCTTTTTTGATGATTTCTTCCAGGCAAATCTGGTCATAACGATGTCCCCGGGTGACAATAACAAAATAGGTGTTTTTATCCCCGTCAATTTTCTTCAGTCCTTGTTCAAACGATTCACAGATCACCTGATTTGCCCCAGCTCGAATGGCATGGTTGGCAAAGGTATAGCGGTCTTCAATCACGCTCACTAAAAAACTAGCCATCAGTCCAATTTTTATTATCGGGATCGCTACATGGCCCGCTCCGCAGATCACCAGCTTTTTTTCGGCACCCAATATTTCACAGAAAATCCGATTGCCTTCAATGACAATGATTCCAGTTTCGGTTTGTTCGATGATTGTTTTAATATGCTGTTCCAAAAACTCACTTTGAGCGGATTCAAAAACCATTTTTCCAGCGGCAATGAATGCTTTTTCCCCTAAATGTTCACCTGCCACCACCGTCGCGACCAGATTTTTCTGGTTACCATCACTGTTACTGATTATTTCATAAAGATTATCCAAAACTTATCCCCTTATCTTCCTAATTAACTGCTGTTTCATCTGTTACCGAAAAATCACAAAATTTATTTTTATACGCTTTTACCAAAGCCACAGTTCGGATAGGTACAGAGGTCACAATTGAGACAAAGCCCGCCTTGACCCAAAACGGTAAAATCTCCGATTCGCAGCCGTTCATCGGTCATGATCCGAGGCAATACCAGATCAAAGATGGTCCGTTTGGCATACATCACACACCCGGGAAGGCCCACAATGGGGATGTTGCCTTTATAATAGGCCAGTAAAAACATCGCTCCGGGAAGCACCGGGGCACCATAAGTGATCATTTTTGCGCCGGTATTTTTAATCGCCAGAGGGGTGCGATCATCGGGATCGACACTCATTCCCCCAGTGCAGATGATCATGTCAGCCCCCTGCTCCAGCAAAGTCATAATCGACTGGGTAATCATCTCATGATTATCATTTGAAATTAGATGTCCGATAACGTCCACATCAAATTCTGATAATTTTTCTTTGATGACTGGGGTAAAGGTATCTTCAATCCGACCGTGGAAGACTTCGCTGCCGGTGGTAACAATCCCCACTTTTTTATGGACATATTGCCGGATCTGAAAAATCGATCCTTCCCCACACACTTCTTTGGCCCGGTTCATTTTGCTTTCTTCAATGACCAGCGGAATCACCCGGGTTCCCGCCAGCAGATCCCCGGCCTTAACCGGAAAATTTCCGTGCCGGCTGGCGATCATCATCTCACCCAGTGCATTAACCTGGTTCATTTTGTCCTTATCAATTTTAAGTACGCCATCACAGGTAGCGATAAGTTCGATTTTACCTTCTTTGATTTCTGAGGGTCTCATGTTTTCGCCTTTGCAAAGGTCATAGAGGATTTCAGCCGCTTCATTTTCATGAAGCATCCCAGCTTCTTTTTCCCAGACATAAAGATTTTCTTTGCCTACGGATAATAATACCGGGATATCTTCTACTCTGACGGTATGGCCTTTTCTGAATACCGCATCCTTGGTGACCCCTTTGATGATCTGGGTTATATCCTGACAGAGTACATGGCCAACGGCGTTGGTTGTTTCAATTAATTGCATTGTTCTTCTCCTTTTTAATCTTAATCAATAAGTAATTACGAAAGTGCCGTTAGCTTCGCTGCCGGTTTGCGCTAAACAATTTTTACACTGTACGGCGGACAGTTCTACGAACTGTTCGCCTACACGTTACAAAATTGTTTGCGGAAACCGACATCAAAGCAAATTTTGTTCACTTCTTTGAATTTTGCAATTGCCAATATAGTCGACTTTTATGGCTTCATTAAAATTGCAGTGCCATGAAAATCGCAGAGTGGAATTAAAAATAGCTTCTGGTCATTTAAATATGCGTCTACGGCCTTTTTCACACCGGGAAACTGCATGCTGTTATAATCATGGATTAGTATTACCCCACCGGAACTGAGCCGGGGATAAAAATACGCAAGACCTTGCCGGGTGGGTTCATACAAATCGGCATCCAGGCTGACGAGGACATACTGAATTTCCTTTTCTGGAATGGTTTCGGGAAATCGGCCTTTTAAAATCGCGACTTGCCCGGGAAAGGGCATCTGATTGAGAATGGCTGCTTCACTGGTGTCGGAAAAATCCCCGGCTTTGGCTTTGGACAAGCCCCTTTCACTGGCAATGTCTTCCGGCTGAAAGCCCTCAAAGGTATCAAAGAGATAGAGTTTACGATCCGGAAAATTGTGATTCAGATCCCTGGCAAATTTTCCCTGGTAGACACCTAATTCAGCAATGGCTCCGGGAATCCGGTGCTTTCTTATTTCATCGCCAATCAGCCGCAGTTCAGCCAGTCGGACATCATATTTAGTTTTAAAATCACTGGCATGTTTGATGATTCCGCCAAACCCCAGATCTCTGATCTGATTCTCCATGTCGATTGCCGCATCGGCATTTAAACTTCCTGTCCAAATAATCTCCGGGTTATCATCCAGAAGTTCATCCGGTTGCTTGACTGTTAATCCTGAAACAATTGACCCCCACTTTTTAGGGTTATTATCAAAACAGGCAACGATTTCATAATCACTGGATATCAAATTTATCAGTGCATTTCCGCCCTGTCCGGCTCCAAATATTGCAGCTTTCATACTTCTCAACCTCCCATTTTATCTTAAGATTTAATTTCGAAATTATTCTATTCAAAAAAACGTTATCAAATATTTAACTGATTCAATTCATGTGGCTGTAAACAGCCAGAAAAAGCTGTACCGATAATAAATCGGTGGAATCGACTGCCAACGACCGACCGAGTTGTTTTTGAAAACAATTCGTTTTTAAAAAAAATAACGATCAAATATTTCATTAACGCTCTTTTGCGATTCCTTTTCAAATTTCTGATACTTTTCCAAAAACTCAATGCCCTTTTCCGTTAAGATCGTTTTTCCGCCATTCATCCCGCCACGCTTGCGAAAAACAATCGGAAATCCCAGTTGCTCTTCAACCTGATTAATCATTTTCCAGCCCTTACTGTAGGAAAGATTCATGTGTTCGCAGGCACTTTTGACTGACTCGCCGACTCGGATTAAATTGAGTAATTGTTCGGTGCCGGTTCCAAAAAAAGATGCTTCTTTTTCCACACTGACCCGGACTTTTGGTTTTAATTTCCGTTTATAATATAAATCCAGCAGGGTTTTAAAATCATTTTTGGTATCTGCATCCAGCAAAATGCCTTCATCTTCCACTTCAACCTCAATCTGCTCGTAATTACAGCTTTCAACAGCTCCCAGTAATCCTTTATTTCCGGTATAACTTAGAATCTCTGGAATAACCTGAGTATCAATCAGAAAGGGATGTCCTTTGACACCGCGATGCACCGGATTAATAAACAACCCTTGTGAAGCCATCAGTTTCATCACCGATTCTTTGGTAAAAAGAGGAATATCAATGGGCGTAATGAGAATGCGTTCACACTGATGTTCTAGATACTTCAGGCCGATTTTTACCGAATCAAGCATTTGGGTGGTGGCAAAGTCATGATTATGAAGACAGGTAACCTTCATGTCTTTTACCAGTTCTTCCACAATTCTGGCCTTATTTCCGGTGATCACCACAATTTCTGTGATCCCGGCGTCCTGAAACGTTAAAATGATTCGCTCCAAAATTGAGAGATTCCCTATTTTAAGCACCGGTTTAAAGTCACCCATTCGTGAGGACATGCCAGCTGCCAGAATGATAGCACCTTCCTTTATTTTTTTCACTTTGTTACCTCTTTCACATAAAGCCGACTCCTCCATTAAAGGAGTCGGCTGATAAACAAACAATGCTTCGTAATTAATATTATTGTTTCAAAATTGGCAGAGTTGAGCCGCCATGGGGCATTACCAAAACTTTAGCGTCGGGCCCCAGTTTGTCAAAGGCGTCTCTTAAGGCTCCCTGAACGGTGATGTAAGGCTTCATAAAGATGGATTCGACCACTTCCGGTTCCATTTTTGAAACAAAGAAGATCTCGCTTTTTTCCAGAACCATGGCTATGGCTGCTGCCTTATGCCCTCCTAATTGAAAATCATTTTTGATCCGTTCAATTAAGGACTGGGAATCCGTAGCTGCTAACAGCCATTTTTCAAACACCCCTTCTCCAAACCCCTCTTCACAGGAACCCACCAGAATGATGATGCCGCCATCTCTGACCGCATGCTTGGCATTATCCAGGGCTTTCTGGGTTTGATAGAGATTTAAATCTTTGGGTGCACCTCCCTGAGAGACAATCACAATATCTGCCAGAGCATCAATCGGCTTACTATACAATTGATCCAGAAATTTACAGCCTTCCCGGTGAGCTTCGATATAATGTCCAGCCACTGCATAAATAACATTCTTTTTCTCATCGAGAATGACATTGACAATAAAGTCGATGGGGCAGTATTCGATTGCTTCTTCCAGATCCTGTCGCACCGGATTGTCGTCAATCTTTCCGGCCACTGCCAGGGGATCAACCATGCAACTGTGGTTCATCTGAATAGCGGCACGGGTGGAAACGCCTGGCATGATTGCTTTGGCCCCGCCACTGTAACCGGCAAAATAATGGTATTCAATATTGCCCAGGCAAATGCGTCGGTCTGCTTCTGCCACAATCCGGGTCACATCCACTGGAGTACCATGTTTTGTTTTGCCCATGTTCACGAAATCTTTTGGGTCGCCATCCACACAACGAATGGTTGAATAGATATAATCACCGACCAGTTTTTTCATTTCTTCGGGGCTATGTTTCCGATGACTCCCAAGTGCAAAAACAATGGTTATGTCTTCACACTTGATGCCTTTCTTTTTCAGTTCATGAAGAAGCGGTGGTAATACTACATGTGACGGCAATGGCCGGGTAATATCGCTGGTAATAATCACAACCTTTTCACCCTGTCTGACAATCTCTTTTAAAGGGGGTGTCCCGATGGGATTTTGGAGCGCTGCACAGATGGCGTCTTCACCTGTTGTTGTCACTTCGATGGGATTTGGTTTTAAGATTGCTTCCAGATTTTCGTCTGGAATATTAACCGATTGTTTTTCTTTTCCAATTGCTATATCTATTTTCATAACTGACTCCAACCCCTAGATGCGGCTGACACCGCTTTCCTGGGCAGCCTTTGCCACTGCTTTTGCGACTGCGTCTTTAATCCGAGGATCAAACGCATTGGGAATAATAAAATCAGAACGGAGTTCGCTATCGGTTACCAAACCGGCAATGGCGTAGGCTGCCGCGATTTTCATTTCGTCATTGATATCGCTGGCTCTGACATCCAGTGCTCCTCTAAAAATTCCCGGGAAGGCTAAGACGTTATTGATCTGATTGGCAAAATCACTTCGACCGGTACCAACTACCGCCGCTCCAGCAATTAAGGCCAGATCCGGCATAATTTCTGGGATGGGGTTGGCCATCGGAAATAGAATCGGATCTTTTTTCATCGACAGAACCATATCTGGGGTGACGGTATTGGGTGCAGACACACCAATAAACACATCAGCATCCTTCAGCGCATCGGCAAGGCTCCCTTTGACTCCGGCTTTGTTGGTCACCAGCGCAATTTCCTGCTTGTCCGGTGTCAGCCCTTCCTGACCGTCATAAATGGTACCAACCCGGTCACACATGGTGATGTCTTCAACACCCACCTGCAACAGTAGCTTGGCAATGGCAATTCCCGCTGAGCCAGCACCATTCATGACCACTTTCATGGTTTTGATGTCTTTGCCGGTTAATTTCGCAGCGTTTAACACCGCCGCCAGAGTGACCACCGCGGTGCCATGCTGATCATCATGAAAGATGGGAATATCACAGATTTCCTTGAGTCGTTTCTCAATTTCAAAGCATCGGGGAGCCGCGATATCTTCAAGATTTACGCCGCCGAAGCTTCCGGCCAGAAGACTAACAACCTGAACAATTTCATCCACATCTTTGGAACGGATGCACAGGGGAATTGCATCCACATCGCCAAATTCTTTGAACAAAACGCATTTCCCTTCCATTACTGGCATGCTTGCTTCCGGGCCGATATCTCCCAGACCTAAAACTGCGGTTCCGTCACTGATGACGGCAACGGTATTCCAACGTCCGGTCAGTTCATAACTTTTGCTGATATCTTTTTGAATTTCAAGACAAGGTTGGGCCACCCCCGGGGTGTAAGCCAGAGACAGATCCTCCTTGTTATTTACGGAAACCTTGGAATTGACTTCCAGTTTCCCTTTCCATTGATAGTGGAGTTTTAGTGATTCTTGTGCATAATCCATTTTAATAACCTCTCTAAATTTCCTTCTTAGTGTCTGGTGTTCGTTTTTATTTTTCCTTTATCGCTGAACCATGCATCAATGCTTTGACAACCGGCAGGGTTTCGCCAGTTAAAAATCGGATCAGGGCACCGCCACCAGTGCAGATATAATCAATTTTTTCGCTTAAATCGTATTTATTGGTCGCGGTAATGCTGTCACCACCGCCGATAACGGTGTAAGCTTCGGTTTTTCCCAGGGCGTCCCAGACATTTTTGGTGCCGTATTCCGTGATTTCTTCTTCAAAAATCCCCATCGGTCCGTTGGTGAAAACTGTTTTGGCGCCAAGGATGATCTCCTGAAATTTTTGGGTTGATTCGTGACCGATATCCACCAGCATTTTATCAACCGGCAAATCAGTCAGTTTCACTTCTTTTCTGACCCCGTCATCCAGATAGGCTAAATCTGTTGGTAATTCAATCATTGCACCATATTTTTCCAGGAGTTCTTTGGCATCCTCAATGTATTTATTAAACCCTCTTTTTTCAATAAAGGCTTTAGAGCTTGCTCCGATGTCAAATCCTTTTGCCAGTAACATGATGTTTCCTACTAAACCACCGGCCAGAACCGTGTCGGCGATTCCTTTTCCCAGCACAGAATTCATCATGATAAAGGCATCGGATATTTTGGCGCCTCCTAAAACAAAGACCGATGGTCTGCCGGGATTTTCGGTAATTTCGGAAAGGACACTGTATTCTTCTTCAAACAATCTTCCCATCGCTGATGGCAGTACCTGTTCAAAACCGCAGAGAGAGGGTTGATCCCGGTGGGCGGCCGCAAAGGCATCGCAAACATATAGATCAGCCAGGGGTGCCAGTTTTCTCACCAGCAGGGTTTTAGCCTGGTCTTCATGGCTTAAGTTTAAATTTGTTTCAAATAAGGTCTGTTCTTCAGAGACAAAACGGACATTATCCAATAAAAGCATTTCGCCATCATTCATAGCTGCAATCGCTGTTCTGGCGGTGGGTCCGCAGACATCCTCAACAAATTTCACTTCTTTTTTAAGCAATTCGGTCAAAACTTTTGCATGGGGTTCGGTGGTATAAAAATTTTCATATTCGATATCACTGCCCTGATGGGCTAGAATCACTACCTTTGCACCCTTGTCCGACAATTCCCGGATGGTCGGAACACAGGCTTTGATCCTCGTAATATCTTTTAAGGTATTTTTTTCTTTATCCACCGGTTGGTTAATATCCACCCGGAGGAGAACCGTTTTTCCGGAGAATTGGAAGTCATCCAAGGTTTTAATTCCAAATTTCATTGGCTCACTCCCCTTAACGGCATTGACAATTCAAATATTTGTTTGTTGCTGCTGTTCCGTCTTCTCGGGTTTGCTGCATTCCGGTAGCCGCTCTGACAGCATCCATTGTTTCGGGAATCGTGACGCTTTCCTGAGGGATATTGATGGCGAACATAATATCGTTTCCGCTTTCGACGATACAGTCTTCCCATAATCCGATTTCATACATGTCACCTCTGGTATTTCCCAGATCTCGGGCATATCGGAAGAAGGATGCATTTCCCTGGAAACCATCATCAATTTTTACCACCCGAATACGGGGATGTTTTTTGAATGCTTCTAAAGCCATTTCTTTGGTGATTTTTTTCTTGCCGGTAGCCAATACAGTGATAATGTGACCATGGGTTACTGGTGTATGAACCAGCACGCCGGTGGCTTCAACATGAGGCATGATGGTCATTAAATCAACCGCCTGATGTGAAGGTGCCTTGTCAACCTGCAATGCATTGGTTAAGCCACGGTGATAATCGCCGGGATCGGCAACACGACGGATGATGGTAATGGCAACCCGTTCAACGCCGCCACAGTTTCGATCCAGACAATCAACGGCACGAATCAAGCCAGTGGTATTACAGCTGGTAAGTTTCAAATAATCCTGATCCAGCCCTTGTTCGTAATTGGCATAGCCGTGGAAGAATACATCGGCAACCGAATTCTTTTCGCCACCCTGGAAAATAGCCTTCACGCCTTTTGATGCATAAAGTTCTTTGTTTTTAACACCCACACCGCCTGGTGAAGAATCCAGCATAATATCTACCTGATCGACCAGGTCTTCAAAAGATCCGGTAATGGGAATTTCCAGGGTTTCAAACTCTGGCTTCCGGTTCATATCCACTAAAAACAAGTTGTAAGGCATCCCTTTTTCTTTTAACGCCCGGATTGACAGAGTCGGTGCTAAATCAGCAACCCCCACCAATTCCATATCGCCCTGAAGTGCAACCGCGTCTGCCAGTCTCTGACCAATGACGCCGTATCCTGCAACCCCTACTTTAATTTTTTTCATTCTATTTTCCTCCTGTTACTTTCTTAATTGTGTCATTCAAAGACACTCAACAATGATTGCTTTACGTTCGGTTTCCACAAACAATTTTGTAACGTGTAGGCGAACAGTACAAGAAAATGTTGTACGACCTAGTGTAAAAATTGTTTCGTGCGAAACTGATCGCAAAGCTCACGATACTTTCGTAATGAATACTTATTTCTTAGGCGGTGCATTGCAGCACAGCCCTTCCACATCGTGAGCCGCTTCGACGATAATTTCGCAAACGGTGGGATGGGGATGAATGGTGTCCGATAATTCTTCAATGGTGCCTTCACATTCCATAATTACCGCAATTTCACCGATCATATCGGTGGCTCTGGGGGCCATGATCTGAGCTCCGTAAACTTCGCCGGTGACATGGTCACAAACCAGTTTGATCACTCCTTTGCTCTTTCCCATGACACTGGACTTGCCATTACCGCCGACACCATAGCGTCCGATTTTTATGTTCTTTCCAGCCTTGACTGCTTCCTCTTCGCTTAGTCCAATCCAGGCAATTTCCGGATTGGTGTAAAGACAGGAAGGGACCACCTCATATTTCATTCGCTTCTGTTGGCCGATAATGTTTTCTGCGGCAACCATCCCCTGTTTTGTGGCAACATGGGCCAGCTGAATTTTTCCGGTGATGTCACCAATGGCATAGATGTTAGGAATATTTGTTCTAAGATACGTATCAACTTCAATAAATGAGCCAATACGCTTAATGCCGACGGCTTCCAAACCGATCTGATCGATTTGCGCTTTTCGGCCAACACTGACAATGCAGCAGGCCCCGGCCGCACTATTAGGATGTCCGTCTTTCTCATAATTCACAGTTATTTCTTCCGCTTCTTCGATCCCAGTGACCTTGGCACCAGCGATAATCTGAACCCCTTTTCGTTTAAGAATCTGGGACAGTTCCTTAACAATTTCCTTGTCAATTCCCTGAAGGATATCCGGCTGCATTTCGATAACTGTCACCTTTTTTCCCAGCGATGCATACAAGGTCGCAAATTCAATACCGATGATGCCGCCGCCGATGATCACCAGGCTCTCCGGACACTGTTTCATTTCCAGAACTTCGTCGCTGGTCATGACCGATTTATTATCAACGCCTGGAATGGGTGGTAAAAATGGACTGGAACCGGTGGCCAGGATGATGTGATCGGCAACAACCGTTTCCCCATTTACTGCTATTTCATTCGCATTTTTTAACACCCCAAAGCCTTTAATGACGGTGACGCCATGGGCTTTTTCAAGTCCTTCAATGCCCTTTCTTAATCTGCTTACGATCTTTTCTTTATAGGCTGCCAATTTTTCATAGTCAAATGCGATATTGTCAAAAAAAACGCCAAACTCCTGGGCACTCTTTGCTTCATCGTAAAATTCGGCACCATGAAGCAAGGCTTTGGTTGGAATACAACCACGATTCAAACAGGTGCCGCCAAGTTCTCTTGCTTCGATGAGCACTGTTTTGAGACCATACTGGGAACAGCGAATTGCTGCTTCGTATCCCCCCGGTCCTCCTCCTAAAACTGCAACATCATATTTCATAAAGTCATTCTCCTTAAATCAGCAACATCGGATTTTCAAGTAATTCTTTGATCCGTTTCAGGAACTGAGCTGCCGGCGCGCCATCCACGGTACGATGATCATAGGTCAGGCTGAGCTGCATCATCATTCGGATAACAATTTCATCCCCGCTTACCACCGGTTGTTTGGCCAGCTTGCCAACTGCCAGGATGCCGGCTTCTGGTGGGTTGATGATAGCGGTGAAGCCATCAATATCAAACATCCCCAGATTGGAAACGGTAAAGGTTCCGCCGCTATAGTCTTCCGGCTGAAGTCTGTTTTCTTTTGCTTTTAAAGCCAGTTCACTGGATTCTTTAGAAATTTGATCCAGCGATTTGAGGTGAATATTTTTAATAACAGGAACAATTAAACCCTGCTCAATAGCTACGGCCATGCCCATATTCACATACTTCTTAAGCACAATCCCGGCGCTGGTCCAGGAGGAATTCATCATTGGGAATTCCGTCAAGGCTTTGGCCGCGCAGCGCAGCACGATATCGTTGTAGCTGACCTTTCTGCCCACTGCTTTGTATTGTTCTCTTAGAGCCACCGAATTGGTCATATCGACGGTGATGCGATGGTTGGCCTGGGCCATTTCACCAAGACTTTGTTTCATGCGTTCCGCAACAATTTTTCGCATCCCTTTGATGGGAATCAATTCTTCATCAAGTGATTGAACCATCTGAACCGGTGTATGACTAACTGATGCCGATGAACGCACATCGTCTGCTAACACTTTATTACGGACGCCAGATCCCTGAATCCCATTGATATCAATATTTTGAAGTTCTGCAACTTTTCTGGCCAATGGCGTTGCGGCCGTTTTAGAAATCGGATTGGTGGCAAAATCCAAAACATCTTTTTCAATGATCAGTCCCTCAGGGCCAGAGCCATCAATATCGGCAACATCAATCCCTTTTTCTTCAGCCAGCATTTTAGCCCGGGGTGATGCAAAAACTCTTCCGGTTCGTGGTGCCTTAACAGCCGCTGTTCCAATCGATGTTTCCGCAATCTGAACTGGTTCCACACTTTCAGCAACCGTTGCAGCAGCGGCCGGTGCCCCGATGGAATCTAATAAAGCGGAAAAATCTTCGCCCTTGTCACCGATAATCGCAATCGGTTCCGTGATTGGAACCACGGCTCCGGCGCCATGAATTATTTTTAACAAGGTACCACCAGCACTGGCGTCAATGGTGATGGTTAGTTTATCCGTCTCCATTTCGAATAAAGGAGCATCGGCAATGACTTCTTCGCCTTCTCCAATCAACCATTCCATAATGGTTCCTTCGGTCATCTGAAGACCTTGTTTGGGCATAATTATAAATTCTGCCATTCTATCCTCCTAACTATCGAGTCTATCGATAACACACTTTTTTTGCTGCTTCAACGATCTGCTGCACACTCGGTACTACCGCATTTTCCAATTCAATATTAAAAGGCAGCGGACAGGCTTTGGCACCGAGATGAATCGGTGCGGCATCTAAATATTTAAATGCGCCGTCAACAACTTCTGAAACAACTTCTGCTCCCCAACCGGCGACCTTATGGGCTTCATGAACCACCACCAGTTTTCCGGTTTTTTTAACTGATTCAATAATGGTGTCCATATCAAAAGGTACCATCGTTCTGGGGTCAATCACTTCGGCATCAATTCCTATTTTTTCCAATTCAGCTGCCGCTTCCAAGGCTCTGCTGACATAGAGTAATGAACCCACGATGGTGACATCTTTACCGCTTCGCTTAATTTCAGCCTTACCAAAAGGCACACAAAAATCCGGATCATCCGGTACTTCAAATTTAGAAGCATAGAGCGCTTTATGTTCAAAGAACATCACCGGGTTATCATCGCGAATGGCGGTTCTTAATAAACCGGCGGCATCGGCGGCATTCGACGGACAGGCAACCTTGATCCCGGGGAAGTGCATAAAAATGGTTTCCAGACTCTGACTGTGGGTGGCGGCGTTTCCCCGGCCAATTCCCTGTTGTCCCCGGATGACCAGGGGAATCTTCGCTTTACCGCCAAAAATATAGCGGGTTTTGGCAGCCTGATTAATAATCTGATCGGCGGCAACTAAGGTAAAGTCCATGTACATCAGTTCCACAATCGGACGCATGCCGGCACAGGCGGCACCAACACCGGCTCCAATCATGGCGGCTTCGGATATCGGTGTATTTCTGATCCGATCAGTGCCGAATTCTTTATATAAATCCCGGGTACATCCAAAAATACCACCCAGTAACTCAATATCTTCTCCCATAACAAAAACATTTTCATCCCGGCGCATTTCTTCTGCAATGACGTCGCGAATGGCTGTTGCATAAGTTTTTTTACTCATTTTTGCTCCTTTCTCAAGCTTCGTAGAAAACATCGGCCATAACATCGGCAGGATCCGGGTTAGGACTGTTAATGGCAAACTCGGCGGCAGCATCCGCTTCCACTTTAGCAGCTTCTTCAACCTGGTCTAATTCTGCGGCAGTGAAATCACCGGCATCAACAAGGCGTTTTTTAAACAATTGAATCGGGTCTTTGGTGTCTCGCCACATTTCAACGTCTTTTTTATCCCGATAGGTTTGAGGATCTCCGGTCCAATGGCCAAGGGTCCGATACGTTTTACATTCAATCAAAGTCGGCCCATCCCCTGCTTTAGCCCGTTTAACAGCGGTTTCAAAGGCTTCATAAACAGCAAAAACATCATTCCCGTCAACGGTTACTCCTGGTATTCCGTAGCCGACGGCACGATCACTGATGTTTTCAACCGAAGTTGACTGCGCAACCGGTACCGAAATACCAAAACCATTATTTTCGCATACAAAGATGATCGGCAGTTTCCACACGGCTGCCAGATTCAGACTTTCATGGAAGGTGCCTTCATTGGAAGCACCATCACCAAAGAAAGAAACAGCGACCTTGTCGTTTTTCTGAAGCTTGGCGGCCAGCGCCGCTCCGGTGGCGATCGGAATGCCCCCGCCGACAATGGCATTTGCACCAAGGTTGCCCTTGGTAAAATCGGCAATGTGCATGGAACCGCTGCGACCTTTGCAGTAACCGGTTTCCTTACCCATTAATTCGGCCATGGCTTTATCCAGTTCAGCACCTTTGGCGATACAATGACCATGACCCCGATGGGTACTGGTGATATAATCATCATCGGTCAATTGGGAACAGACAGCGGCAGCAACGGCTTCTTCGCCAGCATATAAATGAACCGATCCACGGAGTTTATTTTCTTCAAACAAGCGCAGAGCCTTTAATTCAAAATATCTGATTTTATTCATGATCTCGTAGATCCAAAATTTTCTTTCTTTTGATATCACGTTGATACTCCTTTCAATCCTTACTGTTATTTTCTCGTTAGTCTTCTTCTGGCAAACTCCAGTTAAAAAACTCAAAATATGGTTTTGCGGCTTTCATCCGGAATTCGTCCATATCCACCTTGGACCAGTCGTAAACACCCTGACCGGTTTTCTGACCGAGATCGCCTTTTTCAAAGCGTGACCGGATGTAATCCGGAGTTTTGTCGGCATTTGAAAGATCCGGGAAGAGGTAGTCATCAATACTGACGATCATATCCAACCCGGCATAATCAAAATGTTCAAAAATGCCGATGGATGTATACCGGGGTACAAAACTATATTTTAAGGTTTTGTCAATATCTTCCGGTGATGCGATGCCCTGTTCCACCATGTGGACGGCTTCCCGGTATAGTGCATGTTGCAGCCGATTACCGATAAATCCGGGAGCCGCTTTTTTCATGACCACCACTTTTCGTCCGACTGATTCCAGAAATTCATAAATGGCATCGATAACCCCTGCTGCTGACCATTGACTTGGCACCAACTCCACACAAGGGACCAGGTGGGGGGGATTCCAGGGGTGAGCCACAACCAGCTTTTCTTTTTGCTTCAAACCTTCAGCAAGATCGTCCGCTGAAATAGCCGATGTCGACGAGGCAATGGCTTTATAGTTCGGACAGTTCTCTTCAATCGCTTGATAGACACTGTGTTTAACCGCCAGATTTTCAACCACACATTCAAAAATCAGTTCGGTATCGGAAATGTCCTGATAATCGGTTGTTATTATCAACAGTTTTTCGCAGGCTTGATATTGTTTTTCCGTAACCAGTTTTTTTTGTACCAAATCTTCAAAACAGGCCTGATAACGTTGTTTTCCGGCTTCTATTTCGGCATCGTTATGTGCCAGGATGGTCGTTTTATAGCCATTACCAGTAAACAATACGGCCATACTCGCGCCGATCATGCCAGTTCCGATAATCGAAACATTATTAATTGAATCCAATTTCATCTGTAAAATGTCCTCCTTTTTTCTGTTTGGAAAAACGCTTCGTCGCTTATCCCTGGGTTAAGTAGTTGTAACACTTGATGATATTTGTTCGTTGGATGTATTCCATCATTTCATCCTGACCAATATCCACCGGGAAGCGTTCTTCAAAACTTATTTTTTTGATACATTCATCGAGGGTCCATTCTTGTGCAATCCCTTCCGCAACCTGGTTAAGCCACTCGTAAATAAAGGATAATTGTTTTAGCACATATGATTTTTTAACAACCGGTCCATGACCTGGGACAATATAATCCACATCCAGGGTGTAGATGAATTTAAGTGAATTGATCAGTTCATCTATGTTGGCTGAGTGCAGCCAGGTTTGGCAATCAGAAAAAATAGTATCCCCGACAAAGACAACACGTTCCTCCGGTACATACACAGCAATCTGTGAATCCGAATGACCTGGTGTGTGGTACAGCTTAAAGGTGTGCTCGCCCACCTTCATCGACATATCCTTAGAGAAGGTAATTTGCGGTTTATTAATAATATAATCTGCCCGGGATGGCATTAATGGCAGTCCTTTGGGATCCTGACGGGTTAACACATCCACAGAGTAGTCATAACCATCCATTTCACCAGGGACCAGAAAGAAATCTTTGTCGATTGCTTCGTGTCCAATAACCGGACATTTACCGGCAAACCAGTGATTTCCAAAAATATGATCGATATGAGGTTCGGTATTGATCATGTATTTGATCGGTCCTTTTTCTTCGGCAAAAGTAATCATTTCCAATAGATCCGTTAAAATCTGAGCGGTATCAATAAATACCGATCCTTCGCTTGTGAAAACAATACTGGGATTACACCCCCGAATCTTTGTTTCTGTATAAACATTCGATGTTAGTTTCTCCATTTTAATTTCCTTTCTCAACAGGTGAGGTTGATTTATTTGTAAGAAAAGGAGCAGCGATGCCTTGCGGCATCATTTCTGCTCCTTAACTGGGTTAGTTTTTCTGAGCTTCCTGTGCCGCATCGGTTAATACATGTCGTACCCATACTCTGACCATTTCTGTTCGATACTCTTTCGTAGCTCGAGCATCGGTTATCGGTGTACACGACTCTGAAGCGATCACTGCTGCTTCTTCAATTAATTGCTCTGTCAGTTTCTTTCCTGTTAATAAGGCTTCAGCTTTTGGAACTCGGATAACGGTTGGTGCGACGCCGCCTAAAGCGATCTTCATATCGGCCACTTCACCCTGAGCATTCAAAGTGATTTTCCCGGCAACTCCGATAATTGCGATATCAGTATCACCACGGATTGAATATTTTTTGTAAACAGCGCCGGTTTTATCGGCGTATTTGGGGAGTTTAAAACTTACTAACATCTCGTCATCTGCTAATACGGTTTTGCCCGGGCCGGTAAAGAAGTCTTCCAACAGAACGCTTCTTTCACCATTTTTGCCAACGATATTGGCAATTGCGCCGGAAACGACCAAACCCGGAACGGTGTCAGCACTTGGGGAAGCATTACAGGTATTTCCGCCAAGGGTGGCATTGTTACGAACCTGCATGCTGGATACATTTCCGGCACCGGTTTTGACAATTTTCCAGGCTCCGGTTAACAGTTCCGATTTGGAAACATCCATCAGGCGAGCCATAGCACCAATATAAAGGCCATCTTCTTTTAAGGTCACTTCACCTAATTCAGGAATCGCATTTAAACTTACAACCGTTTTTGGCTTAAGCACTCGGCTTCTTAAACGAATAACCAGATCGGTTCCACCAGCCAGCATTTTTGCATCTGATCCCTGTTCGCTTAAAATTTGGACACACTCTGCAACTGTATTTGGTTCATAATATGCATTAAATTTCATTAGTTCGCACCTCCAGCATTGATCTGATCTCGTGCATCTTCAACAGCTTCAACAATTTTTACATAACCGGTACAGCGGCATAAATTTCCATGTAAGCCTTCACGAATGTCATCTTCATTAGCATTGGGGTTTTCATTTAATATGGCAATCGCCGTCATGATCATCCCCGGTGTACAGAATCCACACTGAATGGCAAAGTGATCAATAAAAGCTTGCTGCATGGGATGAAGAACATCACCATCACTGACACCTTCAATAGTTGTCACTTTTTTATTGCGTATTTGTCCGATCAGCATCGAACAGCTTTTCGCCGCTTTTCCATCAACCAGAATAGTACAGGTACCACAGTTCCCGTCATCACACCCTTGTTTTGTTCCGGTTAAACCCAGTTCATTTCTTAAGACATCTACCACAGTTCGGTCTGGAGATATAAATAAATCGACTGGTTTTCCATTTATTTCACATTTAACTTGAATATAATTCGCTCTATTTTGCATCATTGGCCTCCTTATCTTTAATCAACTTCAATACTCTTTCAGCAGTCATAGGCATTTCTGTAGGTCGTACACCAATCGCCTGATAAATTGCCGCTGCAATTGCAGGCCCAACTGGAATCATGATGGATTCTGCCATCCCTTTTGCATTAAACGGACCATCTGGAAGTGGATCTGGTAAGATCGCGCGCATAAAGTTTTTCTGTAGCGGTGTTTCCAGGGTTGTTGGCAAACGATAATCTGACATATTGGGGTTCATCATTTTTCCGTCCTGGAACATGTGATGATCCATAATTGAGAATCCCAGTGCCATGATAACGCCACCATCAATCTGACCTTCAACCAATTTCGGATTGATTGGGTTTCCTGAATCTGCTGTGCTCATCAGTTTTAAAATTTTGATTTGACCTGTTTCTTCATTAACAGCTACCTCTGCTCCAAAAGCACTGAACTGATACCAGTTCCACATTCTTGGGGTTCGACCATCTTCATGACCAGGGCCAAACCACTCTACCGCAGGAGCAGGACAGAATACGCCTCTTCCTCTTACCGGTGTGCCTTTTAAAAGTCCCCAGGTTTGTTGCGTAAAGAAGTCAAATGGCTTGAACAAATCAGGAATATCAATGGATTCAATATTTGACCCAACAATGTAGGCTTTCCCGTCTTTAATCGTAATCTGTTTTTTTGCCAGACCAACTTCACGGCCGGCGGCTTCCTTTAATTGCTCAATAGCATCCTGACAGGCAATAATCACGGCATTCCCAGTTGTATAGGTTGTTCGGCTGGAAGCGCCAAAGTTATCAAATGGGGTGATGGCGGTATCAGCCCGGGTTACTTTTATTCTGTCAATATCAATCTGGAATTCTGTCGCGGCCATCTGTCTCAGTGCCGATTGAACACCCATTCCCTGCTCATCACAACTGACAAGGATTTCGATACTACCATCACTGTGAACTAAACAGTCCGCTTCGGCGCGACCAAGTGGTGTGTTCTGCTTTCCGGCCGCCGCAATCCCTTTTCCGTATTTCCATGGGCCATCATCCTGCGTGCAGGGTTCATCAATTTTGATTCCGTCTGCTACAGCCTTTAAACATTTCCCAAGACCAATACTGGTTACTTTTTCACCATAAGCATTAGATTCCCCATTTTTGATCATGTTCTTTAATCGGATTTCTAAAGGATCCATGTCCAGTTTTTCGGCCAGTACATCCAGAAGGTTTTCCATTGCCCATTCTGATTCTGCACAGCCTAAACCACGATATGGAGCACATGGCATGGTGTTTGTTCGAACTGCATAAGAATCACAGTAAACATTGGGAATATTATAGACACACATTAAGCCAGAAGAGGATAAACGTCCGTCAAAATAACCTCTAATCTGTGCTCCGGCATCTTCAACCAATTCCAGCTTTTCAGCAATGATGGTTCCATCTTTTTTTGCGCCTAGCTTTAATTTGGTATATACCGGCCAGTTGGATGGTGATGAAATATACATTTCTTTTCTGGTTAAAACATACGAAACAGTTCTTTTTGTTCTTAAAGCCATTAATACTGCCAGTGGCTCAACTAATGGGAATAACCGGTTTCCGAAACTACCACCGGTAACTGGCTGGATAACGCGCAGTTTGGATGATGTGAGTTGTGGATACATGGTCAATAAGTGATTTTTTATTACACCGTGAACACCGCAGCCATTTGTGATTACTGTCACACCGCCATCTTGTTGATATTCAACAATACTGCCATTGCATTCGATTTGGGAAGTTGATTTTTTACCAGCCTGATACTCTTCTTCAACGATTACATCTGCTTCAGCAAAAGCTTTATCAACATCACCATGTCTCAATTTATAGCTTCCCATAACATTGGGACCTTCAGGTTGTACCCCACCATATCCAGCAGCAATTCCCAATTCAGGACTTGTAACTGATATGGCGTCTGGTCCCATTGCCAAGCGCTGATCAGTAACATATGGTAGCTCTTCATAAACGACCTTAATCGACTCTAAGGCTTGTTCGGCGATTTCAATGGTCTCTGCAGCTACCGCCACAACGGCCTGACCAGCCCAGATAACTTCGTCTTTAGCAGGGTTTCCATAATAACTGGATGCATACGGGAGGTCAGACCATGGAATATCGCTGTCACTTCCTTTTGCAACAGTTATAACACCTGGCAGAGCCTCTGCTGCACTCACATCAATGCTGATAATTTTTGCATGGGCATGTGGGCTACGTAAAACCTTTACATGTAGCAAATCTCTATATTGGACCTGATAATCCTCAAAGTATTTCGCTTTACCGGTTGCTTTTTCAAATGCGTCAATTCTTTGAACACTTTTACCAATATAATTGGTCTTTTCACAATCAGACATAATTAAACCTCCAAATTTAAAGTAAAAATTTTAAAATACTTGAAAATCTAACAACAGAATTTTTGCATTCATAAGCGGTGCTTTAAGAACCACAAGAAAATTAGCGTTTTCATACCATTGCTATTAATTACAATATTTTAATTTTTCTTTGTACCGCATAATTTTTTAAATATTATATATAATCGATTATATTTTATAAATGAATAGTAACACCTCCCTTTCCTAATGTCAAATGATATTTCGTAAATTTAATAAAATTAATTTTGCGCAAAAAAAACTGTCTAACCGAAATTTTCATAATGATCACACATTAATCATGATGGGAATTTCGGTTAAACAGATTCGAGTTTTTTCTATTTAATTGTTTTTCTCAACTTCCTTTTATCAGGAAATATTATTCATTTCTTCGATTAATACTTCAAAGTGCTCGGTGACCGCTTCCATGGCCATTTCCTTGTTTCTTGTTTTCAATGCCTGATAGAGACTATTATGCCGCTCTGCCAATGTTTCCAAAGTAAGATCTGAAATCCAGGCACTGATACTGGTATATTCCCTTATTTTACATTGATTCCAAAGCTTGATTAGCAGCTCATTGTTAGAGATCTTCATTATTTTTTCGTGGAACAAACTGTCTTTTTCAACAAAAAGCTCAAAATTCCCATCTTTAACCGCTTGTTTCATTTCATCCATCACATTGAGGATATCTTCCAGCTGATCATCGGTAATGACTTCAACCGCATATCGCATGGCTGCCATCTCCAGGGCTTCCCGGACATAATAAGCATCAATGACATCTTTCTTATCCATTTTTCGGACAAAGGCTCCCTGATAAGGGCGATTTTCTATAAAGCCCATCATTTCAAGGTCGCGTATGGCTTCTCTCACCGGTGATTGGGATACCCCCAGTTTTTTTGCCCAGCGGGTTTCAACCACCCGTTCTCCAGGTTTTAACTCCTCACTGATGATTGCCTGTTTGATGACTTCTCGTATTTCATCGCTATATAAAGTTCTTTTTTTTAATTTTCCGTCTGGCTCAACCACAATAGATCACTCCTTGCTACAACATTCATTATTGATTTATTATAGCACAGATTCTCTGCTTGTCAAAATTATCTATAATCGTTAATGATTTTTTTGCAGATATTTTAAACAGGTATAAATTTATAAACTCGCAATGTCTTGAACATTCATGTTGCCATTACAATATCAACAGCAGAATTTAATTGAAATGGAACTGCATCATTTAAATCTATTTAATCAAGATTCGATATTTAGCCTCACCGCGTTCAGATTCCACAAACATATGTAATATCTTTTTAAAAATGAATAACAAAAAAAACGTATTGCCTAACTTTAAGTTACTAAGCAATACGCCTTTTTAAATTTAATTATAAACATACTTCTACTTATGCGATTTTAAGAAAAACGTTTTATTTATGAATCTGTTATGCTTGTTGTTGTTCTGCTACTGCTTCTTTTTCCGGAAATTTCTTTGCAATTAAACCCGCAATTGGGCCTGCTGCTTTTTCAGCAACCCATCCCATAGCTGCTCCACATGTGAGGGCGATTAACACACCGATAATATCGCCAGTTGGGAATGCTTCGGTTTCTGATCCAAAAAGACAGGCTGCTCCAATAAATGCTCCGGGGATAAAAGAAAGAAAATCGATTTTTGCTTCGACACACATCATAACCACGGCAATAAATACTGCTATTCCCAAAGCAAATGACGATGACCATGCCCCAAAGACGAAAAATATAAATACAGCCCATAAAACACCGGCAAAGTTTGACGCAAGTCCCTTTACCAAACCCATGTTTTTTCCGCCTGCTGCGAAGAATGTTGCTTCACCTGCAAAAGCCACCCATACAATTACAGGTAGCACCCCTGCAATGAAAACCAAATGTGAGAATATTCCTGCAATAATTCCTGCTGTAAGCCCAATCGCTACTAAATAACCCATAATAATTCCACCTTTCAATTTTACCGTGTCGGTAATAATAGATAATATGATTGCTCCTGGTGTCTTTTGTAATCGCATAAGTCTCGATTAATAATTTATTGAGCTGTAAATTCAGGATCCAATTGGTTTACAATTCATTACATATAATCGATTATCTATAATATACAATAGTTTATTGTAAACGTCAATCATTATTTGATATAAATTTACAACGCCCACACTATTAATTTAATACAATAAAAAGAACTTTTCTCAATTGCATTTCCACAATCTTGAAAAGTTCTGATACCACCGCTTGATACTAAATTTTTAATTGAAACGCATCAACCATCTTTTTAAGGAGTTCTGCCTGACCCGAAAGTTCCTCGCTGGCTGCGGCACTTTCTTCGGCTGTTGCAGAATTGCTTTGAACAACCATGGAGACCTGTTCAATCCCCAGCGTAATTTGAGCAATTTCTGACGCCTGCTCATTAGATGCCTGGGCGATATTGCCAACTAAATATGTAACCTTTTCGATTCTATTTTCGATATCTTTCAAACTTTCAGCAGTATCATCAGCAATTTTACTGCCAGCTTTCACTTTTTTAATGGAACCTTCTATCAAACCGGTTGTTTCTTTAGCCGCTTCAGCACTTCTAGCTGCCAATGTTCTGACTTCTTCAGCAACCACAGCAAAACCTTTACCATGCTGTCCGGCCCGTGCTGCTTCGACTGCGGCATTTAATGCCAGAATATTTGTTTGGAAGGCAATATCGTCGATGACTTTGATAATTTTTGAAATGTTACTGGACGATTCATTAATCTCCACCATGGCAGTAAGCATCCTTTTCATCTGTTCATTCCCTGTTTCGGCACTTTGGCGAACCACTAAAGCCAATTCATTGGCCTCATTGGCGCGTACAGCATTCTGCTTTGTCTCGCCTGCAACTTCTTCAATGGAAGCAGTCAGTTCCTGAATGGAACTAGCCTGTTCGGTGGTTCCCTGAGCCAACGCCTGGCCGCCATCCGAAATTTGCTGAGCGCTCACTTCAACTTGTCCGGCCGCTAAATTTATATCTGACATTGTTTCACTTAAACTTCCAATAATCTCATTTAATGCTGTCTTGATCGGTAAAAAATCGCCTAAATAATTGGTTGTAATTTCCTGATTTAGATTTCCACGTCCAATTTCTTCCAAAGTCATCGTAATTTCTGATACGTATTGTTGTAAAAATGCAATGGTCTGATTCAAATCATTTTTGATCTGAGCATGATCACCCAAATAGTCGCCAACCATGGCTGAGCCCAGATCTCCCTGAGATAATTTTTTCAGGGTATCGGATGCTTCCATTACTGGCGCAATAACTGCATCCAGTATTTGGTTGAATCCATCAATGACTCGTGCATATTCACCATTGAATTTTGTGACGTCACCCCGATTGCCAAGATCACCTTTAACTGCAATACCAGCCATTTTTTCTGTTTCTCCCACCAGCTGGATAATATTTTCAATCATGCCAATTAAACACGGGATGATCCGGTCATTTTCACTTTGCCGTGGTACTTTTCTCAGGGCATTCAAATCGCACATATCCCCATTTGCAATATTTGTCGAAATTTCAACAACACGGACCAATTTTATATTTACTAGATTGATCAATTTAGCCAGGTCAGAATAAATCCCTGAAAAATCTCCCTCGATATTCTGGGTAAAATCATTTTTACTCATCAGCAAAAGGATGCGATTACATTCTTCTAAATCAACTAACCCTTGTATACAGGAATTAACATTATTTTTTAGCACATCAAAATCCCCGGAATAGATTTCAGTTATAAATTCTGGTTTTTCGCCATTGCCAATACGATAAACGTACTTAGAGATATTACTTACTGGAATGGTGATCGCATCAAGCATCGTATTGACATCAATGATTATTTCTTTATATTTTCCATTAAAAAGATCCGTGTTTCCTCTGATATCAAGTTTCCCTTCCTGACAGGCTTTAACAATCATATCAATTTCAAAATATACAGTTTCTATCGACTCAATTACGTGTTGGAATTCGTGACCTACTTCATAATCCATATTTTGATTTTTTAAATCAATAACAAAATCACCTTCACTTACTTTTTTGACGGATTCTAAAAGCGTTATTTCGAGATATTCGACTAACTGGTTCAGATTGACTACCATATCTTCAATTTTGTTAGCAGCGTTTTTTTCGATCCGATTATCAAGGTAAATGAAATTAATGTTGTGCATAATTTCATCAAGCTGACTTAACGGTTTAAGAGCACTTTTAAAAAATAAATATGCTATACTTTCACCAATCAAAATAATTCCTAATGATGAGAATAGCAGCACAATGAATTGATTTGAAGATAAATTAAATGACACTATCATCATTAACATTGTTGCCCCAATAAGAAGCATTGATATAAAGATCATTAATTTCTTAAACAGACTCATTGCAAAGTTCCTCCCGCTTTTTCAGCCTTTAGCTGCTTTAATTTACTTTTGTTATTCTTCTCCATTTGTATAACCTCTTTCCTAATTTTAAATAGACATCTAGATCGACACATTTTAATCGATTATCGTTGATGTCTTATCTTTTGTATTATAACTCGATTTCATGAAGATATGCAAATAGAAACGTATCGAAATAGACAAAGAGTTTAATCATTTGTATACAGAACGTTGACTTACAGACGTTAAGTGAGCATTGGTCTTGATGGGCTATTTTCGATATAACCAGAATGCAAACCAATAACTGGAGATGATTAAACGAGAATATTGACTTATTGCTAAAATAAATGTATAATTATTTAAAGTTTGAAAGATCATTATCTTAATAAAGTCATTAAAGTTCTCTAGGGTTCCGCAGCATAACTGGCCTGTGACCAAGAGAGAACTCACAGTTTAACAACTGTGTCACGGAAGGATAAAAGCCTGGGAGATATCAAAAGATATTTTTCAGGCTTAATTTTATGTTCCGGAGGAAAAACATGGCTTGGTTATATTTGATTATTGCAGGAATTTTTGAAGTTGTTTGGGCAATGGGTCTTAAATACTCTCAGGGATTTGCAAAGTTGTTCCCTTCATTTGTTACATTGGGAGCGATGGACGTAAGCTTTTATTTATTGGCACTTGCAACTAAATCTCTGCCAATCGGCACGGCATATGCAATTTGGACTGGAATCGGTGCTATCGGTGCCGTATTACTGGGCATGATCCTTTTTAATGATCCTTTTTAATGATCCTGTCAATATTTTGCGAATTGTATTTCTCTGCCTAATATTAGTGGGTATTTTAGGCCTGAAATTTACCACTGTATAATTTTTATTCGATTTTAATGCGAGCGTGCCACACCCGATGTTATGAATAACACAAGTGTTCCAACTACCGAATAGATATTTTATGTTGATATCTATTTGGATTATAATTTTATGAAAGTGAGAAAAGCTAATGTTTAGAGAAATGAGAAGAGGTAAACAATTATTATCAATGGAAGATACGATTGCAGTAATGAAAAGAAACACCAATGGTGTTTTGGCCTGTTTAGGAGATGAAGATTATCCTTACGCAGTCCCATTAAGCTACGTCTATTTTAATGACAAAATCTATTTTCATTCAGCAAGAGCTGGACATAAAATTGATTCCATCACAAACAATTCAAAAGTGTCTTTTTCAGTCACCGATGAAGATACAATTATAAGTAAGGAATACACAACTTATTTCCGTTGTGTTATTGCTTTTGGTAAGTCCAGAATTGTGGAGGGTGATGAAATGTTGGAAGCATTCCTCTCTTTAGTAAAAATACTCAGGGGATCAGCCTGAAGAAGCCCAGCACAAAGAAATAGATGAATGCTCAAACGCTTACATTATTGCAATTGACATTGAACACATAACCGGAAAGGAAGCAATTGAATTTGTCAGAGCAAAAAATAATCATTCCCGAGTTGCATATTGCTATCAATAAATCTTGATGGTTCCTTGCCTAATGCTCTTTTAGTATTACCATCCAGCATTTTATTATTCCCCAATCCAAGCAAGCGTCAGCCGTACAAATATCTGCCTTTGTTGTTATATTCAATATTGACTAATGCTTCTCAAGGGGCAGCATCCTCGGCAATTATGTTTGAGTGGATGGCAAAAAAATCGGTGTCGCCACCGGAAAAACCTACTCATTCTATGAACAGCGGATGATTTCACTGGCCTCAATCGATCAGTAATATGCCAAAGAAGGAACCGATGTGATTGTCCTTTGGGGTTCCCCCGGCACACCGCAAAAAGAAATACGGGCGAAAGTTGCCCGTTTCCCCTATTTTAATGCCGAGTTCCGCAACGAAACATTTGATCTTGAAAAAATTCCCCGAAGATACTAATTCTTAGCTCATAAGCAACACCCCTGTTCTTTTTATTATGAGGAACAGGGGTGCTTTTTTCTTCTTAGTATTTGTCTGTTTCAGACTCATTCAGAATAATCTCTGGTACATGCTGTCGCTGTTCTAAATTTTGGTGCATTGGACTGCTATCAAATTTTCCCGATTCTATGCCAATCTCTTGCTGATCCTTCAGCTTAAAAGCTCCAATCATGTGTTTAAGCATTTCTGCCTGCCCGGATAATTCTTCACTGGCTGCGGCACTTTGTTCGGCAGTGGCAGAATTGGTTTGTACCACCTGGGAGACCTGTTCAATCCCCTGAGTGATTTCGGCGATGGCCGATGCCTGTTCATTGGATCCCTTGGCAATTTCACTGACAATTCCTGTGACTTCCTCAATTTTTTCGAGAATCGTCTGTAAGCTGGCGGCTGTTTCATCGGCAATGGTGTTCCCCACTTCTACCCGATTGATAGAACCTTCGATCAAACCGGTGGTTTCCTTTGCGGCTTCGGCGCTGCGGGCGGCCAGGGTGCGCACCTCTTCTGCCACCACTGCAAAACCTTTGCCATGCTGACCGGCCCGGGCGGCTTCGACCGCTGCATTGAGCGCAAGGATATTGGTCTGAAACGCAATGTCGTCAATTACTTTAATAATTTTTGAAATATTCTTGGATGAAGTGTTAATCTCGTCCATCGCTGACATCATTTTTTTCATCTGGCTATTCCCAATCTGAGCGTTTTCCTGCACACCAATGGTTAGCTCTCTGGCCTGATTGGCACTGATGGCATTCTTTTTGGTCTCTTCTGCCACTTCTTCAATGGACGCTGTCAGTTCCTCAATAGCACTGGCTTGCTCAGTTGCCCCTTGAGATAATGCCTGACCACCACTGGAAATTTGCTGAGCACCACTTTCGACTTGTTCTGCAGCCACATT